>CAZJKV010000073.1:0-10605 GCA_964546765.1 uncultured Chromatiales bacterium
AACTCCCGGCCGAGCGTTGTCGGCACCGCGTCCTGCAGGTGGGTACGGCCGCTCTTGACCGTATCGACCTCCCGCGCGCCGATGCGCGCGAATTCGTCCGCCATCGCCCGCACCGACGCGGTCAGGCGTGGCAGTTTCGCGAGCGCCGCGAGGCGAATCGCGGTCGGGATCGTGTCGTTGGTGCTCTGTCCCATGTTGACGTGGTCATTGGGATGCACCGGCGCGTAGTCGCCGCGGCGACCGCCGAGTACAACATTGGCGAGATTCGCGATGACCTCGTTGCTGTTCATGTTGTGGCTGGTGCCGGCGCCCGCCTGGAAGCGGTCGACGATGAACTGGTCGAGGAACTCGCCGCCGAGGATGCGATCGGCCGCCGCGATGATCGCGCCGGCGAGCCGGTCGTCGAGCCAGCCGGCCGCGCGGTTCGCCGCCGCGGCGGCGCGCTTGATGCGGATATGGGCGTGCACGAAGTCCCGGTCCGGCGCCCTGCCGCTGATCGGAAAGTTCGCAACGGCGCGCGCGGTCTGGATGCCGTACCAGGCGCCGTCCGGCACCTCGAGTTCGCCGAGGCTGTCCTTTTCGATGCGGAATCCCTTTTTGCTCACGGTGCTTGCTTGTCTTTTTCAGGAACGGGAAAATGCGAAGGATCGCCGTCGATATTAACTTGCCGGCAGTTCATATGGAAGGAGGGCGCCGATGCGCGGCTGTATGCATTGCAGGGTCACCGGGCGCGTGCAGGGCGTCTTTTTCCGCGCATCGACCCGCAACCTGGCCGTCGAACTCGGGCTCACCGGCTGGGTCCGCAACATGCCGGACGGCGCCGTCGAGGTGCTGGCCTGCGGCGATGATGCGGCGCTCGAGGCGCTGCGGGAATGGCTGCACAAGGGACCGACGATGGCGCGGGTGAGCGGGGTGGTGTGCGAGCGGGTGGCGGACGACGTCGGGCACCAGGGCTTCGAGTTTACTTGATGCACACCGTGCGTACGGTATGCGCATCTGTCAGGCCCTGCATGACCTTCTCGAGTCCGTCCTGCTTCAGCGTGCGCATGCCTTCCGTGATCCCGAGCCTCAGCAGGTCCGCGACCGTCGCCTCCTCGAGGATCTTTTTCTTCAGCGCGTCGCTCGCCGGTAGCAGTTCATGGATGCCGAGCCGGCCGCTGTAGCCGGTGTCGTCGCAGCTACGGCAACCTTTCGGGCGATAGAGCGTGAACTTCCCGTCCTCGCCGGTAAAGCCCTCACGCCACTCCTGCAGCACCTCCCTGTGTAGCCTGCCCCTGTCCTCATCCGGGGCGTTTCTCGGCAGCAGTTCGAAGCAGTATTCCGCGACCAGTTCGTTGATCTCCTCGACGGATGGCTCATAGGCCTCCTTGCACGACACGCACAGCCGCTTCGCAAGGCGCTGGGCGAGAATCCCGATCAGCGCGTCGGCGAAGTTGAACGGATCCATGCCCATGTCCAGCAGGCGCGTCACCGTCTCCGGGGCGCTGTTGGTGTGCAGCGTCGACAGTACGAGATGGCCGGTCAGCGAGGCCTCGATGCCCATGCTGGTCGTTTCCTTGTCGCGCATCTCTCCGACCATGATGATGTCGGGATCGGCGCGCAGGAAGGCGCGCATCGCCGCCGCAAAGTTGAAGCCGATCTTCGGCTTGACCGCGACCTGGCGCAGGCCGCGTTGCGTGATCTCGACCGGGTCTTCGGCGGTCCAGATCTTGCGGTCCGGGGTGTTCAGGTGACCGAGCACCGAGTGCAGCGTGGTTGTCTTGCCGGAACCGGTCGGGCCGCAGACGAAGAACAGTCCGTAAGGCCTGCTGATGAGCTTGCGCAGCAAGGTCGCATTGCGTTGCGACAGGGCAAGCTTGTCCAGCGGCACGGGCTCTCCGCTCGACAGGATGCGCAGCACGACGTCTTCCATGTCGCTCGCTGTCGGAATCGTCGCGACACGCAGTTCGACCTTGAGCGGACCGAACTTCTTGAAGTCGATCTTGCCGTCCTGGGGTTTGCGCTTCTCGGAGATGTCGAGGTCGGCCATGACCTTGATGCGGGCGACCACCGCCGCGCGCATCTTGCCGGGGATCTCGTAATAACCCTTCAGGGAGCCGTCCTTGCGGAACCTGACCACCGTCTTGTTTTTACCCGGATAGGGCTCAATATGGATGTCCGAGGCACGCTGCTGGTAGGCATCGATAATGATCTTGTTGACGAGTTTGACGATGACGTTGTCCTGGACCGAGGACTCGTCGAATTCGTTGTCCTTCTCCCTGAACCCCCCTGAATCCTCCGCGTCGTCCTGGTCGACGTAGTCGTCGATCATCGCTTCCTTGAGATCGGGACTCGAGTACAGCATTGCGATCATTTGCGCGATCGCTTCGCGCGAGGCCATGACCGGTTCTATGTGCAGTTTCGAATGGAAGCGCACTGCGTCAAGCGCCTCCAAGTCCATCGGGTTCTCGAGTGCGACGACCAGCTTGTTCGAGAAGTGATGGATGGGCAGCAGGTTGTATTTTTTGACCAGGTCTTCCGGGACGAAGCGTATCGATTCCGGATTCATCTTGAATTCGGCGATGTCGATGAACGGGATCCCGAGCTTTTCGGACAGCGCCGACAGCACATGGCCCATATCGATGACGCCGCTGTCGACGAGGATCTGTCCGAGCTGCGCGTTCCTGCCCTTTTCGCGGTATTGCTTTTGCAGTTCCAGCGCGTCGTTCAGTTGTGCCTCTGTGATCATTTTTTCCTTGACCAGGATCTCCCCGAACCTGATCTTGGTCGCGTGCTTGTTTCGCCTCAGCATCGCCTCGAGGACGTCGATAGACGTGATGTCCCTGAGCACGACAGGCTCGTGATGCGCGAGTTCGGGCGGACGCGCATCAGGCGTGGCAGTCGGCGGCGGTGTCAGTTCACAGGCATCGAAGCGGTATTGCTCGAGCGCGCTGTGCGGGATGAACAGGTAGGTATAGCCGCCGTCCTGTACCGGATAGAGGTAGAGACCGATAGCGTCGCGGCGGTAACCGAGGGTGTCGCCCTCGATCACCTCTCCATTCTTGATCTCGATGCGAAAGCGACCGCAGTTCGGATCGGCGTTCGGGTGCGTGGCTTCGCCGTGCAGTTGCCCGGCGCTCCAGCGGCGCGACCGCGTAAGGCGCAGCAGCTTCAGCTTCAGGAACGGCAGGTCCTGGGCCCTGCCGCCGTCGATGCTGAACGTTATCCGCCGTTCGTTGCGCAGAAATTTCTGCAGCTTGCCGTTGAAGCAGGCGCCGTCATGGAGCCGTACCTCGACCTGCTCGCCGACTATCGCTGCGTCCTCGACCTCGGAACGGAGCGCCGGTGACGGCAGGATAGGCAGGATGTTTCCCGAACTGGCCTGTTTCGCGGGGGACGCCGACATCACGATTCCCTGTCTCTGGAGTGGATAACAGGGTTATCGGTCAATATGGATACGCATTGAGAGGTCTATGGCTTGCAGATCCTTGGTGAGGGCACCGATCGAGATGCGGTCGACGCCGGTTTCGGCGATTTCGCGCAGATTCTCGAGCGTGATGCCGCCCGAGGCCTCGAGCAGCGCCCGCCCACGGTTCAGCGCGACGGCCTCACGCAGCGTCGCGAGCTCGAAATTGTCGAGCAGCAGGATGTCCGCCCCGGCATCGAGGGCCTCCGAGATCTGGTCGAGGTCCTCGACCTCGATCTCGACCGGTAACGTCGGCTCCAGAGATCTGGCTGATTCTATTGATTTTTTTATGGAGCCGCAGACGGCGATGTGGTTTTCCTTGATCAGAAGCCCGTCGTACAGGCCGATCCGGTGATTGTGGCAGCCGCCGCAGCGCACCGCGTACTTCTGGGCCGCGCGCAGGCCGGGCAGGGTCTTGCGGGTGTCGAGCAGGGTCACCGTCAGGCCCGCGACACGCTCGCGGTAACGCCGGACCCCGGTCGCGGTGCCGGACAGGGTCTGCAGGAAATTCAGCGCGGTGCGCTCACCGCTGAGCAGCGCGCGTGCCGGACCGGACAGGGTGCAGAGCGTCTGTCCCGCGTCGACCGCGTCGCCGTCACCGACCTGCCAGTCTATTCTGACGGCGGTATCGATCGCCTGGAAGGTTTGCTCGAACCAGGCAGACCCGCAGACCACCGCGACCTCGCGGGTGAGCACCGTCGCCTGTGCCCGGACGCCGGGATCGACGAGCGCCGCGGTGCGGTCGCCGTCACCCAGATCCTCGGCGAGGGCGCGCGCGACATCTTCGTGCACGGCGTCTTCGGATACGGGTTCGAGTTCCGGGGCGACCGACTTCATTTCGCCGGTCCGTCCTTCGTGATAAAAGACGGGATATCCTGGTAGCGGGACTTTCGGTTATCCATGACCCCGATTATATAAGGGTCAGCCGGCCCGATACATACCAGCCCAAGCGATTCGTTCGCGAGAGCGTCATTCTCACTGAAGAAGGATCTCGAATATGGAGCATTTGGAGGCCATGCTGGGGGCGGTAAACGGCTTCGTGTGGGGACCGTTCCTGCTCATCCCGCTGCTGCTGCTGACCGGGTTGTACCTGACCGTCCGCCTGCGCGCGCTGCAATTCCGAGTGCTGTTCCACGCCCTCTGGCTGGCCTTCTACAAGCGCAAGGAGCGGGGCGACGTGCCCGGCGACGTGTCCCACTTCCAGGCGCTGGCGACGGCGCTGGCCGCGACGGTCGGCGTCGGCAACATCGCCGGTGTCGCGACCGCGATCGGTATCGGTGGTCCCGGCGCACTGTTCTGGATGTGGATGACCGGCCTCGTCGGCATGGCGACCAAGTATTCCGAAGGGCTGCTCGGGGTCAAGTACCGGCGCACCGACGCCAGCGGCGAGCAGACCGGCGGCCCGATGGAATATCTGCGCCACGGCGTCGGCGGTCGCCTCGGCTACGTGCTCGGCGTCGCGTTCGCGCTGTTCGGCGTGGTCGCGTCGTTCGGCATCGGCAACATGGTGCAGGCGAACACCGCCGCTGACCAGCTCGCGTCGACGTGGGGCATCGACCGGGCGCATACCGGCCTGTTCCTGATGATCGCGGCCGGTGTGGTGATCATCGGCGGTATCCGGAGCATCGCGCGTTTCTCGTCCGCGGTCGTGCCGGTCATGCTCGTCCTTTACCTCGTCACCACGATCGCGGTGCTGGTCGTGTTCGCGGATCGCCTGCCCGACGCGCTCCTGCTTGTGTTCACGGACGCGTTTTCCGGCACCGCCGCGGCAGGAGGTTTCCTCGGGGCCAGTGTGATCATCGCGCTGCAGATGGGCGTCGCGCGCGGCATCTTCTCGAACGAATCCGGGCTCGGCACCGGCGGCATCGCAGCCGCCAGCGCAATGACCGACAAGCCGGTGCGCCAGGCGATGGTGTCGATGACCCAGACATTTATCGATACGCTGGTGCTTGTGACCTTCACCGCGCTCGCGATCATCGTCACCGACGCATGGAAGGTCGAGGGCCTGCGCGGCGCGCCGATGACCGCGTGGGCACTGGAGCAGGGTTTCGGCGGTGGCTGGGGCATCTACACCGTGACTGTTGCCGTCCTGGTCTATGTGTTCACGACCCTGGTCGGCTGGTGTTACTACGGTGAACGCTGCTCGGAGAGTCTGTGGGGTCGCCGCGTGGTGATGCCGTACCGGATCACGTTCACGCTGATGGTCTATGTCGGCGCGGTCATTTCGCTGGAGCTGGTCTGGACCTTTTCGGACATCGCGAACGGTCTGATGGCGCTGCCGAACCTGATCGGCTTGCTGTTGCTGTCCGGTATCGTCGTCCGGGAAACGCGCGCCTATATGAGCAATCCCGACTGGAAGAAAATGGACTGATAACGCGCCGGAGTTGTCGGCTCACGGGTGACCGAGCCGTCCTCGGTCACGAACGTGGTTCGGTCGCGATGCCCCGGTTTCGGGAGTCTTCAAGTTCGGCGGTGAGGTCGCTGACGATGCGGATGCCCTCGTCCCCGGCCGATCTCGTCGCCACCTGTCCCGCCTCGAGGTAGGCCTCGTACTTGGTGTCCGGTGTATAGATGTGCATCGGGCCCTCGATCTGGTCGACCGTCGTCATGTCTTTCGAGACGAGGATGTTGACGGTCGTGCCATTGACGGCTGATACGAGGTAGGGCGTGTGGACCTCGAAGATCTCCCGCTGTCGATGACCGGCCTGATAGAGGACCGAGCCGAACGCCTGGCGAATACGGATGACGTCGTCCTGATCGTTGCGCGCCGGGACCGGGACATCGAGCCGTGTGCCGGCGCCGATAGTCATGATGTCCTTGTCGCGGGCGATGACCAGATGACCGCCATTGCCGGTGCGCAACGAGAACGGCGCGCCGAGTTGCGTGCCGTCGCGCGCGTCGAGGGTCACCGAACCCGATTCGTAGCTGCCGGCGATCGCGACGGCGCCGGTTATCGTGATGACGGTCCATGTGCGATCGTCGGCGGATGCGGCCGTCGCGGACGCCAGTAACAAGGCAAGCAACAGCGGCAGTGACGGATAAAATCGGGCGGTCGATGGGAACATGGCCTGGTCCCCCAGTCTGTAACTAAATAGTGTCGTGCTTCAGACCGATAGTAGGACGTAGCTCACATTATTTTTGTGACGCAGTTCACAAAATGGCCCGAGGCGGGCGTTCAGGCGGTGTCAGGCCCTGCTAGAACTCCAGCAGCAGGCCCCCAAGATACGAGGTCCCGCCGAGTTCGCTGCCGCTGATATCGGCCTCGCTCTCGCGTACCTCGAAGAACAGGTAGGTATTGTCGATGCCGTAGTAGCGCCGCATGCCGAGCGCGGCGCTGTGGTCGAGGCGGTCGAGCAGCAGCTGCAGACCGGCGCGGACATAGGTCCCGTCGGTCCCGCCCGATCTCCGCTCCTGGCCCGCAATCGTAACGCGATAGAGGTAGCGACCCGCCGCCGCGCCAACATACGGCACGAGCCACTGGTCCTCGTAGAAGATCCCGCGCAGCGTCGCCGTCAAATGGACCGGCAGCAACTGGTAGCGTACGTCGCCGGTGACGATTCCGTGCGTCGGGGCAAAACCCTGCCCCCGGTCCTTGCGGTAGCTCACCTCGATGCCGATCTCGAGCGGTCGCAGCACCTTGTATGCGACGGCGACGCCGGCATCGACCATCCGGTTGTCCTCGAAGTAGGTGCCCCACTCATCGAGATCGCTGTGGAAGGTGCCGCCCATGAGTTCGAACGACCACTTCGGTCGCTCCCTGGCGAGCGCGTCCCCGGCCAGCAGCAGGAGCACCGGGATCAGCCACAGCCAGCATTTGTTCATTGCACCCCTCCAGTAGCGGCGGTCATCCTGCGCCTCGCGGCGCCCGCGATCAGCGCGAGCGCCAGGCAGGCCGCGGCCCATTGCAGCGCCGCCGGCGCCTGCACCACAAACGTAGCCATCACTATCATCGGCAGCAGCGCGAACCGCGCCAGCGGTTTCAGCGCGGGATGCTCGTCCAGGGCGGCGGCCATGCGCGGACTGTGGCGATAGTACCACGCGACGAACGCGCGCCCCGGCGCGTGGCGCATCAGGAATTCGTCGCGGAAGCGACGCAGGGTCCGTACCTCCGCCGCGCCGTAGTAGCCGAACGCGGCAGTCGCGATGAAGCAGCCGTTCTTGTCCGGCAGATCCGGAAAGGCGATGATCGCCTCGGGGAAGTCGACGACCTCGTTCGACGGCAGGCCCTCGGCCTGCGACCCGACCTCGGCCCTCAGCTGTGTCGAGAACGCGCTCTGCAGGCCGGTATTGAATTCGGGATACGCGGTCAGCGCGAACACATAGCTGCGCTGCGCGTAGGCTGCGACATGGATGCGGTAGTCGGTGCCGTTCTCGAGCCCGGTCAGCGCATATCGGGTGACATTACCGACGTCGATGCCGGTGTCATCGGCCGCGCCGTCGACGCGGTAACGGACGATATAGCCGGTCGCGCCCGGGCTCGCCGACCAGCGCAGCAGGAGCCTGCGATCGCCCGGCTCCGGCTGTGCGAGCACCGGTGCTTCCAGGTCATCGGCGCTCGCCGCCGTGAGGCCGTCGATCGTGAAGGTCGTGACCGTGCCGGCATCGATCGGAGAGTCGCCCTGGTCCGCACCGGTCCCTGTGTATGGGGCGCCGCCGTCGGTGTCATAATGCACGCGATAGCCGCCGAGACGATACCAGGGATTCGCGGACCAGCGTAGCGTGACGCTGTAAACGGGTCCGTCCTCTGTAACCGAGTCGATCGCGGGGCCCTGCACCGGATACGGCCGCCCTTCGGCCTGGGCGCCGCCATAGGCGCCGATGTCGCTTGTCGTGTCGTCGAGGTTGTCGATGCCGATGCCGGCGTCGATCAACGGCGAGTCTGCGCGCAGATGGAAGTCGCCGGCATCCGCGTCGACGAACAGCGGATCGCCGGTCACGGGCTCGTCGCCGAACACCGCGGTGCCGAAGAAGGCGTTGTGCGTGAAGATCGAGCCGGGACCTTCGGATATGAGGGCGTCGCCGTTCTGGTAAAACACGTTGTTCTCGAGCGTTATGGCGTTACCGCCGGCGTCGATCGCGACGGCGCCGCGATAGAACACGTTGTTCAGGATGTCCGGCGCGGACGACGTTATCTCGATCGCCGTCGCACCGCCCGCGAGTTGAAAGACATTATTCGAGATCGTCACGCTGCCGCCGGTGAGCGCCACCGCCGGCCCGCCGCCGGCGAACCTGAGATTGCTGATACGGACATTGACGGCATCGGTGATCGTCACGGTGCCGTTGAGCACGGTTCGCGCCGTCTCGCGGCCCCTGAGCACGACGCCGGACGGCAGCGCGGCCGTCAGGGTGAACGATTCCGTATAGGTATCCGGTTCGAGGGTGATGACCCGCTCCGCCGTCGCTCCGGATTCGATTGCCGCCAGGGCAGCGGCGATTGTCGCATGGTCGGTCGGGATGATGAGGTCCGCGCGGGCGCCGGTCGAGGTCAATGACAGGCAGAACGCGGCAACGATCAGCGTGAAGGGCAGTGAATTGAGCGGGGTCAGTCCAGACACATGGACATTGTCAGGAAAGACCCCGCGAATGGCAACGACCGTTGCCATCAGGGCGCCAGGCCGCGATCGGCCAGCAGACACAGCGTCCCCGCGAGCCCGCTCACGACCCGCGCCATCTCCTCGTAATTGAGCGTCTTCGGCGTGTCCTCATGCGTGTGATAGTTCGGGTTGCGATGAAATGCGGTATCGGTGACCATCAGCGCCGGGTAGCCCTTGCGCCAGAACGACAGCTGGTCGCTCCACGCGACGCCGGGCACGAACGACGGGCTCGCGAGCGACTCGACCGGAAACCCGCTCGACTCGCGAAACGCGGTGACCGCCTGCTTCAGCGCCCGCCGCGAGCCCAGGTTCGACACGAAACCGATAAAGTTGCCACGGTCCGGGTAGAAGCTGCGAAACAGGAACGGGTAGCGCTGGCTGCGCGATTCGTTGCTGAAATAGCCGATGCACTCGAGCGACAGCATCAGGCGGATGTCGTCGCCGCGCTGCTTCGCAGCCTTCGCATAGACCATGCTGCCCATCTCGTGGAAAAAGAAGAATGGTGGTTCCTCGTTGACGAAGGCGACCAGGCGGAGGGTCCGCGCGGGCCGGGTGTCGCGCAGCAGGCGGGCGAGCTCGAGCACGCCGGCGACCCCGCTCGCGTTGTCGTCGGCGCCGGGGCAGCCCTTGACGGAATCGTAGTGCGCGCCGGCGAGAAGTATCTCGTCCGGGTGTTCCTGGCCCGGGATCGTGACCTCGACGTTGCGGCACTCGACATTGTGGGTGCGATAACGCTGGCTGACAGGCTCGAAGCCCAGCGCCGCCCACTGGCCTTCTATATAGGTGGCCGCCGCCTCGAGCATCGCCGGCCGGCGCACGCTGCGCTCCCCGAGTTCGCCGGCAAGATATTCGACATGCCCGCGTAACCGGTCCGCGAGCCCGCTGTCCTCTCCAAAATCCATGCCGTCCAGTATAAGCGTGGTTGAAACCCCAGTGACAGACCCTATATCTTGTAGGACTATCAACGGCCTGACCCGTGACAGGAGACACCCCGCATGCGCATGGACAAACTGACCAGTAAATTCCAGCTGGCCCTCGGCGAGGCCCAGTCGCTCGCGCTCGGCCGCGACCACCAGATGATCGAGCCGACGCATTTGATGGTCGCCCTGCTCGACCAGGACGGCGGCACCGCGCGGCCACTGCTGAACCAGGCCGAAGTCAACGTCACCCAGTTGCGCTCGAAGCTCGGCGAGGCGCTCGACCGCCTGCCGCGCGTCGAGGGCGCCGGCGGCGACGTGCATCCGTCGAACGACCTGATCCGCCTGCTGAACCTGACCGACAAGTACGCCCAGCAGCGCAAGGACCAGTACATCTCGTCCGAGCTGTTCGTGCTCGCCGCGCTCGAGGACAAGGGCCTGCTCGGCGAGCTGCTGCGCAAGGCCGGCGCGAGCAAGGGAATGATCGAGCAGGCGATCGAGAAGATGCGCGGCGGCCAGAAGGTCGAGGACCCGAATGCCGAGGAGCAGCGCCAGGCGCTGGAGAAATACACGATCGACCTGACCGCGCGCGTCGAGCAGGGCAAGCTCGACCCGGTGATCGGCCGCGACGATGAGATCCGCCGCACGA
>CAZJKV010000074.1:0-10533 GCA_964546765.1 uncultured Chromatiales bacterium
GCGCAGTAGCGGTCGTTCAGTGCAACGGGGCGCCAGACCGTCTGGTCCGCCCGGCGCGCCTCGACGCGGCCCTCGACCGAAACCACGGTCGCGACCCAGTTTTCACAAGCATCGGGATCTGCCGCGTAGGCGGCGTGCGGGATCGCCAGGCAGAGGATGAGCAGCATGCCGCCGGCGAGCAGCGGTCGGAAACTGGAAACGAGCACCTTGTGCATTGGCGCATCCCTTGCGGATCGAACGCTCCCTGTCACGCGACACAACGGCGGCGGGCCCGTCTGGTCCGGATTGTTGTTATCGACGGCGCGGACTGCTGCACCCCCAACAGGGCAATGGCAATTCCCGTACCAGCCTCGACCACATACAACAAGTCATTGATAGTGAAATGAATGAAACAGGTACGCTGATACTACGTTCGGCGTACCTGTATCCAACAGGATCACAGGTGGTATCCAATCAGATACGCACCCATCGTATCAGCCGCCGCCAGCCCGTTCACCGGGCCGCACGGAATGGATTTGCCCGCCGCCCTAGGGCAGCCGGCATCATGAATGATCGAATAATGCGGGAGTTTTACGGCGCGTTCCTGCGCTATTATTTCTGATTCTGCGCTATTCAGTAACACGGTTTGACGGCGATGTAAATCGGTATCCGAAATGGAGCTTGACGTCTCGTGCGCGTCACCCGGCAGACCGGGCTATGCCGGCTGTGTCGTGTCTAGACCCTCCTCGTCTGACTTCGGCAATACCACGCGGAATTCAGTCCCCTTGCCGACTTCGCTTTCGACCGAGATCGTCCCGCTGTGCAGATCGACGAGATACTTGACGATCGAGAGACCGAGCCCGAGGCCTTTCTGGTAGCCCGCGCGGCGGCTCGCCAGCGAGAATGGCTCGAACAGTGTGTCGAGAAAGTCCTGCGGAATGCCGGTGCCGGTGTCGGCAACCGTCACAACGATGTGATCGGGTTCCTCGTGGGCGAGTATGACCCGGATGTTGCCGCCGGGATCGGTATGCTTCAGCGCATTGTCGACGAGGTTTGTGATGATCTGCGTAAATTTGTCGGGGTCCAGCGATGCGCTGATCTCGCGGTCCGCGCAGGCGATCTCCATGTCTACGCCCTTCGCCTCGGCCTGCAACTGAAACTGGGCCAGGCAGTCCTGGATCAGCGAACAGGGATTCGCCTGCATCCGGTGCAGCTGCAACGTCCCTGACTCAATACGCGACACATCGAGCAGGTCGGAGATCATCCGGGTCAGGCGGTCGGCATTCACGCGGATGCGAGACAGATAATCATGCTGCTTGTCGCCGATTTCACCGGCAAACCCGCTCGTCATGTTGTCGACGAGCCCCTTGATCGAGGTCAGCGGCGTCTTCAGTTCGTGCGAGACGTGCGAGACGAACTGGGACTTGGTGCGATTGATCTCCTTCAGATGCGCATGCTCGATCTCGAGCTGACGCGCGTCAATATATTTCCAAAGCACGGCGCCGACGAAGGCGGCGGGAACCTGAATCGCTAGCGGGACGAAGACCGGATACCAGATCTCGGCATTGACGAACCACCAATACGCGACGCCGAGATAGACCGCGCCAAGGTTCAGGACCGCGAGCGCCGCCATCAACGGTCCGAGCACGTAGCAGCCCAGCGCGGCGATCAGGCCGAAGACGCCGACCAGCAGAAGCGACAACACCGGCGAGAGCGGCTTCAAGTCACGCCCGTCCAGCAGATTCGCGAACGCCGTCGCCGCGATCTCGACGCCGCTCAGGTCGCGACCCTCGCCGGTCGTGAAGACGGTCCTGAACGTGTCGCCCGGTGTGAAGGACCCGACATCCGAGACCCCGATGAATACGACCTTATCGCGGAAGTCTGGCAGGGCAATATTCTGATCCGTTCCGTTATGGACGATATTCGAAAACGGCACCGTCGTGATCGTCCGCGGCGGTCCGTAATAGTTCAGGTAGCGGGTGCCGCTGCCATTGTACATATTCAGCAGCGCTACCAGGAGTTCCCGCGTACGCTGGTTCGGCGACTGCGTCGCGCTGTCGTGGAGTTCCTGCAGCAGGTAGCCTGAGATCAGCGTGTCAGAGCCGATGATGTGCCGCATGCCGCGGACCAGGCGGTTCAACGCGTCGGCATCGTCAAGATCCGTAACGTCGAGACCGGCAATCCACAATGCCTCGTCGCGCGCGGACTGATTCAGCGCATCCGTCGCCCGCGTGACTGCCGGATCGTCGATGGCGCGTTCCAGCATCGCCTTCAGCTCGTCGAAGGCGCGCAGCGCATGCAGCTGCAACGCCGCGCCGGGGAACGTGACGACGTCCGCGGTATGCTTGAACAGCCAGTACTGGCTGACCTTTCCGGGATATTTCGGTAGCTGGAACGGGGCAATATAGCGCGCTTCCCTCTTGAACGTCTCGACCGGCGGGATCATCGTCTCGATGATCATCCTGGAATCGGGGAGAATCGGAATATCCCGCAACAGGATCGTCTCCCTGCGCATCTCGCTGAGCAGGACGACGTTGCCGGCCTTGCGTATCGACATGGCAAAATCGAGGTCTTCCTCGAGTGAACGCTCCATATTGAACATCAGATCGAAGGCGATCACGCTCGCCCCTTCGTCGATGAGCCGATGCACGAGGTTCGCATACCAGGAACGTGACCAGAATCGGGAATCGCGCGGCAGATGGAGGTCGTCGGCCGATGCCTCGTCGATCGCGACGATCACAACGTCCTTCGGGGCGGCGACTTCACCTCGCAAATGAAACAACAGGCCGAGGCCGATATCCTCCTCGAGGTTATATCCGGTGGGAAGCAGCAGGATGGCGATACCGAGCAGGCTGACGAACGCGGAAAGGATCGTGATGCGGCGCAGAGGGTTCATACTGATTTTTCCCTGGACGCCATCGCCAGTGCTCATGCATCCAGATCATCCGCAATCTCGAGCTTCTTGATCAGCCGTGACAGATACGTGCGCTGCAGCCCGAGCAGATCGGCCGCCTTCGACTGGTTGCCGCCCGCTGATTGCAGGGCCTCGCGAATGACCTGCTTCTGGTAGCGTCGAACCGCATCGTGATAACCGAGCTCGTGCGAATCATCCTGGTCGGAATGGTTGATCCGCAGCAGCGGCAGATCTTCCGGCGTGATGCTCTGGCCATTCGCGAGGATCACCGCGCGCTCGATCAGATTGGCCAGTTCCCGGATGTTGCCCGGCCAGTTGTAGCGCATCAGGTGATCCATTGCCACAGGCGAGATCTTCATCCGGCACTTGTTGAACCGGGTGCAGTAGCGCTTGAGGAAGAATTCCGCGAGCAGGGGAATGTCATCCTTGCGTTCGCGCAGGGGCGGCAGCGATATACTGACAACGTTGAGACGGAAGAACAGGTCCTCGCGGAATTTTCCATCCCTGACCTCCTTCTGGAGGTCGCGATTAGTCGCCGCGATGACCCGGATGTCCGTCCGGATGCGCTTGTTGCCGCCGACGCGCTCGAACTCCCGCTCCTGCAGTACGCGCAGCAGCTTGGCCTGCAGTTCCGGCTTGAAATCCCCGATTTCGTCGAGAAAGATCGTGCCGCCGTTCGCGATCTCGAACTTTCCCTGGCGCATCTCGTGCGCGCCGGTGAACGCGCCCTTCTCGTGACCGAACAGCTCGCTCTCGAGCAATTCATCACGCAGCGCGACGCAGTTCACCGCGATGAACGGGCCCTGCGCACGCGGACTCCAGTGATGGATCCAGCGCGCGAAAACCTCCTTGCCGCAGCCGCTCTCGCCGAGCAGCAGCACCGTAGACGCGGTCGCCGCGACCTTCTGCGCGACATCAATCGCCTCCCTGAGCTTCGCGCTCTCGCCGATGATGTCCGGCAGCGACCCGGCGAGCTGTGCCTTGAGGTTGCGGTTTTCGCGGACCAGCGCCGCGCGGTCGAACGCGCGCCGGATCACGGCATCGACGTTGTCCATGCAGAACGGCTTCGTGACGAAATCGAAAGCACCCTCCCGCATCGCCTCGACCGCCTTCTCGATCGTGCCGTGCGCGGTGATGACGATGACCGCGAGTTCGGGCCGCTCCTTCAGTTTCTTCAGCACCGCCATGCCGTCCATGACCGGCATCTGCAGGTCGATGAACATCACGACCGGGTCCTCGCGGCCGATCAGGTCGAGCGCCTGCTTGCCGTTTTCGGCAGTGACGATCGGATGGCCGAGCGGGGCGAGACGGTCCTTGAGGATTTCACGGATGTCCGGGTCGTCGTCAACGACGAGGACAGGGTCGTTTTTCGCGTTCATCGGTATGCCGGCGCCGTACCTGCGCCACGGGTGAAAAGCACCGCTGACAATCCTGTCATGGGAAAGCTCCCCTCTCGCACTTACAGCGCCTTTGGTGTGGAATTCGCACTGACCCGATGCCGCGATAACCGGCAAGGGTGGATGCTTTCTAGTTACGAGGACGGTACTGCAATTGATATACCATGCCACCGGGCTCATCAAGTAGCATGCTAACTGACTGAAAACAGGTTAGTTAACGATAGAAGCCTCGTCGGAAGTGCGCCCGGGGTGTATCCGAATGGGCTCGCATCCGTATCCGATCGGATGCAGAAAGCAGGGGATGAAGGAATGCGAATCACACCCCTCCATCCCCGTTCTGTGGGCCATCGGCCCCCGCCGGTTAAAGATGCAGGATCTCGTCTTTCAGTCCGAACGAGATCGCCAGGATATCCTTTCGGGTCTGCTCGTCGATGCCGTGTTTTTTCAGTACGCCCATGATGTCGTCGAGTACGGCCATGTATTCGGCCTCGCCGACATTCATGCCCCGGTGGGTATCGACCATGCTGCGCCCTGTGTACTGTTCAGGTCCGCCGCTGCCTGCGCCGAGGAAATCGCGCAAGTGCCGCTTCACCTCCTCGAGATGATCCGGCATGTCGAGCAAGGGTAGATATCTGGCCTTGATCGCGGGATTGGCCAGATGGGCGTCGGCAATGTCGTCGACGATCGCGGCGATACCCGCAGCACCGCCGAGTCGCTCATACAGCGATACATTCTCCTGCGTGTTGCGCCCTACTGACTGTGTTGTGCTGTTTGCTGCCATGGAACACCCTCCTCTGCTTCAGTGATGAAACCCCCGTGGGCCTTCGTCCCCGGGGAGACACCTGCGACACGACCGGATGGCAGGTATATACAGACCGGTCGGTCTATTTTCAGGATAAAAAAATATCAGGTCCGGGAAAGCACCGAATCGAAATAGAAATCGAGCACCTGGCTGAGAGACGCAGGATTACGCCGCAGGCGGCTGCGCAACGCGGCCCCTTCCCAGCAATTCACGAGCAGGTTCGCCATCTCCCTGGGATCCGCGCCGGCCGGGATCTCACCGCGATCACGCGCCTCTTCGAAACAGGTCGCGAGGCGATCGGCGATGATCGAGAAACACCACTCGATCTTGCTCCGGAACACCTCGCTGACACCGGAGAGTTCCTGGCCAAGGCCGCCGAGCAGGCAGCCGAGATAGCCTTCCGTGCGGTATTTTTCGCGGGAAAGTTCGAAAAACCGGCGCACGCGCAACAGCGGCGGCATGCCCTTGTCTCCGAGGCACAGATCGAGACCCCCGTGTACCTCGGCCATATAACGGTCGACGACCTGCAGCGCAAAGTCTTCCTTGCTCTTGAAGTGATGGTAGAAGGAACCCTTCGGTATGCCTGTCTGCTCGAGCAGGGACTGGATGCCGAGGTCGTTGTAGCCATGCTGAAGCAGCATCTCGAGTCCCGCCTCCAGCAGGCGATCCTTGGTTGAATGTGTCATTGCTTGCCTTCCACCATCTTCAAGGTCACGACGGTCTTGCCACAGAATTGGACCAACTGGTCTATTTTTAATCCATACTTTAGCAACGGGTGCCGGCGCGTCAAGAGCGACTGCAACCCTCTGTATTTCTGGCATTTCTACAGCATGGACGGGGTACGGATGGAATTATCAGATCGTGCCGACCAGGTTGATGAAGACGCCCTGGTGATCGTAATCGAGGTCGGTGAGGTCGTCGGAGAAGTCGGAGAAGTTGTAACCGGCGCCGAGCTTGACGTGGTCGCCGAGCTTGCGGTAGACCGCGACGAGAGCGCCGCTGCGCTGGTCCTGCGCATCCGGGAGATCGAGCAGGCGGGCCTCGGCGAGCGCCTCCCACTGCGCGAGGAAGCGCCAGTCGACGCGCGCGACATACAGGTGGGCGCGGCTGTCGAAGAACTGCGGGTCGACACGGTCCATGCTCAACTGGCCGAGCCGGTACGCGTATTTACCGCCGACGGTCCAGCGCGGCGTCAGATCGTAGAGCGTATCGAGCGACAGGATATGACTCTTCTGGATGTATTCCGCCGCGATGTTCTGCGTCGTGACCTGGCCGGGTGTCGGTATGTTGTAGAACCAGGTGTACCTCACCAGCGCGTTCAGGCGGTCATGGCGGACCGGCCGGTAACCGTAGCCGATGACCGCCTCGGTCCAGGTCCCGTCGAAGAACTCGCCGAGCGAACTGTCACTCTCCATATGGTTCAGCTTGCCGATCAGGCGCCAGTCGGGATTGATCTGGTACTTCAGGTTGTTCCGGGTCAGCCAGGTCGTGCGTTTCGATATCCCGAGATCCGGGCCTTCGGTCTCGTCGACGCGGTATTCGAGCGCACTGAAGAGTTTCAGTGAGTCAAAGCCGTAGCCGACCCGCACGCCGATCGCGCGGCGCTTCGTGTCGGCGCTGGTCTGCTGGTCCCGCAGCTTGCCGTAATCGGCGCTGACGCCGAAGTTCCAGCGGTCCGTCGGCGCGAGGTCGATGCCGCTCGCATGGATCAGCCCGGTCGGCACGTCGCCATGCGAATACCGCTCCTCCATATATATGCTCGTCGTATCGGAGTAACGGCTGCGGAATCCCGAGGTCAGATTTCCCGACCTCGCCCGGACGCCGTGATCGGTGCGTTCGTTCTCCAGCGCATAGTTCGTATAGATTGTCGTGCGGTCTGAATACAGATAATCGGTGCCGATCCTGCCGGCCTCGCCGAGGTCCCCGGTCGAGGCCTCGGCATTCATCTTGAGGCGGTCGGTGAAGCGGTATGCACCGCCGGAACCGACACGGGCATTGTCTTCCTGGTTGCCGGTCGTCCGCACCGTGTCCTGAACGAAGGCGTAGGCCAGCCAGCGGTCCCGTGAATCGTAGGTAGCACGCACGACCGCATCGGTGCGCTCGCCCTCGATCTGGGTCAGCGGCACGACTGGCGATTTGTCCTTGCGATCCTCGTTGCGCGCGCCGGCGCTCATGGTCCAGTGATCGCTGACCTGGTAATCGACATCGACCTCGCCGGCGGTGGTCTCGAGGCCCTGATCCTGGACCCGGCGGTCCGCCTTCGCGCGGACCTCCACCCGATCGGTCAGGGGCGTCGACAGCGTACCGCCAATCTGGTCGGTATCCTTGAGGGTCGCGAGGCCTGGCGCTGAATACCCCGCGTCGACCTGTTGCTGGTAGAGTGTCGCCTTGCCGCGGGCGCCTTCGCGTATGTCGTCGAAACCGATGCTTGCCTCGACACGATGGGCAGCGGCTCGCTCACCGGTGAGATCGACGACCCCGGTGCCGTCGAAGCTGAATCCGCCGTCGGCCGACAGCAGCGTCGTGTCGCCGGGACCCTCGCTCTTCGCACTCTCTATCCTGAGCCAGGAGTTCGCGCTCTTGCGGAACAGCAGGTCGCCGCCATTCAGGTCGCTCTTGTCCTCGCCGGCCTTGCCGTGGCTCGCGGTGATGCCGAGCCGGACGTGATCGCCGAACCAGTAATGGACGCGCCCGCCGTTGGCCATCGTGTCGATCTCGGTGAAGCCGGGCGTGTACTCGTAGCGCGCGATGAGATAGACCTCGTTGCCGAGACCGGCACCGCTGTCGACGAGCAGGCCGTCACCGGCCGTCGCCGACAGCGGCTCGGCGAGCATGACCCGGCCCTGCAGGTAGTCGATCGTGTAGTCGAGCATCGGCACGAGGTTCTTGACCGAGACGACGATGCCGGAATCCTTGTCGCGAATCTCGATGCGCACCCGCTCCGAGCCCATCAGCAGATCCTGGTGACGCAGGAAGTACAACGAGCCGCCGGTGCCGCGGAACTCGTCCCGGCTCGCGACGGTGCCCGGCTGTGCGGCGAAACCGTCGACGAACAGGCGGCGTTCGCCGAAGCTTGTCGTCGCCTGCGACTCGTAGTGCAGGTTCGCACCGTACAGGCCACGATCGACATGCGCGAGGCTGTTGTCCAGGTAGCCGATGTTGAAGTTGCCCCACAGGCCATAGTTGTCGCGCTGCTGCAGCTTCAGGTAGAACTTGCCGAGCGTCGGCGCTCCTTCCTCCACCGTGCTGTCGTCGCCGAAGGTCGGATAGTGGTAGTCGGGATCGATGCGCCGGAACAGCGCGTCCGGCGACTTGTCCGCGAAATTCGAGAACAGGTCCTCGACCGGCCCTTCCAGGGTGTCCGCGCTCGCGGTCAGCCGCCAGTCGTTGCCGAACCTGCCGGTCACGTAGCCGGCCAGGCGACCGTCGATGACAAAATCGTCGCGATAGCGCTGCTGATCGTCGGCGAGCAGCTCCGCCGGCCCGCTGGTATCGCTGCTCGCGATCGTGACATCGGCGATGCCGACATAGAACCAGTCGCTCTTCTTCAGTTCGAGATCGCGCAGGAACAGCTCGCCGTTGCCGGCCGGGTCGAGTACCGCGACCTCGACGGTATGCAGGCCGCGATCGAGGATCTTTTCGGCGATGAATCCGCCGTCCGCCCCGACCGGGACCGGCTCGCCCCCGAACCATACTGTATGGTCTACCGGGATTCCGCTGCCATGTACCCGGACGGTTCCGCCGCTCAGCGGGATGTTCTGCAGCGCGAGGCGATTCTCGCCATAGCCGACCTGGAGCTCACGCTCCGCATCGAGATCCGGGATGTCGGCCGTCTGCCGGTCGATGATCCACAGACGCTGCGCCGCGGTCTCATCGAAGCGCCCGCTCCGATCGTACACGCGCAGCACATAGGTAAGCTCGCGCCCCGGCGCCTCGATGCCGTCGAAGTCGGCCTGCCACTCGACGGTCCCGTCCACACCGACCTCGAGGACGACGAGCGGCACATCGCGCACGGACTGTCCGGCCGTGAAGATCCGCACCTCGGTGCGCTCGATGAAGGCCGGATAGTTCGTATAGGCGCGGAAACGCGTCAGGTTCTCCGGATATTCGGTATCGGGGTCGTCGCGGTAGCGGATCGCGTTCGGCCAGGCGGTTACGTTCAGTCGCGGCTTGAGGTTCAGGTTGTCGAAACTGAAGCGGATATCGGCCTCATCGAGCGCAACGTCGGTGCAGCGCTGCAGGTCCTCGTTGCTCTTCGCGGGGTCGTTGACCGGCCGGCCGTCGACCGTAATACGCATCAGGTTCAATGCGAACGGATCGGCCGGCACGACCTCACGCGTAAGCGGTATGATATCGAGGCCGTCATCGGCGGCGAGTACGGCAGGCTCATCATAGACGACCTGGACCTCGACCTGCGACAGTTCGGAATCGATGAAGCCGATATTGACGACGTCCGGCGACTGCACGAAGCCCCGGCCTTCATGCTCTACCTGACCCGGCGCCAGCGATAGCGCAGTGCGTACGAACTCCATCACTCGCTGCGCGCGCGCCGTCGACAGGCCGACATCGTCGCCATAGGCGATCGCAACGCGGCGATCGAGCACCCGGTTCGCCGTGTAGCCGACAAAGCGCACTCTCGCGTTGGTCCTGCCGTCGACCTCACCGAACGCCGCCCGCAGGCGATCGATATATTCGTCGGACACGAGCGGCGTGCCGTTTGCAAACTGGATCGGCTCGATTGGACCCGCCAGCGGGTCATGGACGTGCGTGACGTAGTCGTCACCCGGGGCGGCCGGGCACAGCTGTGGCTCGTCAGGCATGTCGTGCAGCGGGTCGTCGTACCAGAACTCGACCTCGACGCGGCGGTTGCGGGCGCGGCCTGCGGGCGTGTCGTTTGGCGCGACCGGCTGCGCGGCGCCCCTGCCGCCGGTCTCAAACGCGACACCCGACAGCACCTGCGCCTGTCGGACGGCCTGCGCGACGCGCAGTGCCATCGCCTTGGATAGCGCGTCGCGATTGCCGTAGATACGTTCTTCGCGGTCAGAGAGCGGGCCGTCGTCGGTGAATCCAACAAAACGGACGACGACACCCGACTTGTTGCCGAGTGTGCGAACGACGCGGGCGAGGTTCTCGCTGAATGCCTGCGGGACGCCGTTCATTTCCTCACTGACGGGCAGCGGCGGGACCAGGTTGCGGATGCGTGCGCGCCGGGCGTGACCATCCGTATAACGCAGCTTGCACAGGTCCTCGACGCGGCAGACCTTGACGCGATCGGCCCGTTGCCCGGATTCGCTACCCGATTGTCCGGCGCCGTCACCATCCTCCTGCGCAGCGTCCGGATCCGGCGCCAGCGCCCACTGCGTGAACTGGCCGTCCGGCGGCAGCTGGCGCTCGACGGCCGCGCCGAGGGCAGCGGACTCCGTCACGGCCGCGGACTTGCG
>CAZJKV010000075.1:0-10235 GCA_964546765.1 uncultured Chromatiales bacterium
GTGCTCGGTGCGGTCGCCCGCGACCTGCGTCGCCGGTACGGCGAGGAGTACCGCCCCGGCGCCCGTCGCTTCGACACACGCCGCAGCACCGCGTGCCGCCACGTCACCCGGTCGACCTGTCGCCGAGGCCGCGGAGTTGAGCGGGCGCGAATGGCTAATGGTTCAGGCGCCTGACCGCTACACCGTACAGATCGCGAGCACACCGGACCGGACACTGGCGGAAAAGTTCATCGAGAAGAATCTGAAGGAGGGTAAATCGACCGTGATCGCGACACGACGCGGCGACCGTACGATGTATCTGGTGATCCACGGCAGCTTTGCGGGGCCGGGCGAGGCGCGCGACGCAATCGCCGCGCTGCCGCCGCAGATTCGCAAGAACGATCCATTCGCGCGCACTATGATGTCGCTGCAGGCGATCGCGATCGGGCGCTGAAGAAAGCGCCCACCGGATCAGCCGCCGCGCTTTTTCTCGACCATTTCGTGCAGGATTGGGCGCAAGATGATCTCCATCGCCATGCCCATCTTGCCGCCGGGCACGACCATTGTGTTCGGGCGCGACATCCAGGAGCCCTTGAGCATCGACAGGTAATACGGGAAATCGTGCCTCTCCGGGTAGCGGAAACGGATCACGACCAGGCTCTCGTCCGGGGTCGGGATGTCGCGGGCGATGAACGGGTTCGAGGTGTCGACGATCGAGACGCGCTGGAAGTTGATGTCGGTACGCGAAAACTGCGGCGTGATCGTCTTGACGTAGTCCGGCATGCGGCGCAGTATCGTGTCGGTGACAGCCTCGGCGGAATATCCGCGTGCCGAGGTGTCGCGATGGATCTTCTGGATCCATTCGAGGTTCACGATCGGCACGACGCCGATCAGCAGATCCACCCATTTCGCGACATTCGCCTGGTCGGTGACGACACCGCCGTGCAGGCCTTCGTAGAACAGCAGGTCGGAACCCGACGGGACGTCTTCCCACGGCGTGAAGGTGCCCGGTTTCTGCTTGTAGGGTTCGGCCTCCTCGTCGTTGTGCAGATACTTGCGCAGCTTGCCGCTGCCCGTCTCGCCGTAGCTGCGGAACAGCACTTCGAGCTTGTCGAACAGGTTGGCCTCGGGGCCGAAGTGGCTGAGTGTCCTGCCCTCGGCAGACGCGGCGTCGACCGCCTTTTTCATGTCCGCCCGGTCGTAGCGATGAAAGGCGTCGCCCTCGACGATTGCCGCCTTGATGCCTTCGCGCCGGAACAGGTGTTCGAAGGCGTCCTTGACGGTGCTGGTACCGGCGCCGGACGACCCGGTGACGGCGATAATCGGATGTTTCGCTGACATGACGTTCCTCTTGCGGTTTCTATACCTTTTTATAGGTCTGGGCGGGCCGGCGTACGCCGCGACCGGGTCGGACAGACAGGGATCCTGCGTGCTGACTGCGGATTCTACCGAAAAATTCATATGTTTTCACCAGCTTGATGGGCCCGGCGGCCTGTCACGGCTTGTCTTGCGGGCGGCGGGATGCGATGATTCGGGGCAGAGAGAGAGGAGTATGACCCTGTGAACCTGCGCGCCACCGCCGGCAGCCGCTTGAAGGCCCCGAACGGGAGTCTGACCCGTCGCCCGCTGATGGCGCTCCTGCTGCTGGCCCTGATCCTCGCCGGCTGCGCCGGGACCCGCCTCGACAGCGGCCATCCACTGATCGTCCGGGGGGCGGAGCCGGCTGCAAAGGTCTATTTCATCCGGCCGTTCACGGATCGATACCTCGGCTTTGCCGACAACAGGATTACGGTCGAGGCTGATCGTGCCGGACTGATGCGTCTGGTCAAGGGGGAATACACGCTGGTGTCGATGAAGCCCGGGACGGTGCAGCTCTCGGTGCGTAACGATACCAACCACGGGCCTGAGTTCCTGCATATGCAGCTGACCCGGTCCAGAGCGTTCACCTTCGAGGCGGGAGAGACCTATTTTCTGGTCCTGACGCCGTTCGACGGCGAATTCCGCGGTGTGCATTTCGAGATGGAGACCGTCGATCTCCCGCGAGCGAAAGAGCTGTCGAACCGCCTCCGAGTCGCCGGGCCCGCTCGGTCCCGGCCGATCAGCAGGCTCTGACCTGACCGGTCGTCTTCCCCGGGTCCGATGCCCGCCGGGCCGCCCCGCAAGGGGTGTCTGCATCGAGTCACACTTCATAGAGAGAATGTGACGCCGGTCACAGCCCATCCGTGAAGATTTCTCTAATCTAGCTACAGGTCTCGCGCATCAGGGGGTATGACCGATCGCCCCCTAACTGAATGACTTTGCGAGACCTCCTGGCGAGAAAAAGGAGAACGACATGAAAATCCACCCCCTTGCGCGTTTTTCGAAGGCCCGTCTGGTTATCGCGGGTATAGGCTGCCTGATGTTGTTCGGGGCGGGCAGCGCCGCCGCCGATGGTCGCGTCAACCTGCTCTGGGTCGATAATGCCAGCGGGTCGTCCTACGAGGTGACCTCGCCTACCGCGACAACGCTTTCCGCAGTCAAGAAACGGGTCATGGCAGAGATCGGCCTGGTACCTGGCAGCGCCGCAAATTACCAGGTCGAGAAGACCGTAGTCTCTGAGGTCACCATGCCCTCCCGTGATCCGAACGGCGGAGTAATTATCATCGGATCGATCGAAACGTCCGAGGTGCTTGACGAGGGTCAGACCCTCGCCGCGCTCGGCATCGCTACCGGCGATACCCTCAAGCTGGTGCGCAAAGCGACGAGTGAGAGCGAGCTGCGACGCGGCCGCTGACAGCAGACAGGATCAGGACCGACGTCAAGGAGGGGCGCGCGTCCTAGAACGGACGTTCGCGTTCCTCCTTGATGGTCACGACGACATCGGAGATCCGTTCGAATTCGTGATCGGGGATGTTGAATTCCCGATCGGTCACCGCGCTGGCGCGACGTGGCACCGAGACCAGGTCGAGTGACTGGTAGATGACCTTTCCGCTGACGTCGACGAACTGGATCACCAGGTCCGCATCGTAGCTCACCGCGCATTCGTTCGACAGCTCGGCCTCCCAGTGCACATAGGTGATGCCGAACTCCGAGCCCTTCTTGGACCAGGTGTTCGCGCTGACACTCAGGCATTCCGTTGGGGCCGCGATTACGCCGGGCATCCACAAGCCGGATATGATCAGCGCAGTCAGGCAAGGTCTTTTCATAGAATTCCTCTCCACGGATCGCGCATCGCATCATTATTGCATAACATGTCGACGCTATCGCGACTAGCTGTCCGCCGGCTTCTCTTCATTGCCGCCGGTCAACACGACCGGGAACGGTCGCGTCACCTCGCCGGTATAGATGGTGCGATGCGGAAACGGGATCTCGATGCCCGCTTCGTCGAACGCGACCTTGACCTGTTCCTGCATCGTGTTGCGCAGTTCCAGGAAGTTCTCGCGCTTGGACCAGATAGAAAACTGGATGTCGAGCGATGAGTCTCCGAAGCCGGTAAAGATGAACAACGGCTTTGGTTCGTCGAGGCACAGGGGGTTGTTCTCCGCGACGCGCATCAATACCTCGCGTACATGCTTGATGTCCTCCTTGTAGGCGACGCCGACCTTGAGATCGAAGCGGCGGATCGGAAAGCGGGTCAGGGTCGTGACCTCACTCTTGATCAGCGTCTCGTTCGGGATGCGCACATAAAGATTGTCGAAGGTGCGCAACTTGACCGACAACAGGTCGATCGACAGCACCTCCCCGGTCGTGGTGCCGACGGTAATGATGTCGCCGATGCCGAATGGCCGTTCGCCGATCAGGAACAGGCCGCTGATCAGGTTGGAGGCCGAGGTCTGGGAGGCGAAGCCGATCGCAACCGACAGCACGCCGGCCGCGCCGAGCAGTACGCCCAGACTGAAGCCGAGTTCGCTCAGCGCCGAGGCGACGAACAGCGCCAGGACCAGGTAATAGCTGAAGCGTCGCGCCAGCATGATGTGATGCGGGCTGAATCGCTTGCTCATCGCGCGCTGCGGGATACGGGATAACAGCCGCGCGACGACCACGCCAACGAGCAGCAACAGTGTCGCCCGAAGTATCTGCAGCGCCCTTTCTCCGGTCAGGAATTCGATGATGGTATCGTACATTCAGCAGTCTCTGCGGCCGTCGTTCATCCGAACAATCCACTGAAGGCGCGCACGAAACCGTGTCGTTCAGCGACCGTGCGTGGACCGGTTAGCAGCCTCGCGCCAACGGCGTCGCGCGGCGCGCCGGGCTGGATGGCCAGCGCCGCCATGTCGGATTCGTGGGTGCGGGTCAGGCTGACGCTCTCGGTCCAGAGGCTGCCGTCATCGCCCCCGTAGACCGACAGCAGCGGTACCGGAAGGCTGAGTTTCTCGATCGGGAGCTGGCTATCGGCCTCGTTGTGGATGCGAACCGGCGTCACGGCGCGATGCGGACGCAGCACCACCTCGGACAGCTTGTTGCGGGCGTGCGTGCGGGTCGAGTAGCAAAGCTCCCCTTCACGCGTCGATGGACCGAACCATGAATCCGACAGGCGCATGACGGAGATCTCCGTCAGCGTCCGCGACGGGTCGCCGGCCTGGATACGGACCCAGACCGGGGTGCTGATGTAGAGCGTGGTGTGCTCGCCGGGCAGGATGAAGACCGGCTGGCGCGGCCGGATCACGACCGGGCGATCCGCCAGGGTCGGCAGTATCGACACCATGCCGTTGCCGCTGCGGGTCACGAAACGTTGATAGTCGTCCGCATGAAATCCATTATCAGACAACAACATGCTGGCCCGGGCCGGCTCTACGTCGCCGCCTTCCCGCGACCAGGCGATCAGCCATTCGTCGCCACCCCGGTGCAGCTGCACGCTCAGCGGGCCGAGACTGAGGATCGCCGCCTTGCCCGCGCCGACCGGGACGGGCGCCCACCAGTGCTCTGTCTGCCTGTCCGGATCCATAAATTGCTCCTGCAGCCAATGACCTGGCATCACTGCCGCATGGTTGCGCCCGATGCATGGCCATTATACGTATGATCAGGCCCTTGAGAACGGCCGTGCCTGAAAAATACCGCCTCGCCTGCCGATAAGCAGCCATATGCTGCCTTCCCGGAACATCTCCCGCAAGCCCATGAGTCCGCGCGCGATCGCGCTGGTCTATGCGGTCTTTGCGATGCTCTGGATCGCCCTGTCGGACCATGTGCTTGGCTACGTCATCGATGATCCATCGATACTGGTCAGATTTGGGTCCGTCAAGGGTTATGTCTTCGTCGCGATCACCTCGGCGCTGCTGTATCTGTTGCTGAGCGATCTGCGCGAGTCGGCGCCCGCGGAAGGCGGTGGCCGGCAGGATGCGCGTTTACGTCCTCTCCGGCTCCATCTGATGCTGATCTTCATCGCGCTCGCAATAGTGGTGCCGCTGGTCAACTACGGCGTGGCCCAGATCTACGGTCTGAAACTGCAGGCTGCGGCCGGCTCCGATCTGCGCGCGATCGCCGAACTCAAGGCGGGTAGTGTCGAGTCCTGGCTCGATGAGCGGCGCCAGGATGCCGAATTCATCGCGTCGAGCGAACAATTGATCGCAAGCGCAGATGCCTGGTTGTACGGTGGAGACATGGAGGCAGGCGATCAGGTCGCGACCAGGCTCAAGCTGATCGAGAATACCTACGGGTACCGGGTCGAACTGCTCGATCGCGACGGGCGTGCGATGTTGCCTGCGGGATCGCGGTCCGCGGTCGTAGACGACACGGTGTCCGGGATCGTGACGCTGGCGCTGGACAGCGGAATGGTGCAGACCCGGGACCTGTATCGCGATAGCCAGGGCGCCATACAATTGGACTTCCATGTCCCGCTGGTCCGGGGCACGGGAACGGAGCAGGCGAAGGCGATCGGGGTCATCGTCATGCATACGCCGGTTGAAGGGTTTCTGTATCCGTTGATCGAGACCTGGCCCACCTTGAGCCCAAGTGCCGAGAGCTTTCTGGTCCGGCGTGAGGGCAATGATGTGCTGTACCTGAACGAACTGCGTCACCTGGGCGGCACCGCGCTGTCGTTCCGGCTCCCGCTTGATAACGGCGTACTGCCCGCCGCGCGCGCTGTCGTCACCGGAGAGCCCGCGGACCTGTTGGGCGTCGACTATCGCGGCGTAGCGGTCATGGCGGCGGTCCGCCCGGTCAACGGGTCGCCCTGGTACCTGATCGCCAAGATCGACCACCGCGAGATCATGGCGCCGCTGCAGCAGCTGGTCTTCTGGATCAGTGTCGTCGCGGTCTTCATGGTCGCCTGCGTGACGGCGGTGGTCGTACTGCTGTGGCGCCGCCAGGGCCGCAGCCATGAACGCGCGATACAGGACCAGGTGGCGGATCGCGACCGGCTGATGCGCAACTTTTATGACATGCCGTTCATCGGCATGGCGATTATCGATCCGGCGAGTCGCCGGCCGATGCACGTCAATGACCGCATGTGCGCAATGCTCGGACGATCGCGCGAGACGCTTCTGGAAATGTCGTGGGAAGCGATGCTGCATACGGACGACCGACCGTACGAGTCGGCGAGGATAGAACGGGTGCTGGCCAAGGAGAGCGAGGGCTATGAACGCGAGGTCCGCATCCTGCAGAGCAACGGCGGCGTCATGGAAGCGATCATCAACGTCAGGGGAGTCAGCCGCGGTGATGGACGCGTGGAATTCCTGATCGCGACCATGCAGGACATCACCGAGCGCAAGCGTGCGGAACTGGCGTTGCGCGAGCGCGAGGCCGACCTCAATCGCGCGCAGGCCGTCGCCGGCATCGGCAGCTGGTCTCTGGATGTCAGGCAGAACCGGATGGACTGGTCGCCGGAATGCCATCGCCTGTTCGGTATCGCGCCCGGCACGCCGCTCAGCTATGACACCTTCATCAACTGCGTTCATCCCGAGGACGCTGCATTCGTCGAGCGAGAATGGCGCATGGCTGAGGAGGGTGGCGCCTACGACATAGAACACCGCATCATCGTCGACGGACAAATCCGGTGGATTCGGGAGCGCGCGGAGCTGAACCGGGACGAAAGCGGCCAGCTCGTCGGCGTCATCGGGACATCGCAGGACGTGACCGATCACATGAAGGATCAGGAGCGATTGCGCCAGGCGGCAACGGTCTTCGAAAGCACCCGCGAGGGCATCATGGTCACCGACGCGAAGCGTCGCATACGCATGGTAAATCGCGCATTTTGCGAGATGAGCGGTTACTGCGAGGACGAGTTGCTGGGGCAGACCCCTTCGCTGTTCAGGTACACTCCAAACCGGCGCGAATTCTACGCGACGATGTGGCGAAGCATCCGTCAATGCGGCTCCTGGCAGGGTGAGATCCGGGACCGGCGCAAGGACGGGAGTACATTCCCGGCGCTGCTCAGCATCAATGCGCTGAAAGACGGGAAAGGCAAACCGAGCGGTTATGTCGGTGTCTACACCGACATTTCTCCGCTCAAGGAATCCGAGGCGAAACTCGAATTCCTCGCGCACCATGATTCGCTGACCGGGCTGCCGAACCGGCTGCTGCTGATGTCGCGGCTCGAACACAGCCTCGATCTCGGACAGCGCGAGCATGTCCGGCACGCGTTGTTGATGCTCGACCTCGACCGTTTCAAGGACATCAACGACAGCTTCGGTCATTTCTCCGGCGACGAGATTCTGCAGCAGGTCGCGCAGCGATTGACCGGAAGGCTGCGCGGTATCGATACGATCTCGCGACTCGGCGGCGACGAATTCGCATTGCTGCTCGCGAACATCACGAACCCGGTCGACGCCGAGCGCGTAGCGCGCGAGATCATCGAAATGCTGAGCGAGCCATGCCGGCTGGAAAACGGCGCCGAGGTCCGGATCGGCGTCAGCATCGGGATCAGCCTGTACCCCGATCACGGCGTCACGCCCGAAGAGCTGTTACAACATGCCGATGCCGCGCTGTACCGCTCCAAGGCCGACGGTCGGGGCTGCATCCGGTATTTTTCGGACGAGCTGACGACGGCGGCGCGCGCCCGGATAGAGCTCGATGCGCGCTTGCGACGGGCTATCGCGCAGGATGAGCTGCGCGTTTACTATCAGCCACAGATCGAGATCAGCAGCGGGAATATCATCGGCGCGGAGGCGCTGATACGCTGGGAGCACCCGGAGCGCGGCCTGGTGTCGCCCGCGGAATTCATCCCGGTCGCGGAAGAAACGGGACTGATCGGAGAACTCGGCGCCTGGGTGCTGGAAGAGGTCTGCCGTCAGGGCAGCGCCTGGGCGGCGGCCGGCCTGCCGCCGCTGACGCTCGCGGTGAACCTGTCTCCACACCAGTTACGGCATGGCGATATCGGGCGCAAGGTCGCGGATGTCCTCGAGGAGACCGGCTTTCCGCCCGAACGCCTCGAGCTTGAACTGACCGAGACGGTGCTGATGACGCGCGAGGACGAGGCGGTCGAGGTGCTTAAAGACCTGCGTTCGATGGGCGTGCGCCTCGCCATCGACGACTTCGGTACCGGATTCTCGTCGCTCGCCTACCTGAAACGACTGCCGCTCGATGTGCTGAAGATCGACAAGGGCTTCATCAAAGACATACCGCATGACGACGACGACATCGAAATCGCACTTGCGATCATCGCGATCGCGCATGCGCTCGGCTTCATGGTGCTTGCCGAGGGCGTCGAGACGCGGGAACAGCTGTCCTTCTTGCGCAAGCACAACTGTGATCGCTACCAGGGATTTCTGGCCAGCAAGGCGCTGCCGGCGACGGAGTTCGCGGCGCTGTTATCCCCGCACAAGGGCCGGACCCGGACCGGCTGATCAGAGCAGTTTCAGTTCGGTGAGGCTGCATTCCCCTGCGACCAGCCTTTCCTTGTCGCGCTTTCCGAGCCGCTTCACCCGACGCTCCACGCGCAAGGCCGCCGAACGCGATCCGACCGTGCAGCAGAAAGCGAGTGTCAGCGGCGCGCGGCCTCGCAGGTATTTCGCCGCGGAGCCGCCGTTCGCGGCATGCTGGCTCAGGCGCCGCGGGACATCGGTGGTAATGCCGGTATAGAGCGTGTCATCAGCACACCTGATGATATAGACCTGCCACATTGCTCATGTCATCCAGGGTCGAAGTCCGTATAATACTGCCATGGAAATCGATGAACCGGTCAATGTGTTCGGCGAGCCGATCGAGACCTGCAGCGACAGGCCGCTGACCGGTTTCTTCCGCGACGGCTGCTGCAACACCAGCGACGAGGACACCGGCTCGCATACCGTGTGCATCCTCGCGACCGCCGAATTTCTCGAATATTCCCGCTTCCGTGGCAACGACCTCAGCACGCCGATCCCGGAATTCAACTTCCCCGGCGTGCGCCCCGGCGACCGCTGGTGTCTGTGCGCGGCGCGCTGGCTCGAGGCCTACACCCAGGGCATGGCCCCGAAGGTCGTCCTGAAAGGCACCCATCGCCGCGCCCTCGAGATCGTCCCTCTTGAGCTGCTGCGCCAGCACGCCAGCGACCTCAACTAATGTAACTACTGTTTCAGATCCACGATCACCGGATCGTGATCCGACGACCGCCAAGGCCCGACCGTTCTGTCCTGCACGAGGTCATGCAGCTCCGGCGGCTCGTCGGCATTGATATGCCAGATCGCGACCTTTCCGATATCCTCGGCAAGCGCCGGGCTCGCGAGCGCCGTATCGAGATAGCCGGACTCCCCCTGGAAGACATAGCTGTAACGTGACGCCGGCGGCAGTTCGGCGACGAGGTCGACGTATCCCGCTTCACGGAGCACGCGTACCGGATCCTCGTCGCCATAGGAGTTGATATCGCCGATGACCAGCACGCGATCGGTGCCGGTCTCGTGTTGCAGCCGGGCGAGAAACCGGGCCAGCGCCTGCGACTGCGCGGTGCGCAGCCGGTTCCAGCAGCCTTGACCGCGGTCGACATCTCCGCTCGCGGGACAGCCGGACTTCGACTTGTGATGGATCGCGACGACGAGCTTGCCCGGCCCGCCGCCTCCGGCGCGAAAATGGCCGGCGACCGGCGGGCGATGGTGTACCGGGTCTTCGTCGATGAACGGCCCCGCGATCAGCGTTACCCTCTCCGGGTGCCACGCGAGCATGACGCGGATCGCATCCGTGCCAAGTGCCCCATCGATGCGAAAGTGCTGATAACCGCCGGCTATCCCGGCCGCCTCGCCGAATCTGCGGGCGAGATCCGTGACCGCGGCCGGCCGGTTCTCGACCTCGATCAGTCCGACGAGGTCGGCGGCCAGGCCCTCGGCGGCTGCCGCGAGACGCCGGCGCTTCGTATCGAGCGCGCGCGTGTC
>CAZJKV010000076.1:0-10231 GCA_964546765.1 uncultured Chromatiales bacterium
GCGCTGTGGCGCGTGCCTGCGTGCGTGGCGGCGGGGCGATCCGGATCTGCTCGCCGACGTGTATCGCGAACGGCGGTTCGATGCCGTTCCAGCGCGCGACGTCGCGAACATCCTGCCCGTAGCGGAAGCTGATCGAATACAGGGTCTCGTCCTTCTTGACGACGTGCCAGACATGCGCCCCGCAGCCGGCGAGCGCCAGGGCGCAGGTCAGGACCAGGCTTGCCATTGTCCGCCGCGCGCGCATGACTCACCTGACGATGAAATACAGGACGACCAGCGCCGCCACGGTCGTCAAACCAATCACGTCGATATAGCGCCGCAACTGCGGTTCGAAGCGCGCGCCGCCCCAGCGGATCACCCAGGCGACGAGGAAAAACCGGGCGCCGCGCCCGACCAGCGAGGCGATGACGAAGGGAAGAAATGGCATCGCGAGCGCGCCGGCGGAGATCGTGAAGACCTTGTAGGGTATCGGCGAGAAACCGGCGATGAACACGACCCAGACGCCCCAGCGTTCGAACCAGGCATGGGCCTCGAGATAGGACTCGTAGTAGCCGGCGCGGTGCAGCAACGGCTCGACGAGGTCGATCGCCAGCAGGCCGATCAGGTAGCCGAGTACGCCGCCGGCGACCGACGCGCCCGTCGTCAACCCGGCGAGTATCCAGGCGCGTGACGGTCGCGCGAGCACCATCGGCGCCAGCATGACATCCGGCGGGATCGGGAAGAACGAGGATTCGGCGAAGCTGAGTCCGCCGAGATACCACGGCGCCTTGCGGTGCCGGGACCATGAGAGGACCTTGTCGTAGAGGGCGCCGAAAAACAGCATCAGCGGTCCCCGGTCAGCATCGGCACAAAGCTGACCGGCTGCAGGACCTCCTGTTCGAATCCGTCACGGGTGCGGGTGACCAGTTGCAGTTCCTGCGATCCGCCGGCCCCGACCGGCATCACCAGTCGTCCGCCCGGCGCGAGCTGTTCGAGGAAGGACCGGGGGATCTCCGCCGGCGACGCTGCCGCGATGATCCCGTCATAGGGCGCGCTCTCCGGCCAGCCGGCCTTGCCGTCGCCGTGACGGGCACGAACGTTGCGCAGGCCGAAGCTGCGAAATCTGCGGCGCGCCCTGACCAGCAGGTCGTCGATGCGCTCGATGGTATAGACCTCGCCGACCAGCCGCGCCAGGATCGCGGTCTGGTAACCGGAGCCGGTGCCGATCTCGAGCACCCGCTCCAGCCGCGCGTCCGCAAGCAGTGCCTCGGTCATGCGCGCAACGACCAGCGGGGTCGAGATGGTCTGCCCGAAACCGATCGGCAGGGCCGAGTCTTCATAGGCGCGACTCGCCAGGGCCTCGTCGACGAACAGGTGGCGCGGGGTCTCGAGCATCGCGTCGAGCACCGCCTCGTTGCGAATCCCCTGCGCACGCAGGCGCTCGATCATGCGGGCACGGGTGCGCCGGGAGGTCATCCCTATCCCGTCATGGCGTGCCTTGTCGTTCAAGCGTCGAGCGTCTCCATCCAGGCCCGCAGCGAATCGAGCGCCGCATGCCGCGTCAGATCGATCTGGATCGGGGTTACCGAGACAAATCCCTGCCGGACCGCGTGAAAGTCGGTGCCCGGGCCTGCATCCTGCTCCGGGCCGGACTCCCCGATCCAGTACACCGGCCGGCCGCGCGGATCGCTGGCCCTGACCATCGGTTCCGCCTTGTGTCGGAAGCCGAGGCGCGTCACACGGAAGCCTTCGATTCGCTCCCAGGGCAGGTCCGGCACGTTGACGTTCAGTATGATATCGCGCGGCAGGGGGTCCCGCTGCAGTTTTTCGACGATCATCTGCACCGCGCGCACCGCGCTCGGATAATGCTCGGGCTCGCGCCCGACCAGCGATACCGCAATCGCCGGGAAACCAAGGAAACGGCCCTCGATCGCCGCCGCGACGGTGCCGGAATAGATCACGTCGTCGCCGAGGTTCGCGCCGGCGTTGACCCCGGAGATCACCATGTCCGGCTCTTCTTCGAGCAGTCCGGTCAGCGCCAGGTGCACGCAGTCGGTCGGGGTGCCGGCGACGCGGATAAATCCGTTGTCGAGGAAGGTGACCCGGATCGGATTTTCGAGCGTCAGGGAATTGCTCGCGCCGCTGCGATCGCGGTCCGGGACGACGACGGAGACCTCCGCCGTCCGCGTGAAACATTCCGCGAGGCAACGCAGCCCCGGGGCCAGGTAGCCGTCATCGTTGCTGATCAGGATTTTCATGACGCCAATTGTAACGGGAACGGGTCCGGAAGGGTCACACCCTTTTGATCCGGGGAGGATTGCGGGATCCGGGACCGGACCGGTAGTCGCCTTTCAGGACCGCCATGAACCCATCCCTGGGGGCTGCCAGCGAGACATCCTGTCTCGCAGGCTCCTGAAAGGCGACTACCGGCCCGGTCCCTTCTGATAGTCCGGATGATGGATCAAAAGGGTGTGACCCTTCCGGACTAGAGCATCACCGCGACGCACAGCGCCATCAGGGCGCTCGGGTAGATCCCGAGGGCGAGGACGACGAGGCCGTTGGCGCTCATGACCGCGCGCATGTCGAAGTTGCTAACCAGCGGCGTCGAGTCCTCGGCCTTGTCGAAATACATGTACTTGATGATCCGCAGATAATAGAACGCGCCGATTACCGAGAACAGCACAGCAAACACCGCGAGCCAAACCAGGCCGATGTCGACGATCGCGCGCAGCACGGCCAGCTTGGCGTAGAAACCGACCGTCGGCGGCACGCCCGCCATCGAGAACATCAGGATCAGCATCATGAACGCGAACCACGGGTTGCGCTCGTTCAGGCCCTTGAAGTCCTCGAGCCGGTCGGCCTCGAAGCCGGCGCGGCTCAGCAGGATCACCATGCCGAAGGCGCCCAGCGTCATCAGCGCATAGACCAGCACATAGAACATCGCGGCCGCATTGCCTGCCTGGGTTCCGGCGAGGATGCCGATCAGCAGGAAGCCGACGTGCGCGATCGTCGAATAGGCCAGCATGCGCTTGATGTTCGCCTGCGCGATCGCGATCACGTTTCCGATCGAGATCGACAGCACCGACATGATGATCAGCATGTCCATCCACTGGACATGCAGGCCGCCGAGCCCGTCGACGAGCAGCCGCATCACGATCGCGAAGGCCGCGATCTTCGGCGCGGTGCTGATGACCAGCGTTACCGCGGTCGGTGTGCCGTGGTAGACGTCGGGTATCCACATGTGGAACGGCACCGCGCCGAGCTTGAAGGCGAGGCCGACGATGACGAAGGTGACGCCGAACAGCAGTACCTTGTCGTCGGTCGAACTCTGGCGCACGAACTCGCCGATCTCCGCGATGCCGAGGCTGCCGGTCGCGCCGTACAGCATCGACATGCCGTAGAGCAGTATACCGGACGCGATCGCGCCGAGGATGAAGTATTTCATCGCCGCCTCGGAGGCCGAGGTCGAGTCGCGGTTCAGCGCCGCAAGCGCGTACAGCGCGAGCGACATCAGCTCGAGGCCGAGATAGAGCGTAAGCAGGTTGTAGGCCGACACCATGATCATCATGCCGAGTACCGCGAACAGGCCGAGCACGAAAAACTCGCCCTTGAACATCCCGCGCGCAATCAGGTACTCGCGCGAATACAGGAACACGACGGCGCTCACAAGGTAGATGAACACCTTGAGCACGTCGCCCATGCCGTCGCTGATGTACATGTCGCTGAACGTCAGTTCGGGCGTCGCGGTGTGCAGCGTGACGGTCAGCATCGCGGCGCCGAACAGGCTAGCCTGGGTCATCAGATAGGTGATTACCCTGTTCTGCTCGTTCAGGAACAGGTCGACCAGCAGGATGACGCAGGCCATCGTGAGAACGAAGATCTCGGGGATGGCGGGGACGATATTCGGGAACGTGAAATCCATGATCGGCGCCGTCGTATCTACAGTTTCGAATCCGTCACATGCATCAGCAGATGCCCGACGCTGGCATGCATGACTTCGAGCAGGGGATCCGGCCATACGCCGAGCAGCAGCACGAAAGCAGCCAGGGAACCGAGCACAAGGGTCTCGCGCGGATTGAGATCCTTGAGTGCCGCCACATTGTCATTGGCGATCTTGCCGAAGATGACCCGCTTGAACATCCAAAGTGTATAGGCCGCGCCGAGCACCAGGGTCAGACCGGCGAAGAAAGCGTACCAGAAGTTGGCCTTGAATGCGCTCATGATGACGAGGAATTCACCGACGAAACCCGAGGTGCCGGGCAGGCCTGCATTGGCAAGTGCGAACAGCATCATGAAGCTCGCGAACACCGGCATGGTGTTGACGACGCCGCCGTAATCGCTGATTCGCCGGCTGTGGACGCGGTCGTACAGGACGCCGACGCAGAGGAACAGCGCGCCCGAGACCAGGCCGTGGGAGATCATCTGTATCAGCGCGCCCTCCACGCCCATCGCCGCACCCTGCACGCTGCCGCTGCCCGCGTAGATCGAGAACACAACGAAGAATCCGAGCGTGACGAAACCCATGTGGGAAATCGACGAATAGGCGATCAGCTTCTTCATGTCCTCCTGCGCGAGCGCGACCAGTGCGATATAGACGATCGCGATCAGCGACAGCGAGATAATCAGCCCGTCGAGATAGGCGCTGGCGTCCGGCGTGACCGGGAGCATGAAACGGATGAAGCCGTAGGCCCCCATCTTCAGCATGATCGCCGCCAGGATGACCGAACCGCCGGTCGGCGCCTCGACATGCGCGTCCGGCAGCCAGGTGTGTACCGGCCACATCGGCACCTTGACCGCGAAGGCGATCAGGAAGGCGATGAAGATCAGGATCTGGGCGGTCAGCCCTATCCTGAGGACGTGGAAATCGAGGATCTCGAAACTGCCGGACTGGAAATACAGCCAGATCAGCGCGATCAGGAACAACACCGAGCCGAGGAAGGTATAGAGGAAAAACTTGATCGCGGCGTAGACGCGATTGGGCCCGCCCCAGATCCCGATGATCAGGAACATCGGGATCAGCATGCCCTCCCAGAACACATAGAAAAGGATCGCGTCGAGCGCGCAGAAGACACCTATCATCATGCCTTCCATGATCAGGAAGGCCGCCATGTACTGGGCCGTCTTGTAGCGGATGACCTCCCAGGACGAGATCACGACCAGCACCGTCATGAAAGCCGTCAGCAGGATCAGCGGCATCGAGATGCCGTCGATGCCGACGTGATAGTTGATGTCGAACACCGGCACCCAGGCGTGCATCTCGACGAATTGCATGTGCCAGGTGGAGCGGTCGAAACCGGCGAACAGCGGAATCGACAGCAGGAGGGTCAGTGACGAGACGCCCAGGGACGCCCAGCGTACCGCGGCGAGGTTGTTGCCGCCGCGGCCGATCGCGAGCACCGCGAGACCGCCGAGGATGGGCAACCAGATCAGCAGGCTGAGCAATGGCAGGTCGGCGGGCATGATGCGTAAGGTCTCCGGCGGCCTCGGTCAGATGATCACGAACAGGCTGAGCAGCGCCAGCAGGCCGATGATCATCGTAAAGGCGTAATGATACAGATAGCCGGTCTGTATGTGCCGGACTCGCGCCGAAATCCAGCCGATGCCGCGCGCGGTGCCGTTGACCAGCGCGCCGTCTATCGTCGCGACATCGCCGGCGCGCCAGAACACGCGCGCCAGCTTGCGTCCGCCGGCCGCGAAGAACCAGTCATTGAAGGCGTCGAAGCCGTAGCCCTTGTCGAGGATCGCGTACGGCACCGCGAACGCGCGCCTGATCTTCTCCGGCAGTTCCGGCTGTTTGAGGTACAGGAACCATGCAGTCACTATGCCGGCCAGCGCCAGCCACACCGGCAGACCGGTCAGGCCGTGCATCAGGAAGCCGGCCGCGTCGGTGAAGCCCTCGCCGATTCGGGCAAGGGTGTCGCTCCCGGCGTGCACCACGATCGAATCGCCGAAGTAGGACCCGAACAGCACCGGGCCGACCGTGACCCAGCCGATCATCAACGACGGAATCGCGAGCATCACCAGCGGGATCGTTACCACCAGCGGCGATTCACGGACATGGGAACGGGTGTGTTCGTCCATGCGCTCCTTGCCGTGGAACACGAGGAAGAACATCCGGAACGTATACAGCGCGGTCACAAAAACGCCGGCGACGACGAGCACCCAGGCGAAGGTCGCGCCCGGGATCGTCGAGGCACCGACCGCCTCTATGATCGCGTCCTTGGAGAAGAAACCCGCGGTGCCGGGGAAGCCGACCAGCGCCAGCGACCCGATCAGCGCCGTCCAGTAGGTGATCGGCATGTATTTCCTCAGGCCGCCCATCTCGCGGATATCCTGCCGGTGATGCAGCGCGATGATCACCGAGCCCGCGGCAAGGAACAACAGGGCCTTGAAAAAGGCGTGCGTCATCAGGTGGAATATGCCGGCCGCGTAAGCCGAGGCGCCGAGCGCGACGGTCATATAACCGAGCTGCGACAGCGTCGAGTAGGCGACGACACGCTTGATGTCGTTCTGCACGATACCGAGCAGGCCCATGAAGAACGCGGTCAGTGCGCCGATGACCAGCACGACGCTGAGCGCGGTCACCGACCATTCGAACAGCGGCGACATTCGCGCGACCAGGAAAATGCCGGCTGTGACCATCGTCGCGGCATGGATCAGCGCGGAGATCGGCGTCGGGCCTTCCATCGAGTCCGGCAGCCAGACATGCAGCGGAACCTGCGCCGACTTGCCCATCGCGCCGATGAACAGCAGCAGGCAGATCACCGTCAGCAGCGACCAGTCGTGACCGGGGAATACCTGGATCGTGATATCCGCCATCAGCGGCGCGGCTGCGAATACATCGGCGTAGTCGAGGCTGCCGAAGTACGCGAGGATCGCCGCGATGCCGAGCAGGAACCCGAAGTCGCCGACGCGGTTGACGAGGAAGGCCTTCAGGCTCGCGAAGATCGCAGACTCACGCTGGTACCAGAAGCCGATCAGCAGGTAGGATACCAGGCCGACCGCCTCCCAGCCGAAGAACAGCTGCAGGAAGTTGTTTGCCATTACCAGCATCAGCATCGAGAATGTGAACAGCGCGATGTAGCAGAAGAAACGCGTATAGCCAGGATCGTCGCGCATGTACCCGATGGTGTAGATGTGGACCATCAGCGATACGAAGGTCACGACCGTGATCATCAGCGTCGTCAGGCGGTCGATCAGGAAGCCGATCTCGAGCCGGATGCCGTCGCTGACCAGCCAGGTGTAGACCGCGCCGTTGAAGGCCGGATTTCCGTCCAGCACATGGTGCTTGAACACGACCAGCGACAACAGGAAAGACACGGCGACGCCGAGCGTGGTCACCCAGTGCGCCCCGGCACGGCCTATCGCGTTGCCGAACAGGCCGGCGACGATCGACCCGGCGAGGGGGGCCATCGGTATCGCGAGGTAGACGAGTTCCATGCCGGTCATCGCGGTCAACCCTTCAGGGAATCAAGGTTCATGACATTAATCGTGCGCCGGTTGCGGAACAGCACGATCAGTATCGCAAGGCCTATCGCCGCCTCCGCGGCGGCGACGGTCAGGATGAAGAACACGAAGACCTGGCCGGCGATATCGCCGAGATAATGCGAGAACGCGATGAAGTTGATATTCACAGCGAGCAGATTCAGCTCGATCGCCATCAGCAGGATGATCAGGTTTTTGCGGTTGAGGAAGATGCCCGCGAGACTGATGCAGAACAGCAGCGCGCCGAGGGACAGGAAATGCGCGAGCGAAATCATGCGTCGCCTCCCCCGGCCGGCCCGGCCGTCTCATCCTGGCGCGGCGGCTTCATGTGCTTTCTGACCGGATCCATCTTGACCATGCGCACGCGATCGCCGCGCCGGATCTTGACCTGCTCGGCAGGGTTCTGGTACTTGGTCTGCGGGCGGCGGCGCATCGTCAGGGCGATCGCCGCGACGATCGCGACCAGCAGGATGGCCGCCGCGATCTCGAAGGGATAGACGTAGACGGTGTACAGCACCGCTCCCAGATCTTCGGTGTTGCTGTAATCCGCCGGCGCCCTGATCGGGGCGGCGTAATGCTCGAGGCCGAAGTGTTGCGGCCCGATGACCAGCGCCATTTCTATCAGGATCAGCGCCGCGACCAGCGCTCCGACCGGCAGGTATCGGATAAAGCCCTCGCGCAGGGGGGCGAAATTGATGTCGAGCATCATGACAACAAACAGGAACAACACCATGACCGCGCCGACATAGACCAGCACGAGCACGATAGCGAGGAACTCCGCTTCGAGGATCAGCCATATCGCGGCGCTGGTGAAGAAGGCGAGCACCAGGAACAGCACCGCATGTACCGGGTTACGCACGGTGATCACCATGATCGCCGAGAACACCAGTATTGCGGAAAATATATAAAAGAGTGCCGGTTCTATGTTCATTCGTTGTTCTTGTCTTTTTCTGTCCGGTTCGCCCCGGTCACGCAGGCGCCGCGCATCCCCCGCGCCACGGCCGGTCATCCCACTCCGTCTATCTGAAACGTGCGTCCTGCATCCGGTCCGCCGCAATCTGCTTTTCGAGCTTGTCGCCTATCGCGAGCAGCTTGTCCTTGGTCATGATGTTCTCGCCGCGCTTCTCGAAGTGATATTCGAAGATGCGCGTCTCCACGATCGCGTCGACCGGACAGGCTTCTTCGCAGAACCCGCAGTATATGCACTTGAACAGGTCGATGTCATAGCGCGTCGTACGCCGGGTATCGTCGTCGCGCGGCTCCGCCTCGATCGTGATTGCGAGCGCCGGGCATACCGCCTCGCACAGCTTGCAGGCGATGCAGCGCTCTTCGCCGTTCGGATAACGGCGCAGCGCGTGCAGGCCGCGAAAGCGGAAGGACTGCGGCGTCTTCTCTTCCGGGTACTGCACGGTGATCTTTTTCGCGAAGAAATAGCGCCCGGTCAACTGCAGCCCCTTGAACAGCTCCCACAGCATGAAGCTTTTGAAATAATGTCCGAGATTCTTCATCAGCCCGCCTCCGCTCAGTCGAACCACGGTCCGATTTTCGCCATCGCGGCGACGCCGACGACCAGGATCCAGGCAATCGTCAGCGGTATGAATACCTTCCACCCGAGCCGCATGATCTGGTCATAGCGATAGCGGGGAAAGGTCGCGCGGAACCACAGGAACACGAACAGGAAGAATGCCGCCTTGCTCAGCAGCCAGACGATGCCGGGCACCCAGGCAAACGCCTCCTCGAGCATCGGGATGCCCTGGAACGGAGACAGCCACCCGCCCAGAAACAACAGCGCGGTCAGCACCGCGATCAGGATCATGTTCGCGTATTCAGCGAGGAAAAACAGCGCGAAGGTCATACCGGAATATTCAACATGAAAACCCGCGACGATCTCCGACTCGCCCTCGGCAACGTCAAAGGGCGCGCGATTGGTCTCAGCGACACCTGAAATGAAATAGACAAAGAACATCGGCAAAAGCGGCAGCCAATACCAGTGCAGGATGCTGCCTTCCTGACCACGCACGATCTCGCCTAGATTCAGGCTGCCGGCGACCATCAGCACCGTCACCAGCGCGAAGCCCATCGCGATCTCGTAGGAAACGAGTTGGGCGGCGGATCGAATTGCGCCGAGAAAGGCATACTTGGAGTTCGAGGCCCAGCCCGCAATGATGATGCCGTAGACGCCGAGCGAGGTCATTGCGAGGATATACAGCAGCCCGGCGTTGATGTCTGCGAGCACCATGCCGTCGTCGAACGGGATTACCGCCCACGCGGCCAGCGCGGGCGCCAGCACCAGCACCGGCGCGACTACGAACAGGAAGCGGTTCGAGCGTCCCGGGATGATGATTTCCTTGAGCGCGAGCTTCAGGCCATCCGCGATAGGCTGCAGCAGGCCGCGCGGGCCGACCCGGTTCGGCCCGATTCGGACCTGGATATAGCCGATGACCTTGCGTTCGGCCAGCGTCAGGTAGGCGACGGTCAGCATGATCGGCACCGCGATCGCGATGATGATACCGATGATCCGCAGCAGTTCCTGCAGCCATCCCGGCACCGCCGACCACATCGATATCAGCATCTCGGTCATCGGCCCTGCTGCCCACGCCCGCGCCGCTCGAGCGTCACCGGGCCGAATGCCGGGCCGAGCGTGCGGGCCTCGTGGATCGCGGCCGGGATCAGGACGCAGCCCGGGGCAACGCGGTCGTCGATGACGAGCTTCAGCTCCGCGCTGCCGCTGCCCTGGCGGACCATGACCAGGTCGCCGTCCTCAAGC
>CAZJKV010000077.1:0-10178 GCA_964546765.1 uncultured Chromatiales bacterium
CGGCGCGCTCGCCGCCGCGCGCGAACTCGACGCCGCGGTATGCCTGATGCATATGCAGGGGGAGCCGCGCACGATGCAGCAGCAACCGCATTACGACGACGTCGTCGACGAGGTGCGTGCCTTCCTCGCGCAGCGCGTCGCCGCGTGCCTCGAGGCCGGGATCGTGCGCGATCGCCTTTTGATCGACCCCGGTTTCGGCTTCGGCAAGACCGTGGAACACAATCTCGCATTGCTGCGTCGTCTAGGGGAATTGCGCGATACCGGCCTGCCGCTGGTCGCCGGCCTGTCGCGCAAGTCGATGATCGGCGTGCTGACGGGCAGGGCGGTCGGCGAGCGCCTTTATGGTAGTATTGCCCTCGCGACACTCGCCGCGTGGCAGGGCGCATCGATCCTGCGGGTTCATGACGTGGCGGAGACGGCCGATGCGCTGATGGTATGCGGCGCAGTGATGTTCGGGGAGGGAGCATGAACGAGCGGCGTTATTTCGGGACCGACGGGATTCGCGGACGGGTCGGCGAGGGGCCGATCAATGCGGAATTCATGCTCAAGCTCGGCTGGGCGGCGGGTCGCGTCCTGGCGCCGGCCGACGACGGCAAGGTCCTGATCGGCAAGGATACCCGCATCTCCGGTTACATGTTCGAATCGGCCCTGCAGGCGGGATTCTCCGCCGCTGGCGTCGACATCCTGCTGCTCGGCCCGATGCCGACCCCGGCCATCGCCTATCTGACCCGCACGCTGCACGCCCAGGCCGGCATCGTCATCAGCGCCTCGCACAACCCGTATTACGACAACGGCATCAAGTTTTTTTCAGCCGACGGCACCAAGCTTCCCGACGAAATCGAACACGAGATCGAGCGCATGCTTGACATGCCGATGCAGACGCGCAATTCCGCGCATCTCGGCAAGGCCGAGCGCGTCGTCGACGCCGCCGGCCGTTACATCGAATTCTGCAAGAGCCGGGTGTCGTCGCGGCTCGAACTCAAGGGTCTGAAGATCGTCGTCGATTGCGCCCACGGCGCGACCTACCATGTCGCGCCGAGCGTGTTCAGTGAACTCGGGGCCGAGGTGATCCGCATTGGCGCGCAGCCGAACGGACTCAATATCAACGACAAGTGCGGCGCCACGTATCCGCAGGCGATCCAGGCGGCGGTCCTCGAGCACAAGGCCGATATCGGCATCGCACTCGACGGCGATGGCGACCGCATCATCATGGCCGATCACCAGGGCGAGATCGTCGACGGCGACGAGATCCTGTACATCCTCGCGCGCGCACGCCAGAAGGCCGGCAGCCGGGACAGGGCCGTGGTCGGCACGGTCATGAGCAATCTCGGACTCGAGCATGCGCTGCAGGCCTGCGGTATCGGGCTCGAGCGCGCCAGCGTCGGCGACCGCTATGTGCTCGAGTTGATGCAGCAGCGCGGCCTGTCGCTGGGCGGGGAGTCCTCCGGTCACCTGATCTGCCTCGACCAGACGACGACCGGTGACGGGATCATCGCCGCGCTGCAGGTGCTCGAATTCATGATCCAGTCCGGCTGCACGTTGCACGATCTCAAGACCGGCATGACCCGCTATCCCCAGCACATGATCAATATCCCGGTCGCGAACGGTTACGACCATCGCGAATCACCCGCATTGCAGGCCGCGCTCAGTGAGGTCGAGGCCCGCCTTGGCGAGGATGGCCGTACGCTGCTGCGCCGCTCGGGCACCGAGCCGGTACTGCGTATCATGGTCGAAGGCGCGGACGCCACCGAGGTCCTCGCCGCCGCCCGGCGGCTCGCCGCGGTTGTCGAACAGGATCTGAAGCGGTCCGGCGATTGATTTATTGACACGGGGACGGTAAGCTTCCCTGTTTTCTGCAGCAGTATCAGAGAGGTATTGACATGCGCCGGGCGCTGGTGGCCGGGAACTGGAAGATGCACGGCTCCAGGAGCAGCATCGGAGCATTGCTGGACGGCATCCTGACCGGCGTCGGCGGGGCGGGCGATGTCGAAATCGCGGTGTGTCCGCCGTTTGCGTATCTTGACGTCGTGCAGGCGCGCCTGCGGGACAGCGAGATCGCATGGGGCGGTCAGAACCTCTGCGAGCATGCCGGGCCGGGCGCGTACACCGGCGAGGTGTCCGCTGCGATGCTGCGCGATTTCGGCTGCCGCTATGTCATCGTCGGACATTCCGAGCGGCGTAATATCTACGGCGAGGGCGACGCGCTGGTCGCGCTGAAGTGCGCAACCGCGCTCGACGCCGGGCTGGTCCCGATCCTGTGTGTCGGTGAGTTGCTCGAGGAACGCGAGCGCGGGGAGACCGAGGCGGTCGTCGGTCGCCAACTCGACGCCGTGTTGGCGCTGCTCGACGATCCGGCGCGCCTGCGGGGGGTCGTGATCGCCTACGAACCGGTCTGGGCGATCGGCACCGGCAAGACCGCGACCCCGGAGCAGGCCCAGGAGACGCACGCATTCATCCGCCGGCGCATCGCAGCGGTGGACGGCGCGACGGCAGCTGGCATGGTCATCCTGTACGGCGGCAGTGTCAAGGAGGCGAACGCGGCCGAACTGTTCGCGATGTCGGATATCGACGGCGGACTGATCGGCGGTGCCTCGCTGCAGGCGCAGGAATTTCTGTCGATCTGTCGCGCCGCGAGCGCGGCCTGAAGCGGCGCCACAACGGATTTGAGGATTGAAGTAATATGCTGGTCTACCTGATTGCCTTCCACATGCTGCTTGCGGTGACGCTGATCGGCCTCGTGCTGATACAGCGCGGCAAGGGCGCCGAGATCGGCGCCGCGTTCGGCAGCGGCGCTTCGCAGACGATCTTCGGCAGCCAGGGTGCCGCATCGTTCCTGACGCGCATCACCGCGCTGCTCGCGACGCTGTTCTTTCTCTCCAGCCTCGGGCTCGCCTATGTATACAGCCAGCAGGTCGACCGCCCCAGCGTGACCGAGATCATCGAACGCGAGGCGCCGGCCGGCGGCATGGAACGCGGCCAGTTGCGGCCGGAGGTCGATATCCCCGATGTGCCGATGCGCCAGCCGGAGCAGACCGGGGAGTGAGGGGTCTAGCTTGCTGGTATGTTGACGCATCGGTGTGACCCGCTGCGCGATCGAATTGCCGATGTGGTGAAATTGGTAGACACGCCGTCTTGAGGGGGCGGTGGCGAAAGCCGTGCCGGTTCGAGTCCGGCCATCGGCACCATTTTTCGCAGTGAAGCCCACTGCCTGATAAATCCGCAATATTTGTTTGTTTATTCAACTGTTACTGCGTCCGTTTCGGCTTGACACCGTATAAACGGCTGGCCTAGACTCCCCCAAATAGGTTAGTTTGACAGTCAATAATTATAAGCGGTCGGCACCAGCGTCGACGGCAGGGGCTCTTTGAGGTGAAGGCAGTTCCGTCGCCTCATCAAGGGGTCGATTCGATCCCCGGGAATCCGTGAACGACATCTCATGCTAGAGAACTATCTACCGATACTTGTATTTATCGTCATGGGCGTTCTGTTCGGCGTGGTCCCCCTGGTTGCCGGTTTCGTGCTGGGGCCGCGCCGGCCCGACAGCGACAAGCTCTCACCCTATGAATGCGGCTTCGAGGCCTTCGAAGATTCGCGCATGAAGTTCGATGTCCGCTATTACCTGGTTGCAATCCTCTTCATCATCTTCGATCTCGAGATCGCCTTCCTGTTCCCGTGGGCTGTGGTCCTGGACGAGATCGGGATGTTCGGCTTCATGGCGATGGTGATCTTTCTCGCGATCCTCGTAGTCGGCTTTATATACGAGTGGAAGAAGGGGGCCCTGGAATGGGAATAGAGGGCATCCTGAAGGAAGGCGTGGTTACGACCACCGCCGACAAGCTGATCAACTGGGCGCGAACCGGCTCGCTGTGGCCGATGACCTTCGGGCTCGCCTGCTGCGCCGTCGAGATGATGCATGCCGGCGCCGCGCGCTATGACCTCGACCGTTTCGGCGTCGTGTTCCGCCCCAGCCCGCGCCAGTCAGACGTGATGATTGTCGCCGGTACCCTGGTGAACAAGATGGCGCCCGCGCTGCGCCGCGTCTACGACCAGATGAGCGAGCCGCGCTGGGTCATTTCGATGGGTTCCTGCGCCAACGGCGGCGGCTATTACCATTATTCCTATTCCGTCGTGCGTGGTTGCGACCGCATCGTCCCTGTCGATATCTACGTGCCGGGTTGTCCACCGACCGCCGAGGCGCTGCTGTACGGGGTGATACAGTTGCAGAACAAGATCCGGCGCACCAACACGATCGCACGCTGAGCCTCCGAATAACACCAGACCATGCCTGACACGATACAGACTTTGGCGGCGAAGGCGCAGGAACGGTTTGCGCCCGCGATAGAGCGCAGTATCGTCGCCGCGGGCGAACTGACGATCGAGGTAAACCGGGATCGCGTCCACGACGTCTGTCTCGCCTTGCGCGACGAGCCCGGATTTGCGTTCGAGATCATGATCGACCTGTGCGGCGTGGATTATCTGAACTACGGCGACGCCCCCCGGACCGACCCGCGCTTTGCGGTGGTCTATCACCTGCTCTCGGTCACCAACAACCAGCGCATTCGCGTCAGGAGCTTCCTCGACGACGAATCGCCGCGGGTTCCGACGGTCGTCGACATCTGGGCCTCCGCGAACTGGTACGAACGCGAGGCATTCGACCTGTTCGGGATCCTGTTCGACGACCATCCCGACCTGCGCCGCCTGCTGACCGACTACGGTTTCGTCGGCCATCCGTTCCGCAAGGATTTCCCGCTCTCGGGCAACGTGGAAATGCGTTACGACCCGGAGCGACGTCGTGTCATCTACGAGCCGGTTTCGATCGAGCCGCGCATCACCGTCCCGCGCGTCATCCGTTACGATCATCGCTACCTGGTCGGCGATGCCGGCAGGAACGGGGGCGGCCGTGGCTGAGATTCGCAATTACACGATGAACTTCGGACCCCAGCATCCCTCGGCCCACGGGGTATTGCGCCTCGTGCTCGAGATGGACGGCGAGGTCATCGAGCGCGCCGATCCGCACATCGGCCTGCTGCATCGCGCGACCGAGAAACTCGCCGAGAGCAAGCCGTACAACCAGAACATCGGCTATATGGATCGTCTCGACTACGTGTCCATGATGTGCAACGAGCATGGTTACGTGCTCGCGATGGAAAAGCTGCTCGGCATCGAGCCGCCCCTGCGGGCACAGTATATCCGCGTGATGTACGACGAGATCACGCGCATCCTGAATCACCTTTTGTGGGTCGGCGCCCATGCGCTGGACATCGGCGCGATGACCGTCTTCCTCTACGCATTCCGCGAGCGCGAGGACCTGCTCGACGCCTACGAGGCGGTCTCCGGCGCGCGCATGCATGCAACCTACTTCCGGCCGGGCGGGGTCTACCGCGACCTGCCCGACACGATGCCGCAGTATCAGGCGTCGAAATGGCACAACGCCAGGGAGACCACCGAGCGCAACCGCAACCGCCAGGGTTCCCTGCTGGATTTCCTGCTGGACTTCACCGAGCGCTTTCCGAGATACGTTGACGAGTACGAGACCCTGCTCACCGACAACCGGATCTGGAAGCAACGCACGGTCGGCATCGGCGTCGTGTCGCCGGAGCGCGCGAAGCAGCTCGGCTTCACCGGTCCGATGCTGCGCGGATCGGGCATCGAATGGGACTTGCGCAAGCATCAGCCCTATGAGGTGTACGACCGCCTCGACTTCGACATCGCGGTCGGGGTCGAGGGCGATTGCTACGACCGCTACCTGGTGCGCATCGCGGAGATGCGACAGGCCAACCGCATCATTCGCCAGTGCATCGACTGGCTGCGCGCCAATCCGGGCCCGGTCATGATCGATAACCACAAGGTGACGCCGCCGAAACGTCTCGATATGAAGGACGACATGGAATCGCTGATTCATCATTTCAAGCTGTTCACCGAGGGTTTCTGCGTGCCCGAGGGCGAGGCCTACGCGGCAGTGGAGCATCCCAAGGGCGAGTTCGGGGTCTATCTGGTCTCGGACGGCGCCAACAAGCCGTTCCGGATGAAGATCAGGGCGCCGGGCTTTGCCCACGTCGCCTCACTCGACGAGATGTGCCGCGGACACATGCTGGCCGATGTCGTCGCGATTCTCGGCACTCAGGACATCGTGTTCGGGGAAGTAGACCGCTGATGAGCGATATCGGGAAGGACAATACCGCGCAGATCTCCGCGCAGGGGCTCGCGGAGATCGACAGGTGGATCGCAAAATATCCTCCGGATCGCAGGCAGTCGGCGGTGCTTCAGGCGCTGACCATCGTGCAGGCGGAGAACGGCGGTTCACTTAACCAGGGGCTGATGGACGCGGTCGCGAACCACCTCGGGATGCCGCAGATCGCGGTCTACGAGGCCGCAACCTTTTACAGCATGTACGAACTCGAGCCGGTGGGTCGCCACATGGTTTCAGTGTGCAACAACATATCCTGCATGCTGTGCGGCGGCGACGAGATCATCGGGCACATCGAGCGCAAGTACCGGGTGAAGCCCGGAGGCACGACACCCGACGGCCGATTCACGCTCAAGCGCGAGGAGGAGTGTCTCGCCGCCTGTTGCGGCGCGCCGATGATGACCGTCGACGGCCATTACCACGAGCATCTGACGACCGAGAAGGTCGATGCGATCCTGGATGGCCTGGAGTAAGGCGATGGCGACTCAGATCTGTTTCGAGACCCTGAAATTCGACGAGCCCTGGACGCTCGATAACTACCTCAAGACCGGCGGTTACGAGGCGTGGAAGAAGATACTGCGCGACAAGACCCCGCACGAGGATATCATCGCCGAGATCAAGAAGTCGGTGCTGCGCGGGCGCGGCGGAGCAGGCTTTCCGACCGGCCTCAAGTGGAGTTTCATGCCGCGCAACTCGCCAGGCCAGAAGTATATCGTCTGCAACTCGGACGAGAGCGAACCCGGCACCTGCAAGGATCGTGATATCCTGCGGTTCAATCCGCACGCACTGATCGAGGGCATGGCGATCGCGGGTTATGCGATAGGCGCGACCGTCGGATACAACTACTTGCGCGGCGAGTTTCATCACGAACCCTATGAGCGCTTCGAGACGGCGCTGACCGAGGCGCGCAAGCTCGGGCTGATCGGCAAGAACATCCTCGGCACCGGCGTCGACTTCGAACTGCATGCCCACCTCGGTGCCGGCGCGTATATCTGCGGCGAAGAGACCGCGCTGCTCGAGTCGCTGGAAGGCAAGAAGGGCATGCCGCGCTTCAAGCCGCCGTTCCCGGCGAACTTCGGCCTTTACGGCAAGCCGACGACCATAAACAACACCGAGACCCTGGCCTCGGTGCCGGCCATCATCCGTAACGGCGGCGAGTGGTTCCTGAACCTCGGCAAGCCGAACAACGGCGGCCTGAAGATCTTTTCGGTGTCGGGTCATGTCATGAAGCCCGGTAATTACGAGATCCCGCTCGGCACGCCGTTCCGTGACCTGCTCGAGTTGGCCGGCGGTCTGCGCCCCGGCCGCAAGCTCAAGGGCGTGATCCCGGGCGGTTCGTCGATGCCGGTCATGCCGGCCGACGTCATCATGAATTGCAGTCTCGATTACGATTCCCTGTCGAAAGCAGGATCAGGTCTCGGCTCCGCCGGACTCATCGTCATGGACGATAGCACCTGCATGGTCAAGGCGCTGCTGCGCATCGCGCGCTTCTATTACGCCGAGTCCTGCGGCCAGTGCACGCCGTGCCGCGAAGGCACTGGCTGGCTGTGGCGCGTCGTCAAGCGCATCGAGGAGGGTCAGGGCCGGGCCGAGGACCTCGACGTGCTGATCAGGACCGCCGGGCGCATCGAGGGCCGCACGATCTGCGCCTTCGGCGACGCGGCGGCGTGGCCGGTGCAGAGTTTCATCAAGCACTATCGCGAGGAATTCGAATACCATATCGAACACAAGCGGTGCATGGTCGGCGGCCCTGGTCCCGGGGGCGCGTCGGGTCGCGGAGAGCAGGCGGCATGAGCGTCGTGTCCGACAATGTCGTGAGCGATTCGATCACCATCGAGGTCGACGGGGTGCCGCTGACGGCGCGTCGCGGCGACATGATCATCGAGGTCACCGACGCGGCCGGTATCCAGATCCCGCGCTTCTGCTATCACAAGAAGCTGTCGATCGTCGCGAATTGCCGCATGTGCCTGGTCGAGGTCGACAAGGTGCCGAAGCCGCTGCCCGCCTGCGCGACGCCGGTCGCCGACGGCATGAAGGTCATGACCCGTTCGCCGAAGGCACTCGAGGCACAGCAGGGTACGATGGAATTCCTGCTGATCAATCATCCGCTCGACTGTCCGATCTGCGACGAGGGCGGCGAATGCGAGCTGCAGGAGATGTCGATCGGTTACGGCCTGGACCGTTCCGGGTACGACGAGGCAAAGCGGGTGGTCAGGGACAAGGACATCGGTCCGCTTATCGAAACCGAGATGACGCGCTGCATCCATTGCACGCGCTGTATCCGCTTCGGCACCGAGATTGCCGGCGTGCGCGAGCTCGGCGCGACCGGGCGCGGCGAGGACATGCGCATCGGCACATATATAGAAAGGGCGGTCGAATCGGAGATGTCGGGTAATATCATCGACTTGTGCCCGGTCGGCGCGCTGACCTCCAAGCCGTTCCGCTTTACCGCGCGGGCCTGGGAGCTGCAGCGCCATGCGTCCGTGTCCCCGCATGACTGCGTCGGCTCGAATCTGACCGTGCGCGTGCGCGGCCGCAAGGTCATGCGTGTCGATCCGCGTGAAAACGAGTCGATCAACGAATGCTGGCTCCCGGATCGGGACCGCTTCGCCTATGAGGGCCTGAACAGCACCGACCGCCTGACCGCGCCGATGCTCAAGCGCGATGGCGAGTGGACGCAGGTCGACTGGAATACCGCGCTCGAGGCGGTCGTCAGCGGGCTGGGCGGCGTGCGCGACCGCGCCGGCGCCGCGCAGATCGGCACCCTGGTGTCGCCGGTGGCGACGCTCGAGGAGATGGCGTTGGCCGCGCAGCTGACGCGCGCGCTCGGCAGCCACAACATCGATCATCGCCTGCGCCAGATCGATTTCCGTGACCAGGCGCGTGCGCCGCTCTACCCGTCGCTGGGGCAACCGATCGAGGCGCTCGAGCGTCTCGACGCCGCCTTGCTGATCGGGTCGTACGTGCGCAAGGACCAGCCGATCATCGCCCATCGACTGCGCGCGGCGGCACTAAAGGGCGCGTCGGTGATGTTCGTGAACCCGGTCGCCTGGGGATACAATTTTCCGGTTGCCGCGAACGTCGCGGCCGGTCCGGAGGAGATGGCCGGCAGGCTCGCCGCGATTGCGCGCGCGGTATTCGACAGGACCGGCGCCGCCGTGCCCGCTGACTTCGACGCCGTCCTGAAGTCTGCGGACGTCGACGGTACGGCGCGTGACATCGCCGCGCGCCTCGTCGAGGCGGGGCAGGGTACGGTGCTGCTCGGCCCCATCGCCGGCATGCACCCGGATTTCGCCGGCCTGCGCGCACTGGCCGCATTGATCGCGAGGGCCTCGGACACCAGCTTCGGCTACCTCAGTGACGGCGCGAACAGCGCCGGCGCCTGGCTGGCCGGTGCGGTCCCGCATCGCGGCCCGGCCGGTGAGGCCGTCGCGACACCCGGACTGGACGCCCGGGCGATGTTCGAACAACAGCTGAAAGGCTGGCTGCTGGTCCACGTCGAACCCGAGTACGACAATGCAGATCCCGCGCAGGCGGTGGAGACACTGAAACAGGCCGAATGCGTCGTCGCGCTGACGCCGTTCGTCAGCGAACGGATGCGGGAGTATACGGATATCCTGCTGCCGGTCTCGCCGTTCAGCGAGACTTCCGGCACCCGGGTCAATATCGAGGGGCGCTGGCAGGGTTTCGGCGGCGTCGTGCCGCCGGAGGGCGAGACCCGGCCGGCGTGGAAGGTGCTGCGCGTGCTTGGCAACCTGTTCAATCTGCCCGGCTTCGATTACATGTCGACCGAAGAGGTGCGCGACGCCCTGCGTCAGGCCGTCGGAGACGCCGGGGCGTCCAGCGTCCCAGTCCCCGTCCTGCCCGCAACTGCGCCGGCGGACGACCAGGCTTCGGCCCCGGTGATGCGCGTCGGCCATGTCCCGATCTACGCGGGCGACAACATCGTCCGCCGCGCCGCCGCGCTGCAGCAGACCGCCGACGCGCGCGA
>CAZJKV010000078.1:0-10168 GCA_964546765.1 uncultured Chromatiales bacterium
CTGATACAGTCGCAGCAGGCGCGCGACCCGTCCCAGCCGGCGCCGGTTCGGGATCAGGCCGTCCAGCAACCAGCATACCAGCCGTCCCGGCCGGCGCCGGGGGGCACTGAACGCGCGTGCCGCATCGATCAGCTGCCCGTAGTGTACCTGCGAAGGACAGACTCGTTCACAGGCCCGGCAGGCCAGACAGCGGTCGAGATGAAAATCCAGTCGTCCTCCGGGTGGCAAGCGGCCCTCGACCAGCGCCTGCATCAGCGCGATCCTGCCGCGCGGAGAATCGCCCTCGTCGCGCGTCAGTCCATAGGTGGGGCAGTGCGGCACGCATAAGCCGCATTTAACGCACTGATCTGCTTCGTGTTTGATAAAATCGGGGAGATTCAAGGGCATCCCTGTCCGGGTGGTGGAGTGACAAGCGGCTTCACGCGCGCAGTAAATATCTTGTATCTTCTGCCCATGTTCTACAACCGCCACATCTTTTTCTGTACCAACCAGCGTGACGACGGCCGTGCCTGTTGCCAGGATCACGATGCCAGGGCGATGCGCGCCTATGCGAAGGAGCGCGTCAAGGAACTCGGGCTCGCGACCCCGGGCGGGGTACGCGTCAACAGCGCCGGCTGCCTCGGGCGCTGCGCCCTCGGACCGACGGTCGTCGTCTACCCGGAGGGCGTCTGGTACAGCTACCGGGATCGGCAGGACCTCGACGAGATCATCGACGAGCACCTCGTTGCGGGCCGGGTCGTCGAACGGCTCAGGATCTAGACCGTTCCAATGGGGCGCTTGCCTGTACCGGCTTGATTCTGTAGAATTCTCGCTCTTTGGTGCCCGGCGGCCTCGCTCCCATGTGCGAACGGTCGGGGCGATATCGGTAACAACGGGATTCCAGCCACATGAAGACCTTCAGCGCCAAACCAGACGCGGTGAAACGCGACTGGTACGTCGTAGACGCGTCCGGCAAGACGCTCGGCCGCCTTGCGAGCGAGATCGCGAAACGCCTGCGCGGCAAGCACAAGGCCGAATACACGCCGCACGTCGACACCGGCGACTACATCATCGTCATCAATGCCGGGAAGGTGCATGTCACCGGCAACAAGGCCAGCGACAAGATCTACCACCGGCACTCCGGCTACATCGGCAACATGAGGTCGATGACCTTCGACGAGCTGCGCGCGAAGCATCCGGAGCGCATCATCGAGATCGCCGTGCGCGGCATGATGCCGAAGAATCCGCTGGGCCGCGCGATGTTGCGCAAGCTGCGCGTCTACGCCGGCGGCGAGCATCAGCACGTCTCCCAGCAACCGAAACCCCTGGAAATCTGACAGGAATACGAGAATGACGGACACCATCTGCACCACGGGTCGCCGCAAGAGTTCCACCGCGCGCGTCTTTCTGAGCCGCGGCGCCGGCGCGATCATTGTCAACGGCAAACCGCTCGACAGCTACTTCGGGCGCCAGACGGCGCGCATGATCGTGCGCCAGCCGCTCGAGGCGACCAGCCTCGGCGACAAGATTGACGTCAAGGTCACCGTGCGCGGCGGCGGCACCAGCGGCCAGGCCGGCGCGATCCGCCACGGCCTGTCCCGCGCGCTGGTCGCCTGGGATGAAGCCCTCAGGAAGACCCTGCGCCAGCACGGCTTCATGACCCGCGACGCGCGCGAGGTCGAGCGCAAGAAGGTCGGCCTGCACAAGGCGCGCAAGCGTCCCCAGTACTCCAAGCGCTGAGGCGCGGGACTCGACCCCTCGTTAACATGCCGTGTTGGGGGATCGTCTAGCGGTAGGACTACGGACTCTGACTCCGTCAACCGAGGTTCGAATCCTCGTCCCCCAGCCAAATCGCCAGCCATTCCAGTGGCTTCCGAAATAGGGGTCAGAGAACAATTCGCCAGCTGATCGTGGGGCAGCCCATGGCTATTCACGCGAATTGTTCTCTGACCCCTATTTCTGCGTTTCTCTGCTCCCCTGAACCACCGCGTACACCGGCGCGGGCGTGACTGGACCCGCGTGCCCGGATTTCGCTGGTTATTTGTGACAAGTGTTGCATTTTTGACGCAAAGACTACTAATAACATAAAATTAAATGACATAAAGTGTTGCATATCGGGTACCGATGTATTATAAAACCACAACGTTGACAAAACGTGCACTGTAAGAAAGCTGTAATCGTCAACCCTTAGGGAGAGAGAACAATGAACAAGAAACTTTTAGCAATTGCCGTGGCCGGCGCCTTCGCCGCCAGCGGTGCAGCCCTCGCCGGAGATCGTCATAGCATGGACCATGGCCCGGGCGCCAAGGTCAATGGGCACGTCTTCAGCACCTTCACGGTGTCCGATGATGCCTTTGACCCGATTGGTCCCGGCACCAACCCGGAAGAGAAGAAGTTCCACACCGACGCCGAAATCAACTTCAAGGCGATGGTCGCCGATGACGTCTATGTGCGTGTCGATCTGGATTACGGTCTTTCCTCTCCGTTCTCGGACGGTATCGAGCAGGCCTACGGTGCGTGGAAGATCAACGACATGGTCAAGCTGCAGATCGGCCGGTTCAACAGCCCGCTCGGTATCGAGGCCCATGACCAGGCCGAACTGAAGACGACGATCTCGCACGGCCTCATTCGTACGGCGGTCCTCAACGACCAGATCACCGGCGGTTCCGACGGCAACAACATCGAGGGCGTCGCGGTGCACCTGATGGCCGGTCCGGCGAAGGTTACCGTTGGTATCCTGAACGACATCGGTGGCGTGGACGAAGAGAATTCGATGCTGCTGAACCTCAGCGCTACGCCGGTCGACGGCCTCGACCTGAACCTCGGCGTGATCACCCAGGACAATGACACCACCGCCTTCGGCAATCTGATCAACTTCAACGTCGCGTACGGTATGATGCTGAACGACGACATGGATATCGGTGTCTCGTTTGACTACATTACCGGCAGCGAGATCCTCGACAGCGGTATGAGTCTGGCCGGTCACATCGGTTTGCCGCAGGGTTTCGGTATCGCGCTGCGTTATGACATGCTCGAGGATGATGACGGTAACGAGCTGACCGCAATCACTCTGGCGGGTAGCTACCAGGTCGCCGACAACTTCGACCTGCGTCTCGAGTGGCGTAACGATGACGACGATGTCGAGGACTTCGACTCGATCAAGCTCGCCGCCGCCTTCCGCTTCTGAGATCGCTAGCTGCAATCAGTACCGAAAGCCGGGCCCAGCGCCCGGCTTTCTTTTTCTGCCCCTTCGGCTTGTCTCCGGTCCCCGGTATCGGGTACCTTTCCCGGATCATCTGAAACCCGCCCGTCATGGAGTAAGTCTGTAGATGCGCAATTTCCTGCTCGTCCCCGGGGTCGCGGTATTGTTGTCGACCGGTCCTGCGATCGCGGCCGTGGATCTCTACGGCGCGGCGCACCTGTCGCTGGACATCGTCAACAACAGCGATCCGGACCCGGCCAACAAGAAGACCACGCTTGCAGTCACCAGCAATCACTCGCATATCGGCCTGCGCGGGCGCGAGGTCATCAGCGACGCGCTCGCGGTGCGCTGGCAGTTCGAGACCATCGTCGATCTCGACGACGGCGGCTGGGGCGAGGGCCGCGACAGCTACGTCGCGCTCGAGAGCCGTTACGGCACGCTGCTGGCGGGACGCCATGCGACGCCGTACCGGCGCATGACCGAGCGGCTCGACATCTTCTCCGAGACCCGCGCCGACCACAGCGCGGTCATCGGTTCGATCGGCGGCGCGCCGGTGTTCCACCAGCGGGCGCGCAACATCATCTATTACGCCTCCCCGGACAGCAAGCGCATCCGCTTCGACCTCGGCTACATCGCGAACCAGGGCGACGACAATCTGCCCCTCACGCGCGATGAGGCGGACGAGTACGGCTACAGCGCGTCGCTGCGTTTTGCGCACGGCCAGCTCTATGCCGGCTTCGCTTACGAACTGCTCGGGCGCGCGAGCACGCCGGACCAGCGCGACGCGAAGGCCCGCAAGGCCGCGCTCGGCTGGGACTTCGGCCAGGGCACGCAGGCCGCGCTGATCTGGGAACGGGCCGGCAGCGGAGACCTGAATGGCGGACGCGAACTGCGCCGCGAGGCCTGGGTTGTCAACCTGGCCCATGTCGCCGGCAATTTCACCTGGAAGCTTGCCTACGGCATGCTGGACGACCTCGACGCGGGGCCGGACAGCGGGGCGTATATGGTCGCGACCGGATTTTCCTACGCACTGTCGCCGCGCATCGATCTGTACCTGCTCGCCGCGGGCATGATCAACGACGACGCGGCGAGCTACGGTCTGCAGCCCTATCATGACGATCACCTCGCCGGCGACGCGACCCCGGGTGACAATAGTGTTTCGGGGGCAATCCCTGCGTCGGGTCCCGGCGAGAATGTCAGCGTGCTGTCGGGAGGGATGACCTACCGCTTCGATATCGGGTTCTGACCGGTCCGATCGACGGGTCCGGGGGCGCGCGGCGAGACTGCCCGGGCTTATCGAAATGTCCCGATCGTTGTGCTAAAGTCGCAGCATAATCACGACATTGGTGATCAGCCGGCGTTCCGGCCAGAGGGGGAGGTCGAGGTACAACGATGAGTGGGGATCGCCGTACCTGCAGTCGATTCTGGATGACCCGGGCAACGGCGCTCGTGCTGTTGCTGGTCGCGCAAGGCGCGACCGCCGGCATCTTCAACACCAAGCACAACCTCGGCAGCACCGGCGTCAACGCCGCGAGCAACTTCAGCGGTACTTCCGAGATCTGCGTGTTCTGTCATACCCCGCACGGCGCCGACGCGACGGCCGCCGTGCCATTGTGGAACCGCAATCTGACCCCGGGCGCCGCCTACACCACCTACGACCAACTCGGTTCGACGACGCTCGACGCCGAGATCGAGCCGATCGGTTCGGTCTCACTCGCCTGCCTGTCCTGCCACGACGGAACCCAGGCCATGGATGCGCTGATCAACGAGCCCGGCTCGGGCGCCGAGAACTGGGCGTTTCGTACCGGCGTCTGGAGCGGGCAGGCCGCGACCGTCGGTGGTCGACTCGGACCGGTCAACGTCATCACGAACCTCGGCACCGACCTCACCGACGATCACCCGATCGGCGTTCAGTACGCCGGCGGCGGTTATGCGTTGTCGAACCCGCACGGCCCCGGGCGCGACCCGGACTTCAATCAGGCTGAGAGCAAGATCGTCGGAGCAAGCCGCATCTGGTGGGTCAACTCCAGCCCGGAGGGGGGGACCTCCGATTTCGAGCGGACCGACATGAAGCTCTACACCCGGACCGCGACGCGCGGGGTGTTCGTTGGCGAACCCCAACCCTATGTCGAATGCGCTTCCTGTCACGACCCTCATGTCGACGTTAACCCCCTGTTCCTGCGGATCGATCCTGCCGGGAGCGCGGTTTGTCTGACTTGTCACAATAAATAACGGGGCGCGGGACGCAGGGAAAGACGTAATCACCGGGAACGGCGTGGGCATCCGCTCTCGTGGCCAGGTTCTAGAGCGATCAGATGCGGATTATTCTGACCACGACAGTATTGCTGATCACCTGCGCCGCCGTGAATGCGGCCGGGGAGCAGAACGGCGCCCGGATCTTTGCGACGGTCGGTGGTGTGGCGATTCCGGTCGAGGAGCTGGACGCGAATTTCCACGCGGGCGTGCGCCAGCGCTTCTACCACGGCAGCGTACCGAAGGAGCAACTGGCGGAGTTCCGCCGTGAAGTCGGGGGCGAGATCATCGACCGCATCCTGCTGCTCCAGGAGGGTGAGCGCAGGGAGATCAAACCCGACATGGACTGGGTCGACGGACAGTTACAGGCGCTGGCCGGCCGTATCGAGGCCAGTGCGGATCCCCGTACGTCCCGCAAGATCGTCCGTGAGCAGTTGCTCGGTGACAGCGTGATACGCCAGCTGAAGGCGCAGGTCGAGGACATCCCCGAACCCGGAGAGCGACAGCTTCGGGCGTGGTACGGTGAGCATCCCGACAAGTTCACGACCCCCGAGCGCCTGCGGTTGTCGATGATCCTGCTGAAGGTCGAGCCATGGGCCGGCGGCGATGCCTGGGAGGCCGCGTATAACGAGGCGGGGCGCATCATCGCGCGTGTGCGCGACGGCGGCGACTTCGCGGAACTGGCCCGCCTGCACTCCGCTGACGGTTCGGCGGCCCAGGGCGGCGACCTCGGATACGTGCACGCGGGCATGCTGGCGCCGGAGGCGCAGCAGGTCGTGGATGCATTGTCGCCCGGCGAGATCTCCGGGCCGGTACAACTGTTGCAGGGCTTTGCGGTTTTCCGGCTTGAGGAGCGGGCCGCGCCGCGGCTGAACGAATTCGAGCGGGTGGCCGAGCGGGCACGCGGCCTGCTTCACCGCGAGTTGCAGGAGCGGGCGCGCGAGCGCTTGCTCGAAGAACTGCGCGCAAATACAACAATAGAAATAAACGAGTCGGTGCTGGCGACGGACGGCCGATGAAGCGGGGTAAGTGCATTCATGCTGGTGGGGAAACCTGATCTCAGGCGCCTGATGCCGGGGTTGATCGCCGCGCTGTGGGTCGCCCAGCCCGCGGCGTTCGAGCTCGTCGACGTGTCCGGCAGCGCCGGCTATACCTACCGCGCGATCATCGGCAGCACCAGCAGCGACGCCAGCAGTAACCAGTTGCGGGGCGCGGTCAATGCGCAAAGCTATCTCTGGCAGCCCTGGTTCGCGACGCTCACCGCCGGTCTCCGGTTTACGCAGGACGCCACCAACTACGAGGGGGCCGGGACCTCGACCAACACCTCGATACTCACCGGTGACTTCGACCTCAACGTCCTCTCCCAGAGCAAAACGCCGTTCTCGCTGACGTACCAGACCAGCGACAGTCGCGTCGACACCGTGTCTCTGCCGAACACCGTGACCACGCTCGGTGGCCGGGAGTTCACGACCCGGCGGCTCGCGCTGCGCCAGTCATATTTCAACGACCGGGGCGACCGCTTCCTGGGGCGCTACGACCGCAACACCTGGGAGACACGCGGCGGCGAGGACTATCTCGACCAGCTCGTCGGCCTCGAGATGAACGTGCGGCGTCCGCGGCATACGCTGAGCGCGAAGACCACCTACCAGGAGATCGAGCGCAATGTGCTCGACCAGCGGACCGACAACTTCGTCGTCAATGTCGATCATTACTACCATCCGCACCGCGCGTTCCGCGTCGATTCGATGCTCAGTCACTTCGATTCCGAGAGCGCCTCGACACAGCCGCTGAACAGTACGAACCTCGGTGACAGCACGATGGATTTGACGCAGCTGTCCAGCTTCATGTTCTACCGACCGCTCGACCGGCCCCTGTCGCTGAGCGCAGGCGTCCGTGTCTTCAATCTCAATGCCGAGAACGCCGGCAACCAGCTCGAGCAGACCAGCGTCAGCGGGATGAGCGGCCTGTTCTACCAGATGACCAAGAACCTGCGCCTCGACGCGAACGTCGAAGGCACGGTCATCGACAACGACGAGCGCACGCAATCCTCGCGCCAGCGGGTCGGGGCCCTGTACCAGTCCGACCTGCGCGAGATCTTCGCGCGGATGACCTGGAACTGGTACACCTCGGCCTCGGTCCAGCACCAGGACCTGAACGAGGTAGACATCCTCACCTCGACACTGCGCATCGGCCATGACGCCCAACGCCTGTGGCTGACCCAGGGGCGCGGGACGTTCCGGCTCAGCCTGAGCCAGTCGGTGAGCGGGATAGAGCAGTCCGGAGACGCAGATCTCGGCACGCAGCGCATCGACCATTCCGGCAGTTTCTCGTGGGACCGTTACAGCGAGGGCGCTACGACGATGTTCCAGGTCACGCTGTCAGATTCCCGCGGTTACGGCGACCAGGAGGACGAACAGCAGTTCGCCAATATCCAGTTCATGCGGACCCAGACGCTCAGCCTGCGCAGCCAGTTATCCGGCAATCTGACCGTCCAGTACGTGCGCCGGGACTTCATTGGAATGCGCGATGATGATACAGTAGCCGCTACCGGGCAGGTGAATTTCCAGCACATGGACCTGTTCAATATCGCCCAGTTGCGATTCCACTCTGATTTGCGCATTTCGCACGCAGCGATGGACGAGGGGCTCGATCGCGCCGAGTGGGAAAACAGACTGAGTTACGCCATCGGCTTGCTGGACACCAGCGCGAGCTGGCGTTACATCAATCTGGATAATGAAGAAAAATACAGCCTTGTGTATTTCCAGGTTAACCGGCGCTTCTGACTGCCAGCGCCGGCGCCGCCCGGGACGATAACAATAACCTGTTTATCCATTGAGGAGAGGTTAGTCATGTCACCAAATATCGCGCGGAATCCTGTCCGCTTCTCGCTGATTGCGGGGCTTATGGTAGGCCTCTGGATGTGGGCCGCGGCGCCGGGTACGGCGCATGCCGAATACGGAGACGTCGTCATCAACAACTTCGCCGACGCTGCCGACATGCGGCCTGTCGTGTTTCCGCATTGGTTCCACCGGGTACGTTTCCGCTGCAAGGTCTGCCATGCCGATCTCGGCTTCGAGTTCAAGGCCGGCGGCAACAAGATCACGATGGCGAAGATCATCGACGGCCAGTTCTGCGGCGCATGCCACAACGGCGAGATCGCCTGGTCGGTCGAGAACTGCGCGATGTGTCATTCCGGCATCCCGGGCACGCCGACCCATATCCACGGCAGCACCGTGCAGCGCCTGGTCGCGCCGGCGCACCGGCCGCTGGACCCCGCGGCGACCGCCGGCCAGCAGCCTCGGTAATGATGGATGGGAAGGAAAAAGATCATGAAGATATTCAAGAACATAGCTCTTACAACCGGTGGAATTGCCGCCGCACTGGTGTTGGTGTTCGCGTGGCAGGGACAGGCAGCGGTCGCCGCTTCGGGCGAGCCCCTGGTCGTTGCCCAGGCGGGCGACGCCAATGTATTCAACCGTAACCTGCGCAAGCAGATTGTGAACCCGGCGCCGCCGGAAACCGGCATCCACGATCCGAACAACGAGGCGACCCATCGCCTGCAGCCGCCGAAAGAGGCCTACCAAGGCCTGCCGAGGACAAACTTCGGCAATCACGTCGACTGGGTCAAGGCGATCGACGAAAAGCTGCTGCGCCCGCGCTGGGACCGGGTGGACTCCTCCGAGGAGCCGTTCGTCATGGACCTCGATATCCATCGCCCGGTCAGGGCGTCGGTCCCGGATGTCATATTCCCGCACCGCCAGCATACCGAATGGCTGTTCTGCTCGAACTGTCACCCGCGCATCTTCACGCCGCAGCGACTTTCGAACCAGATCAGCATGTCCGCGATCCTGCTCGGCGAGAAGTGCGGCGTGTGTCACGGCAAGGTGGCGTTCCCGATCAACATCAATACCTGCACGAAGTGCCACTCGAGGCCCAAACCGGATGACTGGTCGCCGCCCCTCAGTGAGGCGACGCTGAACAATCCATGGAGGTAGGACGACGACGTCCGGGCGGCCGTTTCGCCGGCGCCGGCTAGCGAGGGAAGCGATACCAATGCGAAGTTTTTTCGCTTGGCTGTTGTCGGCGGGCCTGGCGGTGCTGCTGTCGGCCTGCGCGACCATAGGAGAGGATGTGTCACAGACCGCACGTGTCGTCGAGGTCGAGTCAAGCGTCGAAGAGACCAGCGGGCCTCTTCCCGACGCCGCCCCGGCCGCGCCTGCGGGCGTGGTCGAGGTAATACCGCTGCAGCAGGCGAGTCCCGAGGCGCCGCCGGCCGCGACCGCAGAGGCCCGGGCGCCTGCTCCGGCCGACGTCCCTGCATCTCCGTTTGAATTCAACGTCTCGGAGGCGGAAAAGGACCGGACCCACCCCAGCTTCGGCGTCGGTCATACCCGGGGCTTCGTCGTCAACGGCGAGCAGGGCAAGGCGCTCGTTGCCGTACGCGGCAAGACCCATACCTTCGATGTCGATACCGGCATCATGCATGATTTCTACCTGTCCACCAGCCCGGTCGGCTGGGGCGCCGCCGCGTGGACCGATGGCGTCAGCGGCCAGTTCATCTACCAGGGCCGGGTGACGTTCACGCCGACGGCGGATACGCCCGGCCTGCTGTATTACCAGTGCCGCAATCACCGCAACATGGGCGGGGAGATCCACGTCGTCGACGCGGCGGATGAAGAACGTGTGCGGGCCGAACTTGCGTCCGCGCGCGCCGTGGCGGCGCCTGGCGAGGTC
>CAZJKV010000079.1:0-10048 GCA_964546765.1 uncultured Chromatiales bacterium
AGCGGCCCTCCGGCAGCCCCGCGCCACGTCCTGATGAACGGCATCGCGGCGCCGGTCGTGGACCGCGCGGAGCTGACGGCGGGACAGTCGCTGCCCGGTCCTGCGCTCGTCAGCGAAGGGACATCGACGACCTTCGTCGCGCCGGGATGGCGCTGCAGCGCCGACCGCTTCGGCAACCTGCTGCTTACGGTAGGCGATTGAGGGTCTCGATCGCGGCACCGATCCGGTCCACGCTGGACATGCGCAGGATGCGCCGCGCCTCGGGCACCACGGCGGCGAGATCGGTGCGGGCAATCACCTGTTTCACCTCGAGCAGCGTGGCCGGATACATGCTGAATTCGCGCAACCCCATTCCCAGCAGCAGGCGGGTGTAGTGCGGCTCACCCGCCATCTCGCCGCACATCGCGACCGGGATCGATGCGCGGCGTCCGGCGGTGATCGTCATCTGGATCAACCTCAGGATTGCCGGGTGCAGCGGGTCGTAGAGGTAATTGACCTCCTCGTCACGGCGGTCGATGGCCAGCGTGTACTGGATCAGGTCGTTGGTGCCGATGGACAGGAAGTCGAGGCGCCGGGTGAAGGTGCTGGCCGCGAGTGCAGCAGCCGGCACCTCGATCATCGCGCCGAGACTGATGCCTGGATCGAACGGGATGCTGTCGCGCGCGAGGTTGGCCTTTACCTCCTCCACCAGGCGCAGCACCTGTACCAGTTCGCTCTCGCTCGACATCATCGGGATCATCATCCGCACCGGGCCCAGCGCCGAGGCCCGCAGTATCGCCCGCACCTGGGGTGAAAACAGCGCTGGATCCTTCAGGCTCCAGCGTATCGCACGCAGGCCCATCGCCGGGTTCATACCCTCGGCGCTGTTGCGCCCGTGCTCGCCGAGACACTTGTCCGCGCCCAGATCGAGGGTGCGTATCGTCACCGGCGCGCCGTGCATCTCCCGTACCGCGCGTGCGTAGGTCTCGAACTGTTCCTCTTCGTCGGGCAGGGTGTCGCGGTTGATAAACAGCATCTCGGTACGAAACAGCCCCACGCCGGCGGCGCCGACGCGCCGGCTGGAGGCGAAATCCTCCTCGATCTCGACATTGCTCATCAGGGTCACCGGATGGCCGTCGCGCGTCACCGCCGGCCGCTTGCTGAGCCGGTTGAGGCCCGCCAAATAGCGCTTTTCCTCGCGCTGGCTGGCCCGGAAGAAATCAAGCTCGGCGCTACCGGGCCCTGCGATTACCACGCCTTGACGGGCGTTGATGATGACCATCTCGTCCTGGCACAGGAAGCGTCGCGCATGATGCACGCCGGCGATCGCCGGTATGCCTAGGCTGCGTGCGAGTATCGCGGTGTGAGAATTCGCGCCGCCGTATTCGGTGACGAAGGCGGCGACGCCCTGCTGCTGCATCAGCAGCGTCTCGGCCGGCGAAAGGTCGTCCGCGACCAGAATCGCGCCGCGCAGCTTGTAGTCGTGGATTTCGCTGCGCGAATCGTAATGGCCCTGGAGATTGCGCTGGATCCGGTTGACGACGTGGTCGATGTCGTCCTTGCGCGCCCGCAGATAGTCATCGTCGATCTCCTCGAAGGCACGGATCAGCGCGTCGCGCTGTTGCTTGAGGGCCCACTCGGCGTTGCACTGGAGGGATTGTATGAGGTTGATCGGGCCTTCGAGGATGACGCTGTCGTCCAGCATGAGGAGATGGGTGTCGATAAAGAAGACGATCTCGCCCGACGTTTCGCCCGCGATCCGGTTGCGAATGGCCTTCAGCTGCTGCTTGGCCTTGCGCAGCGCGGTCCTGAAGCGGGTGATCTCCTCGTGCAGCAGCGGCCTCGGGATCGTGTACTCGGCGACGTTGACCTCATCACGCTTGAGTATCGCCGCCTTGCCTATGACAACGCCCCTGGATACGCTGATGCCGCTCAGTGTCAGAGTCATGGCCCATGAACCCCCGGGGTGGGCGCGGCATCGTTCCGGATCAGGCGTCCTCTCCGAAGCGCCGCTGTATCAGGTCCTCTATCCTGCTGACCGCCTCTTCCTCGTCATTGCCGTCGGCAATGATCTCAAGTGAAGTCCCGCGCCCGGCGGCCAGCATCATGACGCCCATGATGCTCTTTCCGTTCACCTGCTTGGTGCCGCGCAGCAGGTGGATCTCGGACTCGAAACCGGAGGCGAGCGTCACAAGCTTCGCCGCAGCGCGCGCGTGCAGACCCAGCTTATTGACTATACAGACCTCCCTGCGGGCCGTCATCAACGCTCCTCGTCGCTTTCGCAGCGGAAAATGCCTTCCTGTCCGCCGCTCAGGGCCTTCTCGGCGAGCCGCGTGAGATCGAGCCCCGGGTAGTTCATCATGCGCACCAGCATCGGCAGGTTGAGGCCGGCGATCACCACGACATGCTCGTTGTGGCGCTTGAGCGACGTCGCGATATTGCTCGGCGTGGATCCGTACATGTCCGTCAGCACGATCACGCCGTCACCCTGGTCGAGCGAGTGGATCGCGTCCCGCGCCTGCGCCAGCACCTTGTCCGGATCGCAGACCGATGTCACCGGGATTACGGCCACCGGTAGCGGACGCCCGCCCAGCATCGAGGTCGCCGTGTCGAGGAGCGCCTCCCCGATCCGGTTGTGGGAAATCAGGCACAGACCGACGCTCATACGAGATCCCGATGGCGAATCATCACGTTGTCCCGCGAGCGCCGGAAATGCGATGCCAGCGTATCCGCCAGATAGACGGAACGATGCTGGCCGCCGGTGCATCCGATCGCGATCGTGATGTAGTTGCGGTTCTCGGTCTCGAACGACGGGATCCAGCGTTCGAGAAAGGAACGGACATCCTCAAACATTTGCCTGACACCGGGCTGCTGCTCGAGGAATTTGACGACCTCCGGGTCGGTGCCCTTGCGCAGGCGCAGCTGCGGATCCCAATAGGGATTGGGCAGGCAGCGGACGTCGAACACGAAATCGACATCCGCCGGTATTCCGTGCTTGTAACCGAAGGAAACGAACTGCAGCGACAGCGACGGCAGCTTGCGTTTGACGATACGTTCCCGGACCAGGCCGCGCAGCTGATGCACATTGTAGTTGCTGGTATCGATCTGCAGATCCGCGTTGGTCGATATCGGCGCCAGCAGCGCGCGCTCCTCGGCGATGGCCTCTGTCAGCGAGACGCCGGAACGGGTGAGCGGGTGCTTGCGGCGGGTCTCGCTGAAGCGCTTGATCAGCACATTGTCGGACGCGGTCAGGAACACAACCTCGCAGGCGATCCCCCTGCCCCTGATCTCCGCGATATTGTCGCTGAAGCGACCGAGATCGCGCACCAGATTGCGCGCATCGATTCCGACTGCGACGTTGTCGATGTTGCGCTTGGAGGCGCTGTCGGCCATCTGCCCGGTAAACTGCGACAGCAGGCCGAGCGGCAAGTTGTCGATGCAGTAGAAGTCCTGGTCCTCGAGCGCCTGCAGGGCGATACTCTTGCCGGATCCCGACAGTCCGCTGATGATCAGCAGTCTCACGCGTCACCTTCGAGGATCATTCGCTGCTGGCGCTCGATGAATGCCTGGCTGGCGTTGTAACCCTTGAGCAGCAGGATGTGATTGCGCACCGCCCCCTCCACGAGCACCGCGAGGTTGTGTCCGGGGACCACCGGCAGCGTGACCTGCGCTACCTCGACATCGAGTATGGTCTGATAGCGGCGACTCCCCTCCAGCCGGTCGAGCGCCGCCAGCTCGCTGTCGGACATGCGCTGAAGCTCAATGATCAGGCGCAGGTTCTTGCTCAGTTTGATGACGCTGTCCCCGAACATCGCGCGGATGTTAAGCACGCCGAGCCCGCGCACCTCGAGAAATCCCGTCAGCTCCGGGGGACAGCTGCCGCTAAGCTCGTCGGGTGCGATGCGGCGAAATTCGGGTGCGTCGTCGGCTACCAGGCGGTGATTGCGGCTGATCAGCTCCAGCGCGAGCTCGCTCTTGCCGACGCCGCTCTTGCCGGTCAGCAGCACCCCGATACCGAGCACCTCCATGAAGACGCCATGCAGGTTGACGCGCTCGGCCAGCGCGCTGGAAAGGTAATGCTGCAGATGGCTGATGATCTTGTAGCCGGACAGATCGCTGCGGAACAGCGGAATCCCGGCGGCATCCGCGCCCGAGACGAGATCGTCCTCGACCTTGTCGCCGTCACTGACGACGATGCAGGCCGTGTTGCCGGAGAAAAGGCGGTGCAGCGTGTCCGCGCGCGCCGCCGGTACGAGACCGGCGAGATAGTCCCGTTCCTCCGGGCCGACGACCTGGATGAGACCGGGATGCACCGGGTTCAGGTAACAGGCCCACACGGCGAAGGACGGGTTCTGCTGCGCGCCGTTACCCGCTGCTCGCAGCAAACGCTGCCCGCCGCCAATGCCGGCGACCCAGGAAAGTCTCAGCCGCTCTGCCAGGGCATCGAACAGTTCGGCTGCTGTTATGCCACTGCTCATGAATTCAGGCGGAGGGTCCGGCCGCCTTTTTCGCGCCGCCCGGCCGCCACGAAACCAGAAGCTGGTAGATCTCGCCGCTGGTCCTCGCCTCGCGCACCCGATGGCAGAAGTCGATGTCGCTGAACATCTCGGCGAGCGTCGCGAGGATGTTCAGGTGTTCGCCGGTCGACTTCTCCGGGACCAGCAAGCCGCAGATCATGTCGACCGGGCGGCCGTCAGCGGCGTCGAAATCCACGCCCTCGCCGAGGCGAAGAAACGCGCAGGTGGCGTGGTCCAGGCTCTTCAGCCTGCCATGCGGGATCGCGACCCCGTGTCCGAGGCCCGTGCTCCCGAGGCGCTCGCGCTCGATCAGGCTGGTGAAGACCTCGGCCTGGGTGAGCCCGGTCTCGCCGGTCACCATCAGCTCGCTGATCAGCTCCAGCGCACGCTTCTTGCTGCTGACGCTGCCGCGCGAAGCGACCCGCTCCGGTTTGATCAACTCCTCCAGTGGAATCATCTCAGTACCTGTACCCGGTTGGTCTGATTTCGGAATTTCAGCACTCGCACGCCTGTATCGCCGCCCCGGTATCGCGCATGGCTCACACCAGCCGCTTGCGTTCGCTCGAAGACGGTATCGACAGCGATTCGCGATACTTCGCTATGGTCCTGCGCGCGACGTTGATCCCCTGCTGTTTGAGCATCTGCGCGATCTTGCTGTCGCTGAGCGGCCTGACCCGGTCTTCCGCGGCGACGAACTTCCTGATCAGGGCGCGTATCGCGGTCGCAGAGCATTCGCCGCCGCTGTCGGTACTGACATGGCTGGAAAAGAAATACTTCAGTTCGAAAATTCCGCGCGGGGTATGCATATACTTCTGGGTCGTGACCCTGGAGATCGTCGACTCATGCATGTCGACCGCCTCCGCGACATCATGCAGTACCAGCGCCTTCATCGCCTCCTCGCCATGCTCGAGGAATCCGCGCTGGCGCTCGACGATGCAGGTCGCGACCTTGAGCAAGGTCTCGTTGCGGCTTTGCAGGCTCTTTACGAACCAGCGCGCTTCCTGGAGCTGGTTTCTCATGTAGGCATTGTCGGCACTGTTGTCGGCGCGCTTGACCAGGCTGGCGTAACCGGCATTAATGCGCACCCGCGGCACCGCTTCGGGATTGAGCTCCACCCTCCACGAATCCTTCTCACGCGTCACGATGACGTCTGGGATGATGTACTCGACCTTCTTGTCGGTTATCAGGTTTCCGGGATTCGGATTTACCGACTGCACCAGGCCGATGATCTTCAGGAGGTCCTGCTGGGAACACTTGAGCCTGCGCATCAACTGAACATACTCCCGCTTGCCAAGCAGTTCGAGGTGTTCGTCGACGAGCTCTTTCGCCTCGGCGAGCCACGGCGTGGACGGCTCGCAGAACTGCAGCTGGATCATGATGCACTCGCGCAGGTCGCGAGCCCCGACCCCGACCGGGTCGAATTGCTGGATACGGCGCAACACGGTCTCGACCTCTCCGATGTCCAGGTCCTCGAGATCCCGGGCCAGCGCCTCGCGCGTCTCCTCCAGCGGGACCACGAGGTAGCCGCGGTCGTCGATGCCGTCGATGATCGACATCGCGATCACTCGGTCACGGTCGCTGAAATGGCTCATCTGCACCTGCCATTCGAGGTGCTCGTGCAGTGTTTCGGTAGAGCGGTCCTGGTTGTCGAACTCGAACGAATCGGAGTCCGCAGTGTGGCTCAGCGGCAGCATCGGCGCATCGTAGATGTCTTCCCACACGCTGTCCACCGGGAGATCGTCGGGATTGTTCAAGTCGGTGCGGGCCACGGCCTCCTGAAGCTCGACGGTGGAGTCGTCGATCTCGTCATATGTACCGTTCTGCGGCGTGTCCGGAGTGGCTTCGCCACCGACAGAGGCGCCTTCGAGCTCGCCGTTGATAGCGGCGGCCCCGTCTCCCTCGTCGCCGGCGCCGCCGTCCTCCGACAGCTCGAGCATCAGGTTCGAGTCCAGGGCCTCCTGGATCTCGTCCTTGAGCTCGACCGTCGACAGCTGCAGCAGCTTTATCGCCTGCTGCAGCTGCGGCGTCATGGTCAGGTGTTGCCCCAGACGGATTTGAAGGGTTTGTTTCATCTGCTTCCGGTCATGCAGCGCCGATGCGCGCAGTTCCCCTGTAATTCTAAACCATACCGGGGGCGATATAGTGTATCGCAGCCAATTTCGTGATCAACCGGCATGTCTACAGGCGAAAATCCGCGCCCAGATAGACTTCACGCACCTGGTTGTCGGCCAGTATATCCTCCGGCCTACCCTCGGACAGGATCGCGCCGTTGTTCATAATGTAGGCGCGCTCGCAGATGCCGAGCGTCTCCCTGACGTTGTGGTCGGTGATCAGTATGCCTATCCCCTTGTCACGCAGATACCTGATTATGCGCTGAATATCGATTACGGACAGGGGGTCGACGCCGGCGAACGGTTCGTCGAGAAGCACGAAGCGCGGTTCCATCGCGAGTGTCCGCGCGATCTCGACCCGCCTGCGTTCACCGCCCGAGAGGCTCATGCCCCGGGCGTCCCGCAGGTGGGTGATGTGAAACTCTTCGAGGAGTTCGTCCGCGCGCTGCTCCTGTCCGGTCTTGTCCAGGTCGTCCCTGGTCTGCAGGATCGCGCGCAGGTTGTCGGCGACCGTCAGCTTGCGAAACACCGACGCCTCCTGCGGCAGGTAGCCGATACCCGCGCGCGCCCTGGCGTGCATCGGCCAGGTCGTGATGTCGCGTTCGTTCAGGGTGATCGTTCCCTCGCCGCAGGGCACCAGCCCGACGATCATGTAGAAACAAGTCGTCTTGCCGGCACCGTTGGGGCCGAGCAGTCCGACGATCTCGCCGCCGCCGATATGCATCGAGACGCCTGCGACCACCTGGCGGCCGCGGTAACTCTTGCTGACCTGTTTGACGCAAAGCAGGTCCATCGTCCGGTCAGCGGGCATCCTACTCCGGTTCCGTGGCCTGGCCGGTATCGGCAGGTTCCTGCCGCGGCTGTATCACAATATGCACGCGCCCTTCCTCGCCGGCCTCCTTGCGCGCACTCACGATGTCGAGCGCCGCGTCGTAACTTATATAGTCGCCGGTGAACTCGACGTCCATGCGCCAGATCCAGGCCTCTTGCTCCAGCACCAGGCGCTCGGGATCGGCGATGTACTCCATGCGCAGGGCGTGCGCCTGCATGTCCTCGTCTTCGCCGTCCAGCCTCTGCCTGAAGCGGACCGGCGCGCCCCGCGCCTCGAGGCGGCGCAGGTTTCTGTGTTCGTCGTGATACACCTCGACCAGGTCCGCCTCCAGCCGCATCGTGCCCTGGGTGTAGACCACATTGCCGCGATAGATGCTGACGCCCTTGATGTCGTCGATCTGCACGCTGTCGGCCTCGATGCGGATCGGCTGTTCGCGGTCGCTCGCCAGAGGCCAGCCGGTGGCGGGGAACGCCAGCAACGCGAGCGTGTACAGGGCTGCATAAATCCTAGGGTACATAGTCGCTGCGCACATCGGAGAGCAGGTGGATGCGACGCATATCGAACTCCGCCCTCATGCCGGTCGAGTGGGTCACTCCCCGGTCCTGCTCGATCCGCACAGGGTCGCCGGTCTCGGCAATCCTGTCGTCCGGCCAAACGAGGATCTGATCGGTGAAAACTTCAAAATCCTGAATCTCGCTCACGCTCGCGTACCGAATATGAACCTCACCGCTCAGCAGCACCGAGCGGTCGCTTTCGCGGATCAGCCCCTGCACAGCGGAAATCTCCCAGGCCATGCGACTGTCCTCATAGAACAGAAGACGCGGGCGCGCCAGGGTGGACTGTTCCGTGTCTGGATAATGATACAGGTTTTCAGCTATCAACGCGTGCTTGAGCTCGCCCTGGGCGTCCATTTCGACGAGTTCGAACTCGGTGAGGGAATAATCGAATTCTTCATGGACCGGTTCGCTGTCGGCGATCACTGCGTCATCGCCGCGATAAAGCCACCAGCCGCTGGCGGCCGCCGCGATCAGCAGCATGAAGAGTGTCACCAGCCGCCGCTCAGGCATTATGCGCATCGGCGCGCCGCCATGCCTTCCTGGTTTCGCCCATGTCACGGGTCTGTAGACAGATATTGCTCCCAGCGGGGGGCGAGCGTTCCCTGTGCCGACATGATCAGCTCGCAGACATCGCGCGCCGCGCCTCTGCCGCCGCGGTTAGGCGTGACCCAGTCGGCATGTTCCCTGACCAGTTCGTGGGCGTCGCCGACTGCGATGGCGAGTCCGCAGCGACGCAGCATCGGGAGGTCGACAACATCGTCCCCGACACAGGCTATCTGCTCCGGCGCGAGGCCGAGACGCTGGCGCAGTTCCTCGAAGGCTGGCAGCTTGTCCTGCCAGCCCTGGAAGACATGTTCGATGCCGAGACCGGACATGCGATGGGTGACGGAACCGGTATTGCGGCCGCTGATGACGGCGATCGCGACGCCGGACTCCTGCAGCATCTTCATACCGTGACCGTCGCGCGAATGGAATACCTTATTCTCGCGCCCGTCGCAGTCGATGTGCAATCCGCCGTCGGTCAGCACGCCGTCGACGTCGAATATGACCAGACGGATCCTGCGCGCCTTGTCGACGACCTCGTTCATGGCGCCCGGTGTTGACCGAGCATCAGACGACACCGGCGCGTAGCAGGTCGTGCATGTTCATCGCGCCGGTCAGTCGGCCCTCACCGTCGACGACAGGCAGCGAATTGATCTTGTGCTGTTCCATCATCTGCAGCGCCTCGGCGGCGAGCATGTCGGCGGTGACGGATTGGCAGTTGCGCGTCATGACATCGCCGACAGTGGCGGCATGCACGTCGATGCGCCGGTCGAGCACCCGGCGCAAGTCGCCGTCGGTAAAGATCCCCTGCAGGCGGCCGGCGGTGTCCACGATCGCAGTCATGCCGAGATTCTTGCGCGTCATCTCGACCAGCGCCTCGCTGATCAGGACGTCTGCCTGCACGCTCGGGACGGCATCGCCGGTATGCATGATATCCCGGATCAGCAACAGCAGGCGTTTGCCGAGCCGCCCGCCCGGGTGAGAGCGGGCAAAGTCATCGGCAGTGAAGCCGCGCGCCTCGAGCAGCGAAACGGCCAGGGCATCGCCCATGACCAGTGTCGCCGTCGTGCTCGAGGTCGGCGCGAGCCCGAGCGGACAGGCCTCCTGGGCCACGCTGACGTTGATGTTGACCTCGGCGGCCCGCGCCAGCGTCGAGTCCGGGTTGCCGGTCAGCGCGATCAGCGGGACGCCGAGGCGCTTGATCAGCGGCAGGATGGTCAGCAGTTCGTCGGTCTCGCCGGAATTGGAGAGTGCAAGCACTACGTCGCGCGCGGTAATCATGCCGAGGTCGCCGTGGCTCGCCTCGCCGGGATGGACGAAGAACGCCGGGCTGCCGGTGCTCGCGAGGGTCGCGGCGATCTTGCCGCCGATATGCCCGGATTTGCCCATGCCGAGCACGACGATACGGCCTTCGCAGGCGAGCATGTGGCGGCACGCGGTAACGAAGCCGTCGTAGATGCGCGCGGCGAGCGCCTGGACCGCGGCGGCCTCGGTCTCGATGACCGCAAC
>CAZJKV010000080.1:0-9865 GCA_964546765.1 uncultured Chromatiales bacterium
TCTGGTCGACATGCTTGAAGGCGCAGACTTCGAGGTCCATCGCGTCGAGATCGAACAGCGGGATGCCGAACTCGCGTGACGCGGTTGTTGCGATGGTCCGGCTGTCGAGCACGTCGTTCTCGACCAGGTACCTGACCAGCGGGATCTTTTTCTTGGCCGCCTGGGCCACGGCCGCGGCCGCCTTGTCGGCCTCGATAAGATCATCGAGCACCAGTCGGCGGGCTAGCCCGTTCAGCGAGGGTGGGGGCGGGGTTCTGGGCGCCGGCATGTTCATGGATTCATCAGCTTTATATGGTCTGGACGGATACCAGTGGTATCGGCCGTATACAGTCAGAAATTGAGAGCGACAAACAGGCGTGACGCAGTCTGCGAGCACGAATTATGGCGGTAGATGTGACGTCCCAGGCATGCTATTTGTGACGGGATTCAAAAAAAAAGGGCATTCTCACGAATGCCCCTCAAATATTATCAGATCTTGTTTATTGTATTTATCAGGATCAGTTGCGGCAGTTCGACGGCACGTACTTGTGGAATTCCGCAGCTGCCGCACAGGTCCAGATAATTTCAGAATCCGGTACTGTGCCGGCAACGAGGTCACCACCTGCGTGAGTCGGGGTCAGCGTCAGGACCACCTCTTTCGCTGAAGGCAGGTACGTTACGGTGATCACGCCGCTACCAGATTCAGGCACAACGCTCGCAACGATATCCGAACTGCCGCCAAAGGTCCAACCAGCTGCCAGGTCGTTGGAACCGGAAAACGCGTTCTCCGAGACCGTCACCTTCGCCGACGAGGCCAGGTTCAGACCTTCAGTGACCTTCGCGCGAATCGTATAGTCCTGGTAGGCCGGGATTGCGACCGCGGCCAGGATGCCGATGATCGCGACGACGATCATCAGTTCGATCAGGGTAAAACCTTTCTGTGTCTTCATTGCTCGCTCCTTACAGGGATGTGTGGGTGAAATCTTCGAGTCTGTTGCCGGTCGGGCTCTCTTCTCCGGGGCCGCGCCCCATCGGATGAGCCGCCTGCCTTGGCCTGTATATCTGCATCTGTCGTGCCAAACATTAGCGCAATGACCGATTCGGTCGGCTGCGCCGTGCCCGCATACGTAAAATGTGCGCTGCGTCACAAAAAATGCGGTTTCGGGACGGCCGTTCGAATGAAAACGTGATTCGGCAGACATGGTGCATCCCTGTAGCCGCCGCGTGAGTTGCGCATTTTCAGCAGCTATTGCTGATTTTCAGCAACTCCTGCAATCGTGAAAGGGGAGCCTGTCCGGTATTGCGGTGGGAGATCGGGCGGGGTGCCGCCCTCAGTCCAGTCCCAGCTTCTTCAGCCGGTAGCGCAGCGCTCCGAACGAGATACCGAGACGTTTCGCGGTCGCGGTCTTATTATGGCGGCTCTGCTCGAGGGCGCGCAGGATGGTCTCCTTTTCAATACTGCCGAGATAGGGTTCCAGTGGCAGCGGCGCGGCGCTGCCATCGACCGCGGCCTCGCCGGTGCTGTTGTGGCTGAGTTGCAGGTCCTGGTGGCGGATTACCCCGTTCTCGCACAGCGTCATCGCGCGCTCGAGGATGTTCTCGAGTTCGCGCACATTGCCCGGGAACGGGTAGCCCGACAAGGCCTCCAGCGCCTGATCTGTCAGCGCCGGTGGCTTCACGCCGTTACGCGCCGCGAGCCGGCCGAGGACGTGCTCAGCGAGCAGCGGGATGTCCTCGACGCGTTCGCGCAGCGGCGGGACATGGAGTTCGATGACATTGATCCGGTAGTACAGGTCCTGGCGGAACGCGCCCTCCCGTACCAGCGCGGCGAGGTCCTTGTGGGTCGCGCTGAGGATCCTCACGTCGGTCGGGATCTCCTTCTGGTCGCCGACCGGGCGAATCGCCTTCTCCTGGATCGCCCGCAGCAGCTTGACCTGCATGTGCAGCGGCAGGTCGGCGACCTCGTCGAGGAACAGCGTGCCGCCGGCGGCGGCCTGGAACAGGCCTTCCTTGTTGTGCGTCGCACCGGTAAAGCTGCCCTTGCGATGGCCGAAGAACTCGCTCTCCATCAGCGCCTCGGGGATCGCGCCGCAGTTGACCGGGACGAAGGGTTGGTCCGCGCGCGGCCCCTGTTCGTGGATCAGGCGCGCGGCGAGTTCCTTGCCGGTGCCGGACTCACCGCTGATATACACCGGAGCCTGGCTGCGCGCGAGCTTCGCGATCGTGATCCGCGTCGCCTCGATCTCCGTCGACACGCCGAGCAGCTCGAGGCCCGCGCGCGCCGTTGCGCCGTTGACGCGGCCGCCGGGTTTCAGCTTCAGCGCGGTGCTGACCAGCCTGCGCAGCATCTGCAGATCGACCGGTTTCGATACGAAGTCGAAGGCGCCGGATTTCAGCGCCTGCACCGCCGATTCCATGTTGCCGTGCGCGGTGATGACCGCAGTCGGCGTTTCCGGGAAATTCGCCTGCAGGTATTCGACCATCTCGAGCCCGCTGCCGTCCGGGAGCCGCATGTCGGTCAGGCACAGGTCGAAGTGCTGTTCCGCCAGCATCGACCTGGCCTCGCCGAGGTTTTCGGCGGCGCGACTGTCGATGTCCATGCGCGCGAGCGTCAGCGCCAGCAGTTCGCGGATATCCGGTTCGTCGTCGATGACGAGGGCGAGCGGTTTGGTCATGTCAGGCCACCTGTCTTCTTCTGGGGTCGGCGAAGGTGATGCGGAAGCGGCTGCCGCCGTCCGGACGCTTCAGGTAATTGAGGCGTGCCTGGTTGCCCATGCACAGCTCGCGGGCGATATACAACCCCATGCCGGTGCCGTTCGGCGAGGTCGTGAAGAACGGTTCGAAGATCTGCTGGACGTCCTCGTCATCGATACCCGGACCGAAGTCGATGACGTCGAGGAACGGCGCGCCCGATTCGGCGCTGATGCCGGCCCGGATCTCGATGTCCGGGCCGCCGTGCCGGTGGCCGTTCTGGCACAGGTTCCACAGCACCTGGCGCAACTGGCCCGGATCCGCCTGCACCTGCAGGTCGTCGGGGTCGACCTCGAGCCTGATCCTGCCGGCATCGGGGCCCTCGCTGTCGCGAAACTCGCCGATGAAGTGTTCGAGCCAGGGCTTGAGCACCAGCGTTTCGGGCCGCGCGCGCTGTCCGCGGCTCAACTGCATGATGTTCTCGATGATGCCGTTCACCCGCTCCGAATGCTGCTTGATGATTGCGGTCAGGCGGACGTCGCCGCTGTCGAGATGCGGCGATTCGGCGAGCAGCTGGCTCGCGTGACTGATCGCGCCGAGCGGATTGCGCACCTCGTGGGCGATGCCGGCCGTGAGTCGTCCCAGCGACGCGAGCTTGAGCTGCTGCGCCTGCTGCGCCATCGCCGCGGTGTCCTCGAGAAAGATCAGCGTGCCGGCGTCCCTGCCGGTGCCGAGGCGCGCGAATCGCGGCAGGATCTCGGGTCCGGTCTCCGAGCCGCGAATCATGCCGGGTTCCGCGTCGAGGCCGTTCCACCATTCCTGCAGTTGCGTGCCGAGCAACGGACAGACGTCTTCGATCGAGCGGCCCTCGGCGTCGGCAGGGAATTCGAGCAGGCGGGACGCCGATGCATTGATCAGGCGTATCCGGAACTCGTCGTCGACGACGACGATACCGGTCTGCATGCGCTGGATCACGTATTCGGTCAGTTGCGACATGTTCGCGAGGTCGACGCCGCGCCGTTCGGCGAGCGCCTCGCTCTCGCGCAGGCGGCGGGCAAGTCCGTGGGCCAGGATCGCGGTCGCGAAGAACGTCGCACCGAGCAGTCCGGCATGGGTATAGTCGGTTGCCGCAGGCGTCGACGCGAACCAGGCATAGCCCTGCTCGGCGAGCACCGCGATCGCTGCGATCGCCGCGAACAGCCGGGCGGTGCGCCCCTCCATCAGCAGGCTGCCGCCAGCGACAGTGATGACCAGCAGCATCCCGAGTCCGCTGTGCACGCCACCGCTGGCATGCATCAGCAGCGTGATGGCCGCGATGTCGACCAGGATGTAGAGATAGACCTGGTGCGGAAACGCGGGGCGGCGCAGGTGGAATGCGACCAGGGCCAGTGCGCAGGCGACCGCATAGGCGACGCTGACCGCCTGGAACAGCGCGAGATGCTGCGCGCCGAGCGGCGCCGGAGGGTCGCCCGACAGGCACAGCACAGTGAACAGGCCGGCAAGGCCGAGCCGGTAGTAGTTCAGAAAGGCCAGTTGCTTCCAGGCCTGATCGGTGTTGCCCATATATCCTGTCCGTAGCCTGCCGATGGCCGGCCTGAGCCGTGTCCGGGAGGTCATTGGTGGAGGCGCGCGGTCAGGACGCGCCACAGCTACTTAGTCGGTCAAAGGGCGGGTTTGGTTTAGTGATTCAGGGGGGATAGGCAGGGTTGGCCGACGCCCCCGCGGGTGCGGGGGCGATGTCGGCGGATGGGTGCAGGGTCGGCAGGGCGTGTTCGTCGAAGATGACCGGTGTCGCAGGCGATTCGGTCTCAGGATCGACCGCGAGTACCCGGATGCGATCCGGCAGGTCCGACGACACATCGAGGCGCGAACGCCTGCACCACGCCACCGCCCGTTCCATCGAGTTGAATTGCAATTCTTGTCAAGTTAGCAGTTAGTTAGCAGTTCAAGACGCAGGCGACAGATGCGATCACCTGGGCGACCCGTTGCTGATTCATCTGATGGGATTGGCGGTTACACAGAATTATTTACAGGCTCAATCTCAGCGCAGCTTCGAGCTTGTCGAACGACCCGTTCCAGCCATTTGTCATGCCCGCCTTTGCATCGTGGAAGGTACGGCGTTCGGTATCCGTGGCTGCTCCGCAGACTTCCCACTGGACGGAGACCCTTGTCTCCATCGGCCCTTCCTCAGCGAAAGTCACCGTCGTCAGCATCATGTCGGGCCAGGTGGGCGCGAAGGGCGGCTTGGTCAGGGTTCCATCCTTGTCGCAGAAATTCTGGGTATAGATCAGGAGATGATGCGGATTGATTTTCCTGTAGTTCACTTTACCGTACATGACCTCTCCATCCGCATTGATCATGGCGTAGTGGGAGCTTCCGCCTTCTCTGACCTCGGTGCTGATGAAGGACATGGTGGAGCCCTTCGGCCCCATCCATCTCGAAAAGTGCTCGGGATCGGTCCACATGTCGAAAACGGTCTTAATGTCGGCTTCGAAGGAGCGATTGATGACAAAGAGATCTTTCCCCGTGGTTTCGGTTTCGAGGTATTCACCCAGCCTGTCCCACGTCGAGTTCCCGTTCGCGTCCTTGATGAACTTCTTGGTCGCCGCCGCCTGCTCAGGGGTGGGAAGGGCCATGGTCATGTCCATGGTCGTCTTCCCGCTTTCTTCCTTAAACGTCACCGTCACCGTAAAGAGCTTGCCTCGCTCTTCATTGGCGCCGTGGTCATAGACGAGCCTTTCGTATTTCACGACCTCGTGATACGTCGCGATATTCGGGTAGTCCGTGCCGTCGGGGCCGTGCATCGTGTAGATCCATTTTCCGCCCGGCCGCAGGTCCTTGCTCCTGGTGGTCAGGGTGAATCCCCGCGGTCCCCACCATTTCTCGACGTGTTTCGGATCGGTCCATGCCTCCCACACCAGTTTTACAGGCGCGTCATAGACACGAATGATCCGGATCTCATTTGGCTTTGCGGGCATGGTTTTTTCCCCTCTTTTGTTTCGTCTGAACTTCCTGCAGGTATTCACCGAGCCGATCCAGGCTTTCTTCCCAGAACTGCCGGTACTGCTCCATCCAGCCAGATGCCTCCTTCAGTGGCGCGGCGCTGATCGAGCAGGTCCGCCACTGGGCAGCCCTGGTCTTCTGGATGAGGCCCGCGTTCTCCAGGACCTTCAGGTGCTTGGTGATGGCGGGAAGAGTCATCTCCCGCAGAAACGGTTTTGCGAGATCGGATACATTGGCCTCGCCCCTGGCGAGTTGGGCAAGAATGGCCCGGCGAGTGGGGTCGGCCAGTGCGGAAAAGGTGGTGCTCAAGGGGTCTCTCATTGCTTTACCAATCGGTTATTTAACCAAAAGGTAAATTAAAGGGTGGGCAGAGTCAAGATCTGTAGAGGGAAGAACTGCAGAGGGCTACCGGAGGTGGGATCGCGATCCTGCAGGCCGCTAGTTATATTGGTCGGGGTGACACGATTTGAACGTGCGACTCCTGCCTCCCGAAGGCAGTGCTCTACCAGGCTGAGCTACACCCCGAAGTGGTTCAGTAACTGCGGTTGACCGAAAACTCGGCCAGGGCGTACAGGGCGTCCTTGTACGGAGAGGCGGGAATGGGGTCGAGCGATTCGGCCGCCTTTCGGGCTTCTTCCTGCGCCGAGCGCGCAGTGTAAGCCAAGGCGTCCGTGGATTCAACGGCTTCGAGCACCCGGGCGATGTCGTCGCGACCGCCGTTCTCGATCGCCGCGCGGATCAGCGCGACCTGTGCGGGGGTCCCCTCGCGCATCGCGTGGATCAGTGGCAGTGTCGGCTTGCCGGAGGCGAGGTCGTCGCCGATGTTCTTGCCGATATGGTCCGAGGACGCGGAATAATCGAGGACGTCGTCGATCAGCTGGAACGCGGCGCCGAGGTGCATGCCATAGGCGGCCATGGCCTGCTCATCCCGGGGGCTGCATCCGTTCAGGACGGCGCCGATCTGGCCCGCGGCCTCGAACAGCTTCGCGGTCTTGCAGCGGATCACGTTCATGTAGCTCGCCTCGGTGGTGTCGGCGTCGTTGCTGTTCAGCAGTTGCAGGACCTCGCCTTCGGCGATGACGTTGGTCGCTCGCGACATGATCTCCATGACCCGCATGCTGCCGACCTCGACCATCATCTCGAAGGCGCGGGAATAGAGGAAATCCCCGACCAGCACGCTGGCCTCGTTGCCCCAGACGGTGTTCGCGGTCTCGCGTCCGCGGCGCAGCTCGGAGGCGTCGACGACGTCGTCATGGAGCAGCGTGGCGGTATGGATGAATTCAACAACGGCTGAAAGATCAATATGATGGCTGCCGTCATAGCCCAGTGCGCGGGCGCTCATCAGGACCAGCATCGGGCGCAGGCGCTTGCCGCCGCTGTTGACGATATAAAAGCCCAACTGGTTGATCAGGTTGACGTCCGAGCGCAGGCGGCGGTGGATCAGGTCGTTGACCGCATGCATGTCGTCGGCGACCAGGGCCTGGATACCGGCCAGATCCATCGGGCGACGGGCGATTTTTACGGGTGCGTCCACGATCAATTTGTTGGCTCCGTACGGGCACGAATTCCAGAGTTTAGAGGCCATACAGATCGCAGGCAAGTGAAATCAGCCCTCGAGATTGACCTGCCGGGAGGGATTGGCTAAAATGCCCTGCTTTTCTGATTTATCAATGTTTTTTCGTGAGCGCAGCGGCGCGCGAGCCCAATTGGAGCAGGTCAATGTACGCGGTATTCCAGACAGGCGGCAAGCAGTACCGGGCCGGCAAGGGTGACAAGATCCGGGTCGAGAAACTCGACGCGACGGAGGGCGAGACGGTTGGTATCGACCGCGTGCTGATGGTCACCGACGGGGACGATGTCAAGGTCGGCGCGCCATATCTCACCGGCGGCAAGGTCAGCGCGATCGTCACGAGGCACGGGCGCGGGGAGAAGATCCGTATCGTCAAGCACCGACGCCGCAAGCACTATCACAAGGAAACCGGGCACCGCCAGCATTACACCGAGATCGAGATTACCGGGATCTCGGCCGGCTGAAGGCCTGTTTCAACCACTGCATTTCTGAAGGTGAAGGACCATGGCGCATAAAAAGGCAGGCGGCAGCAGCCGCAACGGACGCGACTCGGAATCGAAACGCCTCGGCGTCAAGCGCTTCGGCGGCGAGAACGTACTCGCGGGCAATATCATCGTGCGTCAGCGCGGCACCCGCTTCCATCCGGGCGCCAATGTCGGTTGCGGCCACGACCATACGCTGTTCGCGAAGGTCAGCGGCACCGTGCGGTTCGACGTCAAGGGTCCGAAGCAGCGGCGCTACGTCAGCATCGTGCCCGCCTGAGCGGCATTGCGGACGCAGCGCGACAAACCCCGTCCCTGACGGGGTTTTTTGTTGGCGCATCCTGGCAATTCCCTGGGGTCAGACCCTGATGAAATTCGTCGATGAAGCAACGATCCAGGTCAAGGCCGGTGACGGTGGCGACGGCTGCGTCAGCTTCCGTCGCGAGAAATTCATCCCGTTCGGCGGACCGGACGGCGGTGACGGAGGCGATGGCGGCAGCGTCTGGATGATCGGCGATGCCGGCATCAACACCCTCATCGATTTCCGTCATGCGCGGATGTTCCGCGCCGAGCGCGGCGAGAACGGCAAGGGCGCGAACTGCACCGGGCGCAGCGGCGAGGATCTGTTGATTCGCGTGCCTGTCGGTACCGTGGTCCAGGACGCGGATACCGGTGAGACCATCGGCGAACTGGTCGCCGCGGAGCAGCGCCTGCTGGTCGCGAAGGGCGGCTTTCACGGTCTCGGCAACACCCGCTACAAGAGCAGCACCAACCGCGCGCCGCGGCGCTCGTCGCCGGGGTCGCAGGGTGAGCAGCGGCGCCTCGCCCTCGAACTGCGGCTGCTGGCCGATGTCGGCCTGCTCGGCCTGCCGAATGCCGGCAAGTCGACCTTCATTCGCGCGGTGTCCTCGGCGCGGCCGAAGGTCGCCGATTATCCGTTCACGACCCTGCATCCACACCTCGGCGTCGTCCGCGTCGGCATGGACCGCAGCTTCGTCGTCGCCGATATCCCGGGACTGATCGAGGGTGCTGCAGAGGGCGCCGGACTCGGTATGCAGTTCCTGCGGCACCTGTCCCGGACGCGCCTGCTGCTGCATCTCGTCGATATCCACCCCGTCGATCCGGCCGATGAGCCGGTCCATGCCGTGCGCGTCATCGAGGAGGAACTGCGCAAGTTCAGCGCCGAGCTCGCCGGCGCCGAACGCTGGCTGGTCATCAACAAGATCGACCTGTTGCCCGAGGCGGATCGCGATAACGCGTGCCGCGAACTCGTCGAACGGCTCGCCTGGTCCGGGCCGCATTGCGCAGTCTCGGCGCTCGCCGGCATCGGCACCCGGGACTTGTGCGAACGGGTCATGACGCGGCTTGAAGCGCTGAAGGCGGGACAGGCCGGGTAACTGTTGATCGCGCATCCGCCGGCCGGTATTTCCCTCTTTACACGGTATGTCAGTGGCATGAAACTACGCCGATGAAAACACGCCTGCAACTCGGCCGATCCCGCCGCTGGGTCGTCAAGGTCGGCAGTTCGTTGCTGACGAACGATGGCCGCGGTCTCGATCGCGCATTGATGGGTCAATGGGTCGAGCAGGTCGCCGAATTGTGCCGCAACGGCATCGAGGTCGTGCTGGTCTCTTCGGGCGCCGTCTCCGAAGGTGTCAAGCGACTCGGCTGGACGAAGCGCCCCCAGGCCCTGCACGATCTCCAGGCCGCCGCCGCGGTCGGGCAGATGGGGCTGATCGAGGCCTATGAATCCGGCTTCCAGCGCTTCGGGTTGCATACCGCACAGATCCTCCTTTCGCATGACGACTTGTCCGACCGCAAGCGTTATCTCAACGCCCGCAGTACACTGCTCACGCTGCTCCGCCTCGATGTAGTGCCGGTCGTGAACGAGAACGATACGGTCGCCGTCGAGGAGATCCGCTTTGGCGACAACGACACGCTCGCAGGTCTCGTCGCGAACCTGGTGGAGGCCGAGCTGCTCGTCATCCTGACCGACCAGGACGGGATGTATGACAAGGATCCGCGCGTGCACAAGGACGCCCGGCTGATCCGCGAGGCGCGCGCCGCCGATCCGGTGCTCGAGCGCATGGCCGCCGGCGGCGGGGTCGGGCAATGGGGGCGCGGCGGGATGCTGACCAAG
>CAZJKV010000081.1:0-9707 GCA_964546765.1 uncultured Chromatiales bacterium
GGCTGCGCCGCATAATGATCATCACCACCAGCGCCGTGACCAGCAAAAAGACGGGCACGCTCAACCAGAACATGAGCCACCACAAAAACTCGATCTGTGCCGCGGCAGGGCCGCGCGCATCGCACGCTGGCGCGGGCGTCGCCTGTTCGTCTGCGCCGATGCCGAACGACTGCCGCTGGTGGAACGCAGCGTCGACATGGTGGTATCGAATCTGATGCTGCAATGGTGCAACGACCTCGACGCGGTGCTCGCCGGCTTCCGCCGCGTGCTGCGCCCGGGCGGATTGCTGATGTTCACGACCTTCGGACCCGACACGCTGAAGGAACTGCGCGCGAGCTGGGACGGCGTCGACGGTTATAATCATGTCAATGCCTTCGTCGACATGCACGACATCGGCGATGCGCTGATGCGCCTCGGTTTTCGCGAACCGGTCATGGACCGCGAGGATATGACCCTGACCTACGACGACGCGCCCGCGCTGATGCGTGACCTTAAGACCCTCGGCGCGCACAACATCACCGGCGGGCGCCCGCGTGGCCTGACCGGGCGCGGGCGCCTGGCGCGGGTCATCGAGGCCTATGAGGGCTTCCGGCGCGACGGGAGACTGCCGGCAACCTATGAAGTGCTGTATGGTCATTGCTGGATGCCTGAAAAGGCGCAGGGAGGAAACGTGAGGGAAGGCGATCAATCGATCAGGGTCCCGCTGTCGGATCTGTCACGGCCGGGAGGTCGTGACGAATGAGACCGCGCGGATTCTTCATCACCGGCAGCGACACCGATGTCGGCAAGACCCGGACGGCCATCGGACTGATGGCCGGGCTGCGCGCGCGCGGCCTGCGTGTCGCCGGCATGAAGCCGGTCGCCTGCGGCGGCATCGAGACCGGAACCGGTATCATCAACGAGGATGTCCTCACGCTGTTGCGCGAATCTTCCGATCCGGCGCCACCGCGCTTGCTGATGAATCGCTATGCGTTCGCGGAACCGGTCGCGCCGCACCTCGCCGCCGCGCAGCAGCACGACACGATCGACCTCGGCGCGGTCGTCGACGATCTCCACCGTCTCGAAGAGTTGGCGGATATCGTCGTGCTCGAAGGGGCCGGCGGTTGGGAGGTGCCGATCAGTGACAGTGAATCGATGGCCGACATCGCGCGGGCTTGCGAGCTGCCGGTCATACTCGTCGTCGGCATCCGGCTCGGCTGTCTCAACCATGCGCTGCTCAGCAGCCGCGCAATCGTCGATTCCGGCCTGCCATTCGCCGGCTGGGTCGCGAACCTCATCGATCCGAATGCGCGCGCAGTCGAAGAGAACATTGCATCCCTGCGGCAACGCATCCCGGCCCCGCTGCTCGGCGTGATCCCGCATGTGGAAAGTCTCGACAGCGCGAACATCGCCGCGGTGCTCGATATCGATCGGTTGCTGATAGCTGATTGATCCAGTTCGCTGCTTTCAACGCATCAGGCAGCGCACCGCCCCCATCGATCCCGCAAAACGAAAAAGCCCCGCCTCCCTGACCAGGGAGGCGGGGCCTCTGTTCGTTACCTCAAGCTTCGAGGGTGTTCTTGAGTTTCCGGAACGCGCTCTTCTCGAGCTGGCGGATGCGCTCGGCCGAGACCTGGTACTTGTCGGCGAGGTCCTGCAGGGTCGCCTTGTCGTCGTTCAGCCAGCGCTGCTGCAGGATATCTTGGCTGCGCGCGTCAAGGCCGTCCATCGCCTCGCGCAGGTTCTGCTCGTTGCGCGCATCCCAGTCGTTTTGTTCGACCTGCGTCGTCGGATCCATACGCAGATCCTGCAGGTAGGCCGCCGGCGCGAAGGCGCGCTCGTTGTCCTCGTCGCGATCGCCGAAGGGATCGAAGGAGGCGTCGTAGCCGCTGATCCGCGCCTCCATCTCGACGACATCCTCGGGACGCACGCCGAGATCCTTCGCAACCGCGTCGATCTCGTCGCTGCCGAACCAGGCCAGGCTCTTTTTCGCGCTGCGCAGGTTGAAGAACAGCTTGCGCTGGGCCTTGGTCGTCGCGACCTTGACGATGCGCCAGTTGCGCAGGATGAACTCGTGCATTTCTGCTCGGATCCAGTGCACCGCGTAGGACACCAGGCGCACATTCATGTCCGGGTCGAAACGCTTGACGGCCTTCATCAGGCCGATATTGCCTTCCTGGATCAGGTCGGACTGGGACAATCCGTAGCCGTTATAGCCGCGTGCAATGTGCGCGACGAAGCGCAGGTTGGACAATACGAGCTGGCGCGCCGCGTCGAGATCCTGATCATCGCGGTACCTGACGGCCAGCGCACGCTCTTCCTCTGCACTGAGCACGGGGATATGGCTGACGCTCTGGATATAGGCCTCCAGGCTGCCGCTATGCAATACCAGGCTTGCTTCCGGTGTCTTGCCCATGGGGTTGTGATTCCTTTCGTTATACAAGGTGTTAGCAAAGGTGTTAGCTATCGATTGCGGTCTATTTTAGCACTCAATACATGAGAGTGCTACGGGATACGAATAGTTCCCGCTACCTGTCTTATCCGACCCTTGCCTGCGGCTAGTGTTCAATAAAATAAAATCAATATAATACATATGGATATATTTTCCGTGGCGCGGCAGTCAGCTCGGCTCGATCTCCTTCAGGTGCCGGCCCACCGCTAACCAGGCCCCGGCGAGTCCGAGCAGGACCCCGGCGGCGAGCAGCGCGGCGCTCGCCTCCAGCCCGACCCGGTCGATCTCGAACGGGCTGTCATACAGCAGGGACAGGCGCTGCACCGGCCCGTCGAGCAGCCACAGCGATCCGGCCACCAGCAACCAGGCAAAGATCGCGCCGGACAGGCCATAGAGCAGACCGCTGTACAGGAACGGTCGCCTGATGAAGCCATCGGTCGCCCCGATCAGCTTCTGAACGACGATTTCCTCGCGCCGGCTCTCGATCGAGAGCCGGATCGTATTACCGATGATCAGCAACACCGCGAGCGCGAGCAACGCCGCGAGCACCAGTACGCCGCGCTTGCCGATCTCCATGATTGCGTACAGGCGCTCTACCCACTCCATGTCGAGCTGGGCGAGGTCGACCCCTTCGCGCGCGCGCAGGTCCTGCAACAGGGCCTCGACCTGAACCGGCGCGGCATGGTCGGCGGACGGACGCACGATGATCAGCGGCGGCAGCGGGTTGTCCTGCAGCGCGTCGAGGACATTGCCGAAACCGGACAGGCGCTGGAATTCGTCGAGCGCCTGGGACGGTGTCACCCGGGACACCTCGGCTACCTGCGGCAGCGCGGCGATCTCGTCGGCGAGTCGCCGGAACGCGCCCTCGTCCAGGTCCTTCTGCATGAACAGCGAGATCTGGGCGGCATTGTCCCAACCCTCGCTCAGCGCCTGGATATTCTGGAGGACCACATACAGACCGGTCGGCAGCGCGAGCGCGATGCCGAGTACCGCAATCGTCATCACGCTCGATAGCGGCGCCCGCGCGATGCGGCCCAGGGTGTTGAACAAGGCCTGGAGATGGTGCTCGATCCAGGCCCCGATGCGCCGCACGACACCGACCCGGCGCGGCTTGACGCGCACCGTCGGCGCTGCCGATGAAGCGCGCGCAGGCGGTGGCCCCGCGTCCGGGGCGGTATCGACCGGCACGTCGACCCGGGGCTCGAGGCGATCATCCACCGAGGCCCTGCGCAGGCTGTCCGGGATCCGGAAGCCGGTCATGCCGGCGCCACCGCCGGCCTTACATCGGACACCAGGCGGCCGTTACCGAGCTTCATGATACGGTGCCCCAGTCGCGAGATCAGGTCGATGTCGTGGCTCGCGATCAGCACGGTCACGCCGACCTGGTTGAATTGCTCGAACAGGTGCATGATCTCTTCCGACAGCTCGGGGTCGAGGTTGCCGGTCGGCTCATCGGCGAGCAGCAGCGGAGGCTTGTTGACGACCGCGCGCGCGATGCCGACCCGCTGCTGCTCGCCGCCCGACAGCATCTCGGGAAGGCGCTTTTCCTTGTCGAGCAGCCCGACCTTGTCGAGCGCGGCGCGCACCCGGCGCTGAATCTCGCGATGGTCGTACCCGGCGATCACCAGCGGCAGCGCGACATTGTCGAACACGGTGCGGTCGTTCAGCAGGTGGTGGTTCTGGAAGATGATGCCGATATCGCGGCGCAGATACGGTATCTGCCCGCTGCGCACCCGCGACAGGTTGCGGCCGTTGAAGGAGATCGTGCCGTAGCTGACCCGTTCGATCAGCGCGATCAGCTTGAGCAACGTACTCTTGCCGGCGCCCGAATGCCCGGTCAGAAACGCCATCTCCTGGAAATCGAGATGAAAGCTGAGCCCGGCCAGGGCCTCGCGGCCGCCCGGATAACGTTTCCCGACATTGTCGAACTGCAGCATTGAAATCCCGAAGAGACGGAGGCGCAGGACGCCTCAGATCGTATCCTGTTTGTCGAACAGCGCATCGATGAACTCACCGGCATCGAAGACCCGCAGGTCCTCGATGCCCTCGCCGACCCCGACGAAACGGATCGGTATTCCGAAGCGCTTCGCGACCGCAAAGATCACACCGCCCTTCGCCGTGCCGTCGAGCTTGGTCAGCGTAATACCGGTCAGGCCGACCGCCTCGTGAAACTGCGCCGCCTGGGACAGCGCGTTCTGCCCCGTGCCCGCGTCGATAACCAGCATGACCTCGTGCGGCGCCGACGGGTCGACCTTGGTGATGACCCGCCGGACCTTCTGCAGTTCGGCCATCAGGTTCGACTGGGTCTGCAGCCGGCCGGCGGTATCGACGATCAGCACGTCGGCGCCGCGCGCCTGCGCGGCCTGCATCGCGTCGAACACCACCGAGGCCGGGTCGGATGCTCGTTGCTGTGCTATCACCGTGATGTCGTTGCGCTCGCCCCAGACCTGGAGCTGCTCGACCGCCGCGGCGCGAAAGGTGTCGCCGGCCGCGAGCATGACCTTGCGGCCCTCGTCGCGCAGGCGCCGCGCCAGCTTGCCTATCGTCGTCGTCTTGCCGGCGCCGTTGACCCCGACCATCAGGATCACGAAAGGCGTCCCGCCGGACGCGACGTCGAGCGGCGCCGTACAGGGGCGCAGTAACGCCGCGAGGTCCTCGCGCAGCGCCGCGAACAGCGCCGCGCTGTCCTGTAACTGGCTGCGCGCAATGCGGACCTCGAGATCGGCGATGATCTGCCGCGTGGCGTCGACGCCGACATCGGCGCCGAGCAGTACCGTCTCGATGTCCTCGAGCAGCGCGTCATCGATCTTCTTGCGTCCGAGCACCAGGCTGGCGACGCCGTCGACGAGGCTGCCGCGGGTGCGGCCAAGCCGTTCCTTCAGGCGGCCGAAGAATCCGGGTTTGCTCGTGCTGGCGTCTGGTTCTGCGGATCCCATCGGCTTTTCAGGTCATCTGGAGAGTCGTGTACAATGGCGTGTCCGCGGCGCGACGCCGCGCCGGATTCGATCACGTATCCTACCAAATGCAATCAACGGGTAACAGGATAGCAGATGTCGCCATTTCGTAAGATCCGGGCGGGGACAGGTGCGAGCCTGGCGCTGATGATCCTGCTGTCACTGCTCGCCGCTCCCTCAGGCGCGAACGATATCACGACGCGCGAGTATCGTCTCGACAACGGCCTCAAGCTGATCGTCAGGCAGGATCGTCGCGCGCCGGTCGTCGTGTCGCAGGTCTGGTACAAGGTCGGCAGCAGCTACGAACACGACGGGATCACCGGCATCTCGCACGCCCTCGAGCACATGATGTTCAAGGGCACGAAGAAACACCCGCCCGGTGAGTTCTCGCGCATCATCAGCGATCACGGCGGCCGCGAAAACGCGTTCACCGGCCGCGATTACACCGCCTATTTCCAGCAGCTCGAACAGAGCCGGCTGCCGGTCAGCTTCGAACTCGAGGCCGACCGGATGCGAAATCTCACGCTGCCCGGGGACGAATTCCTGAAGGAGATCGAGGTCGTCAAGGAAGAACGCCGCCTGCGCACCGAGGACAACCCGCAGGCGCTGACCTACGAGCAGATGAGCGCCGCGGCATTCACGGCAGGACCCTACCGCCAACCCGTGATCGGGTGGATGAACGATCTTGAAAACATGACCGTCGCCGACCTTGGTGACTGGTACCGGAAATGGTATGTCCCGAACAACGCAACCCTGGTCGTGGTCGGCGACGTCGAACCGGATGAGGTCCATCGGCTCGCGAAAAAGCATTTCGGGCGCGTGAAGCGCGGCGAGGTGCCGATGCTGAAGCCGCGGATCGAGCCGGAGCAGCGCGGCGAACGCCGTATCACGGTACGGGCGCCGGCGCGGCTGCCCTACCTGCTGATGGGCTACAAGGCGCCGTCGCTGCGCACCGCCGGAATCGACTGGGAACCCTATGCGCTCGAGGTCCTCGCAGGGATACTCGACGGCGGCGAAAGCGCGCGGCTCCCGCGCCACCTGATTCGTGAACACCGCATCGCGGCCGGCGCGAGCGCCGGTTACAACCTGCTTTCGCGCATGGAAGACCTGTTCGTACTGAGCGGGACACCGGCCCAGGACCGGGACGTTGCAGCGCTCGAGGACGCGCTGCGGGAGCAGATCGAACGCCTGCGGGAGGAACCGGTTACGCCGGGCGAACTCGAGCGCGTCAAGGCCCAGGTCGTCGCCGAAAACGTCTACCAGCGTGACTCGATCTTCTACCAGGCGATGGTGATCGGGATCCTCGAGACCGTCGGCCTCGACTGGCGTATCGCCGATGACTACGTAGAACGCATCGAGGCCGTCACCGCCGGGCAGGTACGCGAGGTCGCGCGCAAGTACCTCGTCGATGAACGCCTGACCGTCGCGATCCTGGAGCCGCTGCCGATCGAAGCGACGCCCGCCCCGCCGCCGGCCGACGGCGGCCGCCATCTGCACTGACAATGACGGGGAACCGGATGCCTGACCTGATCCTGACTGACCCGAAACCGCGCAGCGGCACGTCCCGCCTCGCCGGCACGATCCTCGCGATGCTGTACTTCCTGCTGCCGGGCGCGGCCCACAGCGCGCAGATAGAGATCCAGCACTGGGAGACCGGTAACGGCGCGCGGGTCTATTTCGTGCCGGCAATGGACCTGCCGATGGTCGATGTCCAGGTCGTGTTTGACGCCGGCAGCGCGCGCGACGGCGACCGCCCGGGCGTCGCGCAACTGACCAGCCGCCTGCTCGACAGCGGCGCCGGCGATCTCGACGCCGACGCGATCGCCGATGGCTTCGAGGGACTCGGCGCCCGCTTCGGCACCGAGTCCCATCGCGACATGGCGATCGTCACGCTGCGCAGCCTGAGCGACTCAAACTACCTCGATCCGGCAATCGACACGCTCGCGCTGATCCTGAGCGCCCCGACCTTCCCGGAAGACGCCCTCGAACGCGAACGCGGCCGCCTGCTGACTGCATTGCAGCGCGAGGAGCAGTCTCCCGGCAGCCTCGCGACGAATGCATTTTTTCGCGCGGTCTACCGCGACCACCCCTATGCGTCGCATCCGCTCGGCACGCCCGAGTCGCTCGCCGTCCTCACCCGCGCCCAGGCCGAAGCGCATCACCGGCAGTACTATGTCGCGCGCAACGCCGTGATCGCGCTGGTCGGGGCACTGGATCGCGCCGCGGCCGAGGCCCTGGCCGAACGGCTGGTCGGTGCGCTCCCGTCCGGGGACGCGGCGCCGGGACTGCCGCCCGTGCCGAAGACAAACGAACCGCAACGAATTCATATCGAATTCCCGTCGAGCCAGACCCACGTCCTTGCGGGGCAGACCGGCCTGCAGCGCCGGGACGAAGACTATTTCCCGCTCTACGTCGGCAACCACATCCTCGGCGGCAGCGGGCTCGTATCGCGGATCAGCGACGAGATCCGCGACAAGCGCGGCCTCGCCTACAGCGCCTACAGCTATTTCTCGCCGATGCGCGCGCCCGGACCATACCAGCTCGGCCTGCAGACCCAAAACGAGCAGGTCGAGACCGCGATCGAGGTCCTGTTCAGGACTGTCGCTGACTTCATCGAGAGCGGGCCGACGGCCAAGGAACTGACTGCCGCGGTCAGAAATATCACCGGCGGATTTCCGCTGCGTATCGCGAGCAACCGCGACATCGCCGGCAATCTCGCGGTGATCGGCTTCTACGGCCTGCCCCTCGACTATCTCGACCGCTTCAACGAGCAGGTCGAGGCGGTATCGCGCGACAGCATCCGCGACGCCTTCCGGCGCCGCGTCGATCCCGACCAAATGATCACGGTGACGGTTGGGCGCAGCGCGCAATAAACCGGGTCAGCTGCGCATCATCGGCGGCGCGTGGCGCAGCCGCCGCATCGCCTTCGCCGCCGAAACCGGCGTCAGGCCGACGCCCGACCGCATCCGGGAGACACTGTTCAACTGGCTGAGAGAAGTCGTACCGGGCGCGCGCTGTCTAGACCTGTTCGCCGGCAGCGGGGCGCTCGGCTTCGAGGCGCTGTCCCGCGATGCGGTGTCGGTCGTGTTCGTCGACGAGGACATCCGTGTCGTTCAGCAACTGCAGCATAACATCACGCTGCTCGGGGCGGACCGGGGCAAGGTGGCCTGGTCCGACGCCTTCGCATATCTCGCGTCCTGCGCGGACGGCCCGTTCGACATCGTGTTTCTCGACCCCCCGTTCCGTGACCGCATCCTCGGCGAATGCGCCGCGCGGCTCGAACGACATCGCCTGCTTGGCCCGACCGCGTGGATCTACATGGAGTCGGACCGGCACGACCCCTTGCCTGAATTGCCGGACAACTGGCAGGTATATCGCGAACAGGGCGCGGGCCAGGTCGCCTGCCGGCTGTGCCGGCGCGATCCGGGTTCGTGAACACGGTATACTGTGCAACATGAAACTGACCGCTATCTATCCCGGTACTTTCGACCCGATCACCCACGGTCACAGCGACCTCGTCGACCGGGCCGCGCGCCTGTTCGACCAAGTCATCGTCGCGATCGCCGCCAACCCGGGTAAGCGCCCGACCTTCACGATCGACGAACGCATCGCGATGGCGCGGCTCGCGCTTGCGGACATCGACAGCGTCGAGGTCTGCGGCTTTGACAAGCTGCTGGTCGATTTTGCGCGCGAGCGCGGGGCCGAGGTCATCGTACGCGGGCTGCGCGCGGTCTCTGACTTCGAATACGAGTTCCAGCTCGCGGGCATGAACCGCCGCCTCGCGCCGGACATCGAGACGCTGTACCTGATGCCGGCGGACCAGTACGGCTACATCTCGGCGAGCCTGGTCAAGGAGATCGCCGGTCACGGCGGAGACGTCTCCGGGTTCGTACACCCCGCAGTCATGACCGCGATGAAAGACAAGCAGCTGTGAGGTAGTCACTTCATGTCGCTGATCATCACCGATGAATGCATCAACTGCGACGTCTGCGAGCCCGAGTGCCCGAACGGCGCGATCACGCAGGGTCCCGAGATCTATGTCATCGACCCGAACCTGTGCACCGAGTGCGTCGGCCACTTCGACAAGCCGCAGTGCGTCGAGGTCTGCCCGGTCGACTGCATTCCCAAGGACCCCGACAACGTCGAGACCGAGGAAGAGCTGCACCGGAAATACCTCCAACTCACCGGTCAGGATGGCTGAGCGCCCGCGTCCGGCCGCGGCGCTCGCCGCCGCGCTGCTGTTCATCCTGCTGTTCGCCCCGCTGCTTGCCCGGGGCGGCGCGGCGGATAGGCGTCAGCGAGGCCCGGGGTGAGTACATCGC
>CAZJKV010000082.1:0-9173 GCA_964546765.1 uncultured Chromatiales bacterium
GGCGAGGCCCAGGCGCCAGGGGCGGCAACGCCTGCGGCCGAGGAAAAGCCCGGCGACAAGAAGGGCAAGCGGCGCAAGAAACGCGACGAGCGTGATACCAAGTACGGCCGCGAGGAGTTGCATGTCGCGAGCGCCAAGCTCGGGGCGCGCCGCAAGAAGAAGGTGTGGACCCGGTCGGCGCCGAGTGCGGCGGGCGGCAGACACGGCTTCGAGATGCCGACCGCGCCTATCGTCAGGGAAGTCACGATCCCGCAGACGATCTCGGTCGCCGAGCTGGCACAGAAGATGTCAATCAAGGCCGCCGAAGTCATCAAGACGATGATGAGCATGGGCAGCATGGTGACGATCAATCAGGTGCTGGACCAGGATACCGCGGCGGTCGTCGTTGAGGAGATGGGCCATAAGCCGAGGCTGCTGCAGGAAAACGCGATCGAGGAGGAGTTGCTACCCGGCGAGATCGAGGGAGAAGGCGAAGGCATCAGCCGCCCGCCGGTCGTGACGATCATGGGCCATGTCGATCACGGCAAGACTTCGCTGCTGGACTACATCCGCCGCACGCGGGTTGCTGCCGGCGAGGCCGGTGGCATTACCCAGCATATAGGTGCCTATCACGTCGAGACCGAACGCGGCATGATCACCTTCCTCGACACTCCGGGTCACGCGGCGTTTACCGCGATGCGGGCGCGCGGCGCCAAGGTGACCGACATCGTCGTGCTGATCGTCGCCGCCGACGATGGCGTCAAGCCGCAGACCATCGAGGCGATCCAGCATGCACGCGCGGCCGGGGTCCCGATGCTGGTCGCGATCAACAAGGTCGACAAGCCCGAGGCCGACGTCGACCGCGTCAAGCAGGAACTGGTCGCACAGCAGGTGATCCCCGAGGAGTGGGGTGGCGACACGATGTTCGTCGGCGTGTCGGCCAAGAGCGGCGAGGGCGTCGACGACATCCTCGAGGCGATCCTGCTGCAGGCCGAGGTCATGGAGCTCAAGGCGGTCGCGAAGCGGCCGGCGAGCGGTACGGTAATCGAGTCCAGCCTCGACAAGGGCCGCGGCCCGGTCGCGACGGTGCTGGTGCAGAACGGTACGCTGCGCCGGGGCGACATGATCCTCGCCGGCAGTGAATACGGCCGGGTACGCGCGATGTTCGACGAAAGCGGACGCAAGGTCGACGAGGCCGGCCCGTCGATGCCGATCGTCGTGCTGGGCCTGTCCGGGGCGCCGAACGCCGGCGACGACATGCTCGTGCTGCAGGACGAGCGCAAGGCGCGCGAGGTCGCGCTGTTCCGCCAGGGCAAGTTCCGCGACGTCAAGCTCGCCGCGAAGAAGGCGGCGCGGCTCGAGGACATGTTCTCGCAACTCGGCAAGGAAGCGGGTGTCGGGATCAATATCGTCATCAAGGCCGACGTGCAGGGTTCGGTCGAGGCGCTGAAGGACGCGCTGACCAAGCTCTCGAACGAGGAGGTCACGGTCAACGTGATCTCGAGCGGCGTCGGCGGCATCACCGAGTCCGACATCAACCTGGCGCTCGCGTCCAATGCGATCGTGATCGGCTTCAATGTCCGCGCCGATGCAGTCGCGCGCCGCACGGCCGAGGAAAACGGCGTCGAGTTGCGTTATCACAGTATCATCTACGACGCGATAGACGAAGTGAAGCAGGCATTGTCCGGCATGCTGTCGCCGGAGATCCGCGAGCAGATCGTTGGTATGGCCGAGGTGCGCGAGGTGTTCCGCTCGCCGAAGTTCGGCCTGGTTGCGGGCTGCCTGGTCGTCGAGGGCTCGGTCAAGCGCAACAATCCGATACGCGTGCTGCGCGACAACGTCGTGATCTTCGAGGGCGAGCTCGAGTCTCTGCGCCGCTTCAAGGACGACGTCAGCGAGGTCAAGGCCGGCACCGAGTGCGGCATCGGCGTGCGCAACTACAACGACATCAAGGCCGGCGACCAGATCGAGGTGTACGAGCGGATCGAGGTCAGACGGGTACTCCAGTAAGCGATCGGGATCCGGCGCCCCCGCGCCGGGATCGCCGGAATTGACGAAACGTCATGTCAAAGGAATACAGCCGTTCCCTGCGTGTCGCCGAGCAGATCCAGCGCGAACTCGCCCGCCTGATCCAGACCGAGGTCAAGGATCCGCGGCTCGGCATGGTGAGCATTTCCGAGGTGCGGGTGTCGAACGACCTGGCCCACGCGAAGGTGTACATGACCGTGATCGGCAGTGATGCCGAAGGCGCCGCGGAGTCCGTCGGGATCCTGAACCGGACCGCGCCCTATCTGAGACATACGCTGGGTCGGCGCCTGCTGCTGCGCATCATCCCGCAGCTGCATTTTATCTACGACGAAACGCTGGAGGCCGGCGCCCGGCTCTCCGCGCTGATCGACGCCTCGGTCGGTGGCGGCGGCAAGAAAGGTGAAAACGAATCATGAGCAGGCATCGCCGCCCCAAGGGGCGTGACATTACGGGAATTCTGCTGCTGGACAAGCCGTCCGGCATCACGTCGAACGCGGCGCTGCAGGCGGCCAAGCGGCTGTTCCGCGCCCGCAAGGCGGGCCATACGGGGAGCCTCGACCCGCTCGCGAACGGTCTGTTGCCGCTGTGCCTGGGCGAGGCGACCAAGCTGTCAGGCTTCCTGCTCGATGCCGACAAGCGCTACGTCGCGGATATCCGGCTCGGCATGCGGACTGCGACCGGTGACGCCGAGGGCGAGGCCATCGGCGGTGGCGATGCGGCCGCGATCGACCGGGCCGCGGTCGAGGCCGCGGTCGGCCGTTTCCGCGGCGAGATCGAGCAGGTGCCGCCGATGTTTTCGGCGGTCAAGCAGAACGGTGTCCCGCTGTACAAGCTCGCACATCAGGGGATCGAGGTCGAACGCAAGGCGCGCCCGGTCGTGATCCACCGCTTCGATGTGCTTGCCTTCGAGAACGACACGGTTACGGTCGAGGTGGACTGCTCCAAGGGGACCTATATCCGGGTCCTCGCCGACGAACTCGGCGAGGCGCTCGGCTGCGGCGCCCATGTGAGCCGCCTGCGCCGCACCGGGGTCGGCGCCTTCGACGCCGGCCGCATGTACACCCTCGACGCGCTCGAGGAGATCGCCGCGGCGGGGGACGAGGGTCAACTGGACGACTGCCTGGTATCGATGGAGGACGCCCTGTCGCAGTGGCCGGACGTCAGGCTGAGCCAGGACGTCGCCTATTTCCTGATCCGGGGCCAGGCGGTGTTCGTGCCGCACGCCCCGAGCCAGGGCCTGGTGCGTATCTATACCCGGGAAGACCGCTTTCTGGGCGTCGGCCGGATCCTGGACGACGGCAGGATCGCCCCCAAGCGGCTGGTCAATTACTGAATCGCGCCCCGCGGCGGACGCTGACGCCGCGGGTTTTTATCTTGTAAGTCATCACGGTTGCGGGATAAAATAGGCGCGCTTTTTACAGCAGCGGAACTGGACAGGAAACAATGGGATTAGACGCGAATATCAAGGCGGATGTCGTAAGGAAGTATCAACGGTTCGACGGGGATACCGGCTCACCTGAGGTGCAGGTGGCCTTGCTCTCGGCCCGTATCGATCAGTTGTCCGATCATTTCAAGGAGCACAAGCAGGACCATCACTCCCGTCAGGGATTGCTGAAGATGGTCAGCAGCCGCAGGAAGCTGCTCGACTACCTGCGCAAGAGCGATGCCACCCGCTACCAGGAACTGATCGCCAGTCTCGGCCTGCGCAAGTAATCGTCGCGCGGGGCCGTATCCCCGCGCCGCGGTGTCGCCGGGATACGATTGGATGCAAACCCTCGCGACTTTCCGGATACCGGACCGACGCCGTCAGACGGCCGTTTCGGGACACACTGTCGATTTGACCCTAAGGAAGCGAACGTGACATTGACAGCTATCAGAAAAGAATTTCAGTACGGCGACCACAAGGTCGTCCTCGAGACCGGTGAAGTGGCGAGGCAGGCGACCGGCGCCGTGATGGTCAGCATGGGCGATACCATGGTGCTGGTCACAGCGGTCGCGCAGAAATCCAGCGATCCGAGCCGCGACTTCTTTCCACTGACCGTCAATTACCAGGAACGCACCTATTCTGCCGGGAAGATCCCGGGCGGCTTCTTCAAACGGGAAGGCAGGCCCTCTGAAAAGGAAACGCTGACCTGCCGCCTGATCGACCGCCCGCTGCGCCCACTGTTTCCCAAAGGTTTCACCAACGAAGTCCAGGTCATCGCGACCGTGATCTCGCTCGATCCGGAAATTGATCCGGACATCCCGGCGATCATCGGATCCTCGGCGGCGCTCGCGCTGTCCGGCGTCCCGTTCAACGGCCCGATCGGGGCGGCCCGCGTCGGGTATATCGACGGCAATTTCGTCCTGAACCCGACCCTGAGCCAGCTCGGGTCCTCGCAGCTCGACCTCGTCGTCGCCGGCACCGAGCATGCCGTGCTGATGGTCGAGTCCGATGCGAAGGAACTGCCTGAGGCAGTGATGCTGGATGCGGTGCTGTTCGGGCATGAGCACCAGCAGGTCGCAATCGAGGCGATCAAGGCGCTTGCCGCCGAGGCCGGCAAGCCGGCCTGGGACTGGCAGCCGGTCGCCGAAGACGGGGACCTGCGCAAGCGTGTCGACGCCGACTACGGCGAGGCTGTTACGGCAGCCTACCAGCTCCAGGACAAGCTCGAGCGCCAGGACCGCCTCGCGGAGATCCGCGCCGACGCGATCGAACGGCTCGTCGACCCCGAAGGCGAGGACGGCTGGTCGAAGGACACCGTCAAGGGCGCAATCGAGAAGCTCGAGAAACGCGTCGTTCGCGGGCGCATCCTGTCCGGTCACCCGCGCATCGACGGCCGCGACACCCGCACCGTGCGCCCGATCGACATACGCGTCGGCGTGTTGCCACGCACCCACGGCTCCGCGCTGTTCACCCGAGGCGAGACCCAGGCGATCGTCGTCGCGACGCTTGGCACTGGTCGCGACGCCCAGGTCATCGACGCGATCGAGGGCGAGCGCAAGGAACCGTTCATGTTGCATTACAATTTCCCTCCGTACTGCGTCGGCGAGACCGGCTTCGTCGGCTCGCCCAAGCGCCGCGAGATCGGTCACGGCCGGCTCGCGAAGCGCGGCGTCGCCGCGGTGCTGCCCGACACGGACACGTTTCCGTATGTGATCCGCGTCGTCTCGGAGATCACCGAGTCTAACGGCTCGAGTTCGATGGCCTCAGTGTGCGGCAGCAGCCTCGCGCTGATGGACGCCGGCGTGCCGGTCAAGGCGCCGGTCGCGGGCATCGCGATGGGCCTAATAAAAGAAGGGGATCGCAGCGCGGTCCTGACCGATATCCTCGGCGACGAGGATCACCTCGGCGACATGGATTTCAAGGTCGCCGGCAGCAGGAGCGGCGTCACCGCGCTGCAAATGGACATCAAGATCGACGGCATCACCCGCGAGATCATGGCGACCGCCCTCGAGCAGGCGCGTGAAGGCCGCCTCCATATCCTCGAGCGCATGGCCAGCGTGATCTCGGAGCCGCGCGCGGATATCTCGCCCCACGCACCGCGCATCGTCACGCTGAAGATCAATCCGGAGAAGATCCGCGACGTCATCGGCAAGGGCGGCGCGACGATACGCGCGCTGACCGAAGAGACCGGTACCAGCATCGACATATCGGACGACGGAACGGTCAAGATCGCCTCGGTCGATCACGCCGCCGGAGAGGAGGCGATCCGCCGCATCAAGCAACTGACCGCCGATGTCGAGGTCGGATCGATCTACGAGGGCCGGGTCGCGAAGCTGATGGACTTCGGCGCATTTGTCACGATACTGCCCGGCAAGGACGGCCTCGTCCACATCTCCCAGATCTCGAACGAGCGCGTAGACAACGTCAGCGACAAGCTGACGGAGGGCAAGATGGTTCGGGTCAAGGTCCTCGAGATCGACAAGCAGGGGCGCATCAGGCTCAGCATGAAGGAACTCGAGGACGCCGGTTCCTGACCGCGCATTGTCCGCTCGCGCATGGTTCAAGGGGCTTCGGCCCCTTTTTCATGCCCGCGCGGTTCAGGCGTCCATGGTGAGACCGTCGAATTCGTCGAGATATTTCCGCATCGCGAGAAAGAACAGCGCGTTGCTTTCCCGGTTCTGTGCGTCGAAGGAGATGCCGAGTTTGCAGTTGCTGTCGTCGTCCTCGGTGCACCAGGCGATCGTGCCCAGTATGGACAACCGGTAGTCGCCGGCGCGATATTTCAGGGTAACTGTCTCGCCCGGCGCAAGACGGTAGCGCGTCTGGATGCCGGCCCCGGAAAGCGAAACGTCGATGACACGCGTGATGGCATAGATCCCGTCGCGCGAGCGCAGAAAGAACATCGCGCCGGCCGAATCGACCGTCACATTGCCACGACTGTCCCTGCGCTTGTCCCTGCCCATGGCGGACTCCGGCCTTGTTATCGTCCAAAGCGGCTGGCCCCGTCCAGATATATCGACATTATCGTGCCGCGCTTGAACGACCGCGTCCCGGCGCGGTTGATGGCGTGTCTGCGACAGGGCTACAATGAGCAACTGATAGCATCCCGGGCGGCATTCATGCGTTATCCTTTCCCGACGATCGAGACCTTTGTCGGCAACACGCCGCTCGTCAGACTGCAGCGGCTGCCGGGCGGGGCCTCCAGCACGGTGCTCGTCAAGCTGGAAGGCAATAACCCGGCCGGTTCGGTCAAGGACCGGCCGGCCCTCGGCATGATCCGCCATGCCGAGGAAGACGGGCGGATCCGTCCCGGCGATACCCTGATCGAACCGACCAGCGGAAACACCGGCATTGCGCTGGCGATGGCGGCTGCAATCCGTGGCTATCACATGATCCTCGTCATGCCGGAACACATGAGCCTCGAACGGCGCGCGCTGATGCACGCATTCGGCGCCGAGATCGTCCTGACGCCGCGGGAGGCGAGCATGGAGGGGGCGATCGATCTCGCCCGCAAGATGGTCGCTGATGGACGCGGGGCGATGCTGGACCAGTTCTCGAACCCGGACAATCCGCGCGCGCATTACGAGACCACGGGGCCCGAAATCTGGCGCGACACGCGCGGCGCGATCACGCACTTCGTCAGCGCCATGGGCACGACCGGGACGATCATGGGCGTGTCGCGCTACCTGAAGGAACAGAATCCCGCGATCCGCATCATCGGCGTGCAGCCCGGCGAGGGCGCCTGCATACCCGGTATCCGGCGCTGGCCCGAGGAATATCTGCCGAGGATCTATGAGCCCGCGCGCGTCGATCGCATCATAGACGTGACCCAGCACCAGGCCGAGGACACGACCCGGGCGCTCGCCGCGCGCGAGGGCATCTTCGTCGGCATCTCGTCCGGCGGTGCTGTCGCGGCGGCGCTGTCGCTGCTCGACGAGGTCGACGATGCCGTGATCGTGACAATCGCCTGCGATCGCGGCGACCGCTACCTGTCGACCGACGTCTTCCCCGCCGCCTGACTATGCGGATGAATGTCTTCGTCTTCGATATCGAGACCATCCCCGACGTCGCGTCCGGCCGCCGCCTGTACGGTCTCGACGGGCTCTGTGACGCTGATGTCGCGAATGTCATGTTTCACAAGCGGCGCCAGGAGACCGGGGAGCAGGAATTCCTGCGCCTGCACCTGCATCGCATCGTCGCGATTTCCGCAGTGCTGCGTACCGGAGACGCGCTGAAGGTCTGGTCGCTCGGCGAGCCCGATGCGGGCGAGGATGAGCTGGTGCGGCGTTTCTTCGACGGCATCGAGAAATTCACGCCCAACCTTGTGACCTGGAACGGCTCGGGTTTCGACTTGCCGGTGATCCACTATCGCGCGCTGCTGCACGGCATCGCCGCACCCCGATACTGGGATACCGGAGAGGAGGACACCGCGTTCCGGTGGAACAACTACCTGAATCGCTTTCACTGGCGCCATACCGACCTGATGGACGTGCTCGCGGGTTACCAGGCACGCGCGGCGGCGCCGCTCGACCAGCTCGCGACGATACTCGGTTATCCCGGCAAGCTAGGCATGAGCGGCGACAAGGTGTGGGACGCGTGGCAGGCCGGCGATATCGTCGGTATCCGGAATTACTGCGAGACCGACGTGCTCAACACCTGGCTGATCTATCTGCGCTTCGAGTTGCTGCGCGGCCGCCTGAGCCGGGAACGCTATCACGAGGAGTGCGAGCTGCTGCGCGATCACCTGCGCAAGGCCGCGCAACCGCATTTCACCGAATTCGTCGGGGCCTGGCGCGCCGAGTCATGGCAAGACCGCTCGCCCTGATCCTGCTACTGGCCTGCGTGGCGTTGCTGGCCGGCGCCTGCGGGCAGTCGTCCAGGGACAGTCTGCGCTTCGGCCTCGCATCGATGCCGGTCACGCTCGATCCGCGTCATGCGACCGATGCCGCGTCGTCCCGTATCAATCGCCTGCTATACCAGCAACTGGTGGATTTCGACGAGCACGCGATGCCGGCGCCCGCGCTGGCGGTGTGGCAGCGCGTCACGCCGCTGCATTACCGTTTTCACCTGACCGGGCGCGACGCCACGTTCAGCGACGGCGCGCGGGTGACGGCCGGTGACGTCAAGGCGACCTACGATTACGTGCTCGACGAAGACAGCGGTTCTCCGCATCGCCTGTCGCTCGACAATGTTTCGGCTATAGACGTCATCGACGACGAAACGATTGCGTTCCGGCTGAAGCAGGCGGATCCGCTCTTTCCCGGTCGCCTCACCCTCGGAATCCTGCCGCGGCGGCTGATCGAGGCCGCGCATCCGTTCAACCGCGCCCCGGTCGGCAGCGGACCGTTCGAGGTCGTCGACTGGCCCGACGAGGCGCGGCTGCGCCTGCGCCGTCGCGATGACGGCCAGCTGCTCGAATTCGTCGCGGTCCAGGACCCGACGGTCCGGGTACTGAAACTCCTGCGCGGCGAGATCGACATGCTGCAGAGCGATCTGACGCCGGAACTGGTCACCTGGCTGAGGGAGCGCCCCGAGGTCCGGATCGAGGAGGGACGCGGATCGACCTTCGCGTATCTCGGCTTCAACATGCGCGACGGCGTGACCGCCGATCCCGCGGTGCGACGCGCGATCGCCCATGCGCTCGACCGCGACGCGATCATCCGGCATGTCTTCGGCGATACCGCGCGTCCCGCGACGGCGCTGCTGCCGCCGGAACACTGGGCCGGCGACCCGGGGCTCG
>CAZJKV010000083.1:0-9163 GCA_964546765.1 uncultured Chromatiales bacterium
CCGCAATCCCCGCCTGCGGCCCCGCCGGTCTCCACTCAGGTCGAGGCCGTTGCAACCCGGCCGGCGCCGACGCTGCCGCCTGCGCCAAGGATCGATGTCACCCCGGCCCGCTCGGTGGCGACGCTCCAGGAACTCGACAACCTCGCGGCGACCTTCGCGCGCGCCTATGAAACCGGCAATCTGGAGCTGATGCTGAGCCTGTTCGCCGAGAATGCCCGGACCAATGACCGCAGCAACAAGACCGGGATCCGCCGAGACTACGAGGAGCTGTTCCGGCTCACCGACAGGCGTGAATTCATCATCGATGGTCTGCGCTGGCGACAGGACCGGGATGGCGACGTGCGGGGTGAGGGTAATTTCAGGGTATACGTCCGGTTCAGGGATGACCAGAGCGAAAACACGGTCACGGGCGACGTGGTGATACAAGTCGAAAAACGCCCGCAAGGACTCGTGATCACCGGGTTCATGCATTCCTACGATTGAGATTCGTCACTTCCGGGACTTGTTGACGGTGGCGGGGACGTCTTCCTCCGCGTCGGGATCTCCCTCATCTTCCTCATGGGAGAGGAACAGGCCGCCGATGATCTTGTCGCGCACGACGTCATGGATCAGGTCGGCATCGATGGTTGCCTTCTGGTCCGCGTATCCGCAAACCAGCGCGGTATCGCACAGCACGTTGATGAGCCGCGGTACCCCGTGCGTGTAGTAGTGGACCGCCAGGCAGGCCGGCGCATCGAACAGGTTCGGGTCGCCGCCCGCAATCGTCAGTCGGTGCCAGATATAGTCGCATGTCCCCTGCAGGTCCAGCGGGCTCAGATGGTAATCGACCGCGATGCGTTGCGCGAACTGTTCGAGTTCGGGGCGGCGCAGCATGCTCCGCAGCTCGGGCTGCCCGATCAGCATCAACTGCAGTATCAGTTGCTTGTTGGCATTGATGTTCGAAAGCATCCGCAACTGTTCGAGTGATTCGACGTCCAGGTTCTGCGCTTCGTCAATGATCAGGATGGTCCTGTGACCCAGGTCGTACTCGTGCATCAGGAAGTCGACGAGCGTCTGATACAGTTCAACCTTCTCCTTGCCGCGGTATTCGAGCTTGAAGGCGAGCAGGACCCACTGCAGCAGCTCGCCGTAGGAGCGGTGCGCGTTCGATACCAGCCCGACCTTGATGTCGTCGTTGTCCTCGATCTGCTCGAGCAGTTGCCGCACCAGCGTCGTCTTGCCCGACCCGATCTCTCCGGTGATCACCGTGAATCCGGCCTGGTTCATGAGGCCGTACTCCAGCATGGAGAACGCCATCCGGTGATTCTTGCTCATGTAGAGGAAGGCGGGGTCCGGGAGCAGCGAGAACGGCTTTTCCCTGAATTTATAGTATGAGAGATACATGTTGCCGCCGTTCAGTAACCATAGAACTGATCGTTCGCCTCCGGCGACTTGTTGAGCACCGTGCCGAGGATGTGGGTTTCGTGCATGAGCTCGAGGGCCTTGCTGACGTCCTTGCCCTGGGCGCGGGCCTCCTCGACCACCAGCAGAAAGGCATGGATGTGAGGCGACACGACCAGCACGTCGTCCGCGACCAGCACCGGCGGCAGGTCGACGACCACGAGTGATGACGGGTAGATCTTCTTGATCTCGAGCATCAGGTGCTTGACCCTGGTCGATGACAATATCTCGGACGAGTTCGCAAACGAGGTATTGCCCGGCACGAGCGTCAATCTTTCGATCCCCGGATTGATCATGACCTGCTGCAAAGGCGTCCCGGCCAGCAGGAAATCGCTGACGCCGTAGTCGGGTCGAAATCCGAAACGCTTGTGAATGCTGGGGCGGCGCATGTCCAGATCGATCAGCACCACGTTGCGACCGACCTCCATCATCGCCAGGTTGATGGCGAGATTGATCGCGGTCATCGTTTTTCCTTCGCCCGGATTGGCGCTTGTGACCCCTATGCTCTGCCAGCCATGCGCGCGCATCTGATGCCAGATGCGCGTGCGCAGCAGCTTGAATGCCTGGGCGGTATCGCTGTTGTCATCGCCGATGAATATCCTGTTGTGACGCAGGGCGTCACGCGAGAAATCCAGTCTTCGAATCTCGAGGTCGCTGCCCGGCGGCTCGCTGCCCTGTTCGTTGCGAATCCTTTCAACCGCTTTGGTAATGCGATCCATGGTCTGATCTCAATTGGTTCGCGGGCGCGCCGTCACGGCTGCGCCCGTCGCGATCCGGCATACATACGAATCGGCAGGGTACACGATCTCTTGACGGCGCGACGCATCAGACGGCCAGCAGGGCCTGCGCCGAGAGCAACCCGAGTACCAGTAGTGCCAGGACCGATGCGCCGATTATCATGATCCGGCGCTGCTGCTGACGCGTATCTTCCACCGTCCTGATATAGGGGAGCATCACCAGTGGCGGCGCGCCCGCCAGCGCGATGATTCCCCTGGCGCCGCGCACACTACGATCAAGATACTCGGCAACCGCCGCGAATCCAATCCCGCTCGTCATCGACATGACCACCCCGAGGAGGAGGATGCCCAGCCGGTTCGGTTTGAACGGTGACTCCGGGATATAGGGCGCCTCTATCAACGAGAACCGCTCGCCCCGCTGTTCGGCCTCAAGCTGCTCGCCGAGTTGTGCCTCCAGCTGCTTCTGCTTGATTTCATGGAACTTTTTGACTGTGTTGTCATATTCGCGCCGCAGGATGAAGCTTTCCTGCTCGACGCCGGGGATCTGCAGGATGCGGTTTTCATACATGTCCAGGCGCTCCGTGAGCCTGTCCCTGAGATCGTGGAGCGAATTGAGCCGGATGTTCACGGCCTCGAGCTGGGTCCTGGCCGTCAGGTACGCGGGGTTGTCCGGTTCGAAATCGACGCCGCCGCCAAGGCTGTTGGCGCGCGCCTTCTGCAGCTCGTCTTCCAGCACCAGTATCGACCTTTGCAGCCTCAGTATATCGGGATGATCGCTGGAATAACGCTCCTGATTGGCGCCTAGCTCCGCGCGTGCCTTCAGGATCTGATCCTCGATCTGCCGGGCGTTCTCGGTGTCGCCGATGCGTCCGCGCAGCGACTCGATCTCCCGGCGCAGGCTGATGACGTCGGGATGATCGGGCGAGTAGGTTGCGGACGCGGTCAGATAGCGCGCCTGCAAGGCCCTGATACGTCCTGCGGGGCTCTCGCCGGTGTTGGGCTCGAGATGCGCGAGCTGGGATTCCAGGGAAACCTTGTGCTCCAGGTGCGCGCTGATCTCCCGCTGGGTATTCTCCAGCTCCCGCTCGGTGCGCTCCATCAGGTTCATGTTCAGCTGCATATGTTCCGGCATCTGACCCACGTTTCTTTCCTTGAAATCCGCAAGCTCCGCCTCGAGTTCGGCAAGCCGGACGTTCAGCTTGTCCGCTTCTTCGGTGAGGAAGCCGGAGGTCTCCGCCGCCATCTGGGAACGGATCCTGATGTTCTCCTGCAGGAAGAGCGACGCGAGTTCCTCGGCGACGTCACGCGCGGCGACGGGGTCATGGCTCTCGAAGGATATCTCGAAGGCGATCGTGGCCCTGCCGGCCCTGCCGCTGGCGGGATCACCGACCTCGGCGCTGATCATGTTGATGCCGATGGCCTGCCGTACCCGCGAAATGATCTCGAACCTGTCCGCGGTCTCCAGCTCGTCCTGGAACAGGTTGTATTTTTGTATGATGGTCCACAGGTTTTGCCGGGTCAGTACGCGCTGGCTGATGATCTGGATGCGTTCCGTCGCGTAGCTCGTGACCGTCGTCCTCACCATGTCCCTGGGGATGTCCTGCTGTTCGATCAGGATCGTCGCGGTCGAACGGTATACCGCCGGCAGGCCGTAGGCGATGCTGATCGCGATCACGAGCACGAGCAGCGTCGGGATGATCAGGTGAAACTTGCGGCGGCGCAAGACCGCCAGAATATCGCTGAGGTCAAGTGTATTGGTTGACATGACCGGAATTACCCATGTTGTGAGAATGTAGCATCAATGTGCCTAGCGTGACAGGGAGTACCCTTTCCATCGATAGTTTACGGCCAGGTAGACCGTATTGCTGTCCGCAGAGTCGTCCGCGCCCTCAAACTTTTGCCAGCGATACCGGTACGAACCGTCGATGCTCCAGAAGCGGGTGATCGCCTTCTGGAAGCCGGTGTCTATACTATAAAACGTTCGGTCGGCAAATGGCTGCGTCGAATCGATCGACTCGTTCCTGTACGCCCGACCCCGGAGCGACAGGGTCAGGGTCGGGGTGACATCGTGGCTGACATTGACCCGGAGCTGGTCGCTCAGGACGATCGCCCTCGCGCCGCTCGGCCGCAGGCTGCGCTCGAGGCTGACGCGATAGCTGGTCGACCGGGACGGCCGTCCGATCAGGCCGGCGTCGACGACACCGCCTGAAGATTCGCTTTCCTCGGTGCCGCGAGAGATCGTCGTCGAACGGACGCCCGCGCCGAACGACCCCCGGAGATTCGGGGAAAACTGGCGTCTCAGGTTCAACTTGACAGTGTAATCATCCGATCGGATATCCTCGTCGATCACGTCATATCTCGATACGGAAACGCCGGCATCCACGGCGTCGCGCCGGTTGATCTGGCGCGACAGCGCGACATCGACTGTATGGGTGCGGTAATCGTCCAGGGGGATATCCCCGCGGCCGGAATAGCGGACGTCGTTGAGGCTGTAGCCCAGCCGCAGGAAGCTCGTCTGCGTGATCGCGCGGGACCATGAAGGTTGCACGCGCAGCTGGTTGCGGCGGATCTCGACATCCACGAGGTTGAGGTCGACGGCCCCGCCGTCCAGGCCGTCCAGGCCGTCCAGGTCATCCGTGTCGCCGCCTTCATCCTCGTCCACGGTATCCACCACCTCGGTGATCGCGGTAACCGTCGTGTCGCTCTTGTAGAATCCATTCCAGTCCAGGCTGCTGCGTCTCGCCTTGGAATTCCCGGAGAATGTCAGCACGCGGACGCTGGAATCCCTGATTTCGTCCTCGGAATAGCGATACAGGACCAGATACCCGCCGAAATTGGCGGTGGTGGTCTCGGTCCGCCTTGTCAGATCCAGTCGCGGCGCTGCCGTCCAGCCCGTGCTGGATATGGGTGACGTCTGCTGCATGAAGATATTATCGACATATATGACGCTTGCCTGTACCGATGGTTCAACCGACCACATGGCCCCGTGCGCGGCGCCGGCCAGCGCGCAGCCCAGGAGGGGAGGGAGCAGTAAGAATAGCCTGCGGGCGGGCGACCGGGCGTTATCAGGCTCGGCGCATTCCGGTGGTCTTGGCACTAGGGAACGACGACGACGTCGCCGCGTTTCAGGATGATGTTCTGTCCCAGATTGCGCCCCGCCTTGACGCTGGCGTACTGGAATGGAATGGCGGTCTCTACGCCGTTTTCCCTGCGCAGGATCTTGATGCGATTTTCTGACGCGAAGGGGGTCAGGCCGCCCGCGAGGGCCAGCGCCTGTACGACGTCGATGTAATGGCCTACCTGGTACTGGCCGGAGCTCTTGACCTCGCCGATGACGTAGATCTTGTAGGAGGCGACCTTGTCGATGATCACCGTGACCACCGGATCCGGCATGTACCGCTTCAGGCGGTCGGTAATCTCCCGCTGCAGCGCCGAGGGGGTGCGGGATGCCGCCGTGATCTCGCCTACCAGCGGGAACGAGATGTTGCCGTCAGGCCTGACGGTGACGGTGCGCTGGAGCGTCTCCTCTCTCCAGACAGAGATGGCCAGGACGTCGTCGGGACCTATCAGGTACTCCGTCACGTCTTCGCCTTGCAGGGTCAGGAGGTCATCCTGGGCATGCGCCGTGCTGAAGGCGGCCAGCACGGCGAGCATGACGCATAATCCCGCAACGGCGGCGAATCCGGGGCGCGGGATACGGTTGTACTTGTCGATCATGATGTGTTGTTGACTCCCGAGAGTGATCAGCCGGTTTAGTAGACGTTTTTCCCCGTGAATCCCTTGAATACGGACAGGGCGATGATCCTGAAGTCCAGCAGGAGCGACCAGTTCTTGATGTAGGCCAGGTCGTAATCCACGCGGTGTTTCATCTTGTCCAGGGTATCGGTCTCGCCGCGCCAGCCGTTGATCTGCGCGAGTCCGGTGATGCCCGGTTTGACCTTGTGCCGCAACATGTAACCGCTGATCAACTTGCGATACTGCTCGTTATGGATGATCGCATGCGGCCGCGGGCCGACGATCGACATCGAGCCCTGCAGGACGTTGAAGAACTGGGGCAATTCATCCAGGGATGTCCGGCGCAGAAACGCCCCGAAGCGGGTGACTCTCGGATCGAACTGGTGCGTTTGTTCCACCGTGTCGCTGTCCTCGCAGACCGACATGGTGCGGAATTTGAGGACGTCGATACGCTCGCCGCGCAGACCGTAGCGCGCCTGCTTGTAGATGACCGGACCCGGCGAGCTCAGCTTGATCCCGGTGGCGATGATCAGCATCGGGATCGCGATGATCATCAGTATCAGGCTCGACAGCACGATATCCTCGCAGCGCTTGATCCAGCCGTCTATGCCGTTGAACGGCGTTTCGTAGATGCTGACGACGGGATATTCGCCCAGATTGCTCATGCCGGCGTTCATCAGGTTGTAGCCGAAGAAATCCGGGACCAGGTACACCGAAACCGTGGTGTCCGCGAGCCGTTCCAGCAGTTTCCTGATCCGTTCTTCCGCGCGCAGGGGCAGGGTGATATAGATGGTGTCGATCTTCCATTGCTCCGCATGCTGAACCAGCAGGTCCAGGTCGCCGATCACCTTGAGCGGTTCGGTGACCAGGGGGCGTTCGCCGGCGGGCTTCCGGTCGTCGTAGAAGCCGACCGGTTTCAGACCCATCCAGCGGGATTCGAGCAGGGTATGGGCAAACTCCGCCCCCAGTTCGTGGGCGCCGACGATCGCGACCCTTTGGGTGTTGATTCCGTTCTTGCGCAACACGCCGAGGCCATAGTTGACTACGGCGCGCCACAACCCGAGGACGATGGGGGTGAGCATGAACCAGGTGAGAATGGCCAGTCTCGACTGGTCATCGGATATCTTCGTCGCATAGCTGACCAGCAGGATGAACGTGACGACAATGAACCAGGCCGAGCACAGTTGCATGAATTCACGTACGAACGACGAGCCGCGCCGCGAACGGTAGAGATCCAGGAACTGCGCGATGACGAAGAACAGCGCGCTGCTCAATATGGCAGCCGTGGCGTAACGGTAATCCCATGTATACCCGTACATCCACAACAGCACCCACAACGTGGTGCCGACGATCACGGCATCAGTCAGACGGAGGAGTGTTGCGAAATCGTGGAAGTGCCCGCGGATGACGCCTCTGAACGAGCGCGCTCTTTTCCTCAGATTGTCGTTCATGTCCGGAGATCCGCCGTTATTCATGATGCGAGCCCAGATGCATCACATGATGATGGAGGCGGAAAGCGCGTGCAAGAAACGGTGCGGACTGTAAGGTACATACACTTGCTGATCCTTTCAGCTATTTTGATGTTCGATTCGCCCCAATCAATGCGAATCAATCCATGAACAATAAAACTCTAACAGCAGTCATTCAGGAGGAATAACTCCTAAACGACGTGGCAGTTTATTGACTCCTGCATGACTGCCAAAAAATTATGAGAACTCGGTAGCAGGAGTATGAATGAATCCGGACATTTCGTCAATAAATTGACCTTCCCGGAATCGCGTTCCCAGAATGGCGATATTATAACAACATGAACCCCGGACAACATTTATTTTGTATCTGTTTGTTGCGTGAATTGAATAATACATAATCATGATGCCTTGATGCGTTATAGTCACAGAGATGCATCATTTACGATACAGATCGATCCAGGCGCCATCGCGCGCGCGTGCTTTCTAGTCCGCCTGAATGCAGCTATAATATTGACTTGAAAGAGCCTTTCATCACCCTCTAGGGAGCGGTACCATGTTGCTGATGCGTTCCGCCCGCCCCGTGCTGGCGGTATATCTGGTGTTTTCCCTGATATTCCCCAGCGTTTCCAGCGGTCAGGCCATCGGCATGCAGCGTGCCGACACAATCCCTCCCACAGTAACGCATACACCGCTCTCAGAGTTCCCGGCGGGCATGCCGATCCGAATCCAGGCGACAGTGACGGACAACGTGGGGATCAAGGAAGTCACGGTGTTTTATCGCGAAGCCGGCAGCAGCGTATACCAGCGCATGACGATGCTGGAGGCCCCCGGCAGGGATATCTACTCTGTGGATCTGCCCGCGGCGGCAGGGTCGAGGATCGAGTACTTCATCCAGGCGACCGACCTCGCCGGCAACATCGCTCCCGAACAACTGGTTGAACCCTACGTCATCGTGTTACGTCCGGTAGACGTGGCGACGACCGGCATCGGCCAGGCAGGCGCCGAGACGGCACAGAAGGACGCTACCGGGTTGAAGGGCGTCAACAAGTGGGTGTGGATCGGCCTGGGGGTGGTGGCGGCAGGGGTATTGCTGTCCAGTGGCGACGGAGGTGGTGGAGGAGGTGGCGGCGGCCCCGGGGATGCCGGCACGGGCACGGTCACCATCACGGGTCCTGCGCCTTGAAGTTGTTTCCGATTTTCCTGCTGATCGCTATCGCGCTGACTGGTTGTTTCCAGGGCAATGGCGGTTCGGATTCCCAGCCCGGCGCCGGCATCCCGCTGCCGCTCGGTTTCCAGGGTTTGCCTGAACCCGAGAATCTTGTCGTCAAGGTGTTCATGGACGGCGACGAGACCACGCCCGTGTTCGTCGATGAAGGCATCGACACCAGCACCGGCGAGATCAGCATCGAATTCGACGCCCCTGCAGGGGAGCATTTCTTTACGATCAAGTTCGAGTACGTCGACCTCGTTTTCCCTCGCAGTGACGGGGAACCCTGGGAGCTTGCGCGCTGGACCAGCGACACGGTCACGGTGATCGATGGCGAGCCCCTGTCCCTGGAGGTGGACGAATATGTCTACGAGGATTTCGACGGGGACGGGGTAAGCAACGCGGATGAAATAATCGCAGGCACCGACCCGGGCAATGTCAATGACGTTCCCGTCATGGTCACGGCCACGGCGGGAACGGGCGGCAGCATCAGCCCGGCGAGCACCTTCGTCAAGATCCCGTTTACGACGACGTTTACGGTGACGCCGTCGACGGGGTATAGCATCGGGACCGTG
>CAZJKV010000084.1:0-8701 GCA_964546765.1 uncultured Chromatiales bacterium
CTGTCGGGCCCGGTATGCCTACGCCTTCACCCGTCGGACCCGTGTCTCCGGTCGGACCTGTCGGACCCGTGTCTCCGGTCGCACCCGTGTCTCCGGTCGCACCCGTGTCTCCGGTCGCGCCTGTGTCCCCTGTGGCACCCGTGTCTCCGGTAGCGCCGGTCGCTCCATCGGCACCGTCTGCGCCCGCGGGACCCGTCGCACCCGTATCTCCGGTCGCACCGGTAGCGCCGGTCGCTCCATCGGCACCGTCTGCGCCCGCGGGGCCCGTCGCACCCGTATCTCCGGTCGCACCGGTAGCGCCGGTCGCTCCATCGGCACCGTCTACGCCCGCGGGACCCGTCGGACCCGTGTCACCCGTCGCGCCTGTCGCGCCAGTGTCCCCTGTCGCACCCGTGTCTCCTGTCGCACCGGTGGCACCCGTAGCGCCCGCGATGTCCAGTTCCGTCAGCTGGAATTGCCCATCTACCGGATAGACTCCAGCCGTTTGAATCGTGCCGGCCTGGTTGAAGACAACGATATTCTCCGGGGTTTGACCGGGCTCAAGATATACGAGGGTGGCATACGACCATATCTCCCCCGCTTCAGTCGACGCAGCAACCGCCGCGGTCGCATTCGATGCGCTGCCCAAAAGCGTGTAGTCGGTCCCATCCAGGTAGTAGATGAACATCGTGGTACCGCTAGTGTCCCGACCCAGAACTTGGAATAACATGGCTAATTCCCCCTATTCAACGTCGCGGAGTTGCGGAATGCAGGACTGATTCGAGGACCTGCCGGATCATCGGCAACAGAAGTGCCATCGTCGAACGGAGCACCTGAATGTCCCAGGCACTCGGTTACGGTCACGCCGGTCAATCGCTCACTGCCGCTCTTGTCATCGGTTACGAAGACATCATCGACAGAGATTCCTGGAGGAAGCAGGAAGGTGACGCTGTATTGCCCGGCTCGGATGCCAGGCCTACGAGCGTTGGCCGGAATATTTACGATATGGCCGGAGCCAAGGAGCACGTAGTCTTCCGGGCCCTTATTGCGGCACCATGCGAACACTATGTTCGCACCGTCGTTGGGATCTATGCCCGACACGTTAACGAATACTTGCTGCGGCAGATTCATCATCCTCTCCTTGGATCAAACGCCTTGAGGGATTCATGACGTATGGATGAAGACTAATCGGGCACGGAAGGGGTAAACTGTTCAACTTTGCTCACCGTATTCGGCGACCTGCATCGGGTACGCATTTCGATCTCGCATGATTCCATAGCTGATCAAGTGGTTGCGCGATGACTGATCGCCTTCGCTGCAGCAATTACTAGCTAGTGTTTGTACGAGCTTGCGCGGGCCCGCGCCAGATGGATGCGCTCGAGGGGTATGTGGCGCGGGTGCACGGGTAAAGTGGAGACCGAAAATAATTACGGGCGAACGACCCGGTGAATTCCCGAGTCGTCGGCGTCGTTTGGAGTGTGCTAATCCTTTGCCGAAACTTTCCGAACGAGATCGGCTGTATTCCTCGCGGCAAATTTCTTTCGCATGTTCGATCGGTGAAACTCGACGGTTCGTGGACTAATGTTTAAGGCTCGCGCAACTTCCTTGCTGGAATTACCCACTACGATTCGCGCGAGGATCTCATGCTCTCTCGGAGTCAAATCGGCGTCCGTCGAAAACACGCTCGCAGAGGCTATCAACTCTCCACTCTTGGTTCTGCGTCTGGCTGAGTCCATCGTGTCTACACTCCTTTTCCAAGATTTCACTACGTATTCGGATCTGGATCTGAGCAAAACAGAACTATTCTGGTTCATGAAAAGGAGAGTGGAATTTTGCCTGGTGCCATGACTAGTACTTTCGATCAATGGCAATGAGGCACAACACTAGGTCTTATTCACGCAGTCATCCCGAATCGCCGGATCGTCATGCAGAACCACGTTCAACAAGGAGCTGTGGATCTTGATGTTGCCCTTGTACTCGATGAATCCCAATTTACGGAACTTGTTCATGAAAAAGCTGACGCGAGACCGCGTTGTCCCGATCATCTCGGCGAGAGTCTCCTGGCTGATCCTCGGTATTTCGGGTTCGGTTGCCCCCTCCTTTCCAAAGTTCGCCATCAGAAGTAGTACACGCGCCAAACGCCTTTCGCTCGAATTGAATAGATGATCAACCAGGTCGGATTTGAGGCGGGCATTTCGCTTCAAGAGGTGCGATATGAACAATTCGGAGAACTCCGGCTCACCGCACATCAGGCCCTCCATAGTCGACTTACTGATCCTCAATACTTTCGCTCTGGTCATCGTCGAGACCGTAGCAATACGCTGACGTTGACCCTTGAGGCAGCTCTCGCCGAAGAAATCTCCCTTCTTTGGGAGGGATACAACCGCTTCCTTGCCGCGCTGGGAAAGAATCGAAACCTTGAAGTTCCCGTCTAAAACATAGAAGACAGCATTAGCCTCATCGCCTTGGCAGAAAACTGCTTCGCCCTTTCGATACGCAACCATGGTCCCTCGACCGTCGGCACCGGAAAGAAAGGCAGCAAGGTGGAAACTCGGATCGTTCATTGATTTCCCGTCAACCTCCGATCGCATGTTATCGTTCAGTGCCCAGCGGATGTCTTCGGCATCCTCGTTGCATTGTCTGTTGCCCTGGCCTCATCCTGACATTGGAAACTACCCGCCTTAGAGGTCTCAGTCTGTGTGATACCTAACAAAGGTCCGCTGGTATATCAAGGGTAGGCTTGACTCGCTTCGGTGGACACTTCATCTTCACAACAACGAGAGGCTTGCATTCAACCGGTCGTTGCAACACTGGACTTTAGTTTATCTGCCAGCGTCTGATTATGAACGAATCGACTAATAACCCAGAGCTTCCCTAAACAATTAACAAAGCAGTACGAAGCGCTGGCGACGCTGATGCTCGCACAATGGCTGGAAACGCTCGAAGCGGAGGAGCTCTAGCGGATTTCCGGTTCTCTTGCCAATCTCGGCATCCCGGAGAAGACCGCGCGCTCTGTCATGACGGCGGCAGGATTCGGATCTCGAAAAGCTTCGGCCAGCGCTTGCCGGTGACGAACAGGCGGTTGCGCCCGGCATCCCATGCGATCCCGTTGAGTTCGCCGACCGGCGCCTTGCGGTCGGCGGGCGACAGCAACCCAGTCAGATCGATCCACCCCAGCACCTCCCCGCTCTCCGGGGAGATCCGCACGATCCAGTCAGTCGGCCGGACGTTCGCATAGATTACGCCATCTATGTATTCGAGCTCGTTCAGGTTCGACACCGGACGACCGCCATCGTGAACACGGAGCACGTACGACTCGGTGAACGTCAGTGGATCGAGGAAACGCAGCACCGCGCTGCCATCGCTCATGATCAGTTTTCGGCCGTCGTGCGTCAGGCCCCAACCCTCGCCGCGGTAGTGGAAGGTCTGTCGCAGCCGGAAGGTCTCGCGATCGTAGACGAAGCCGGTACCCGAACGCCATGTCAGCTGGATCAGGTTCGGCCCCCATTCGACGAGGCCCTCGCCGAAGTACTTCGCATCGAGGTCGTGCTGTCTCAGCACGCGTCCGCTGCGCAGATCGACCTTGCGCAGCGACGACGCCCCGTTCAGACCAGTGCTTTCGTAGAGATGGCCGTCATGCCAGATCAGGCCTTGGGTGAAGGCGTCCCGCGCGTGCGGGTAGACCCGCACGACCTCGTAGCCCTGTACCGGCGCCGTCCGCGGCGGGTCGGCGATGACGACCGCGCACACGGTGACCAGGTACAGCAGCGCCACCGTCCGCCGCACCGGGTTCCGGATCCGGCGACGCGACATTGCAGTCGGCCTGCCTAGCGCGTTCCCCGATTGAGCGCCGACGGTCGTGAGCCGATGCCCCCGGCGGAAGGCCGCTGCGACCCGGCGCTCAAGCTGTTTGTTGTACCTGCTCGATTACCGCTGAAGGCGGGACGCTGCTGCTGGACCGTCGCGGTGTCACGCCGACCGGTCGACCGCACAGAATCGCGCTGGCCCGTGCGGCCGCTGCCCGTCGTTTCACGCCGCGGACTTGTCTCGCTGCTGTCGCGGGCGGGGCGCGTCGAACCGGACCGGTTGATCGCGGGACCGCGGACGCCGCTGCGCGAGACATTCGATGCCGGCATGTCCGTCCTCGCACCGGTGGTTGAACCCACTTCTTGTGTGCCGCGCTGGTCGTTATTGCTGGTCGCGCGTCGCACGGCGGCCGGACGCCGATCGCCGCTGCTGCTGTAGTAAACACCCGAAGGACGGTGCGTCGGCGAGGATCGCGGGCCCTCCTGTGCGTACGTGCGCTGAACCGCGCTCCTGCCAGTCGAAGTCGTTTGCCCGAGGTGGCGCGTCACCGCGGGGGCGCGATAGACTACGCCGCGGCGATGCTTCGGATTGTGCCGCCACCTGGGTGAATCGACGTAGTGGAAATGGTGTCGGTGGTGTCTCAGAATGACGATGTGCCGGTAGCGCCAGTCGAAGCTGCTGAAGAAGAATCCGCCGGAGAGCACGACACCGCTGCCCCAGTAGAAGCCGGCGCCGGTGTAGTAACCGGACGGCGGATACCAGTAATGGGGGGGATACCCCGACCACCACCAGCCGCCGTAGACGATGCGCGGGCTGTAATACGGCACATAGACGACCCGTGGATCGACCGGATCAATGACGATCACATCGCCGTCGCGGCGTGCGCGGGCATGGTCGAGGCGGTCGAGCGTACCGGCGGCGTCGGCCCGTTCACGCAGGTCCTGGACCGCGGCAATGACATCCTCTTCCTGCAGCAGAAAGGCGTCGCCGAGGCGCCGGGTCCAGTCGAGCTCTTCGCTCATGCGGGCGAGCAGGTCCGGAAACGCGACCAGCGACTTGATGCTGGGATCCCAGTCCCTATCCGCGGCGGCATCGACCGCCGCCTGTCCCTCGAGTCCCGGGCGGTCACGCGACCAGCGCGCGGCCTCGACGACCTCGAGTGGATAGGTTGCGGCGATCAGCACCTGTGACAGCAAGGCGTCGGGGTAGAGCGCGATCGGCGCGAGGAGTTGCCGGATCTCGCCGTCAGAGAAGCCGGGGTCCCGCTCCTGCGCGGTGGCGGTCAATGGCAGCAAGATCGGGATGACTGCCAGTATCGGGAGCAGAAACAGCCTGGTGAGTGTCTTCATCGGTCACACCTCCCTGCGGCGTCCGGCTGGACGTGTCCCGGCACATGTAGCGATGCGGCCGGGCTTTCAAGGGATCATAACCGATAGGACACGTCCGGAATCATGGGGTTCTGCAATGATATGTAAAGGTTTGTCAGGGGTGGACGTGACCATGGGCGATCTCTTCCTCGGTCGCCTCGCGGACCCCGGTAATGCTGACGTCGAAATGCAGCGATTGTCCGGCCAGGGGGTGATTTGCATCGATCTTGACGTTATCTTCGTCGACCTCCCGAACTGTGATGTTCAGGGTCTGGCCATTCGGATCGCGGGTCTGGAACTGCATGCCGGGCTCCAGGTTCTCGATGCCGGCGAAGGCCTCGCGGGGGATGGTCTGGATCAGGCCGTCGTTCACCTCGCCGTAGGCCTCGCCTGGCGGGATCATGACCTGAAACTCGTCGCCCGCGGTCTTGCCCTCGAGTGCCTGCTCAAGACCCGGGATGATGCCGCGGGCGCCGTGGAGGTAGACGAAGGGATCCTGTCCCGTCGACGAGTCGAGCTGCTGGCCGTCCCCGTTTGTCAGCGTGTAATGGATCGATACGACACAGTTTTCACGGATTTCCATGGCGGCCTCCTCGGAGCAGTCGGAAATCATCCTTTCTAACATAGGATGCACCCCGACGAAACCCGGATGCCGGTTTGCCAAATGCCATATGTCACCCTGACCCTGCCTCTATCCGGGTATGTCGTACTAACCATTGATTAACCTGCGTTTCATGATATAGACTTGTTCTAAACAATACACTAGAATTAACCTCAATTCAGTCAGGTTTCACAAAACCACAGGGAGGGAACACCATCATGAAGAGTCTGCGGATTCTCGCCGTCGCCATTGCGTCGGCGGCTGTCATGGCACTGGGCACGCAGGCGTCCGCCCAGGTCTTCCAGGTCCTGCCCGACACGCCGCCGATCCCGGCGAACAACCCGATGACGCCCGAGAAGATCGAGCTCGGCAAGCAGCTGTATTTCGATCCACGCCTGTCGTCGAGCGGCACCGTGTCGTGTAACACCTGCCATAACGTCATGGCCGGCGGCACCGACAACCGCTCCACGTCGGTCGGTATCGAGGGTCAGGTCGGCGGGCGCAAGTCCCCGACCGTCTGGAATGCGGCCTTTATGACCGCGCAGTTCTGGGACGGACGCGCGCCGACGCTCGAGGAGCAGGCCAAGGGCCCGCCGCTGAACCCGATCGAGATGGGCATGCAGTCCGAGGAGCAGGTCGTCGAACGCCTGAAGGCGATCCCGGGTTATCGCGAGCAGTTCGAGGAGGTCTTCGGCGCAGTCACCTTCGACAATATGGCAATGGCAATCGCCGCCTACGAGCGAACGCTGCTGACCCCGAACAGCCCCTTCGACCGCTTCCTCAAGGGGGACGAGAGCGCGATCTCCGAACAGGCCAAGCGCGGCATGAGCCTGGTCGAGGAAGTCGGCTGCGTCGCCTGCCACCAGGGCGTGATCTTCGCCGGCCCCACGCTGCCGATGGGCACCGGCTTCTTCCAGCGCTTCCCGACCTTTACCAACAATGATTATGTCGAGAAGTACGATCTGAAGTCGGACCTCGGTCGCTTCGAGGTCACCGGCAAGGAAGAAGACAAGCACATGTTCAAGGTGCAGACCTGGCGCAACGTCGCGCTGACCGCGCCGTATTTCCATAACGGCTCGGTGTGGACACTCGACGAGGCGGTGCGAGTGATGGCCGCAACACAGCTCGACATGACGCTGTCAGACGGCCAGGTCAACGATATTGTCGCGTTCCTCGAGAGCCTGACCGGCGAGTTCCCGCAACAGACGATGCCGATCTTGCCGCCGACGCTGGGCACCAGCGCGGTTCGCGACACGGTCGAGCCGACCTATCGCAAGAACTGAGACCTCACGTCTCTGCAACGAACCAGGCAGCGGCCTCACCGTTGCCCGGCTTATTTATGCCCCGGCGTTATCATGCAGTGCGATCACTCATCCCGGTGGCCACTGCATGCGCCGCCCGCCGAGCAGGTGCAGGTGGATGTGGAACACGGTCTGGCCGCCGTCACTGTTGCAGTTCATGACCGTGCGGTAGCCGCGCTCGCTGAAGCCCTGCCGGCGCGCGATCTCCGTCGCGGCCAGAGTGAGCCTGCCGACCAGCGCGGCGTCATCCGGCGCGAGATCGTCGAGCGTCGCGATATGACGCTTCGGGACGACCAGCACATGTACCGGCGCCTGTGGATGGATATCACGGAACGCGAGCACATCGTCGTCTTCGTAAATGGTATCGGGCCTGATCTCGCCCCGGATCATTTTGCAGAACAGACAATCCGTCATGTCATCTCCCTCCCGCTATTCAAGTTACAGAGGTTGCAGGCCTGATTCGCGAGCTGCGCGGGTCTGTGCGATCCGGTCCCTGAGGTAGACCGGCAACGCCTGTTCCGCCGGTACCATTGCGCCGCGCACGGCGATCGCGCGTCCTAGCAGCGCGACGTCCCGCGCATGTGGCCAGCGCATCGCATCGGCACCGGCCAGCGCGGCGCCGATGCGACTGCGCAAGGATTCGCCGTGCGCACCCCATCCGTCGCCGGCGCCGAACCAGCCTGTGCCGCCGGGTAACGGCGCTTCGTCCGGCGCGCATACCCGTTCGTCGCCGTGCAATTGCATCAGGCCGCCGGCATCTGCTTCATAAGCGCCCCAGTAGATCTCGTTCATGCGTGCGTCCATCACGGCGAGCACGCGCATTGATGCCTCGACCGCGCCCTGCGCCAGCGCCGCCAGCGTCGACACCGGTGCGACCGGGATATCCGCGGCACAGGCGATGCCCTGCGCGACGCCGGCAGCGATGCGCAGGCCGGTGAATGCGCCCGGCCCGCGGCCGAAGGCGAGGCCGTCGAGTTGCGCCGGTGTCAGCCCTGCCTCGGCAAGCAACCCGCCGACCATCGGCAGCAGCAGATCGGCATGACGGCGCGGCGCGATTTCATAACGCTCCCTGAGGTCGTCGTCGATCAGCAGTGCCGCCGAACAGGCGATCGTTGAGGTCTCGATTGCGAGCAACTTCATCCCGGGACCGCCATGGCGAAGAAGTTCTCGACATCCGCGAGCGAATGCGCGCGGCGCATCGGCGGCAGGTTGCGCATGAAACTGCGGCCGTAGGCGCGTGTCGCCAGCCGGGGATCACACAGCATCAGTACACCGCTGTCGTCGGCGTCGCGGATCAGCCGGCCGACACCCTGTTTCAACGCGACGATCGCAGCCGGTAACTGAAAGTCGCGAAACGGGTTGCCGCCCCGCTGCCGGATCAGCTCCGCACGCGCCTGGAATACCGGATCGTCGGGCGGCGCGAACGGCAGTTTGTCGATGATGACGCAGGACAGAGCCGGGCCGCGAACATCGACACCCTCCCAGAAGCTACCGGCGCCGAGCAGCACTGCGTTGCCGGCGTTCCGGAAGCGCGCGAGCAGCTCGCTGTGGGGCAGCGTCCCCTGAACCAGCACCGGATAATCCGCCGGCAGCGCCGCGAACTGCGCGGCGGCCTCCTGCAGGGCGCGATGGCTCGTGAACAGCAC
>CAZJKV010000085.1:0-8465 GCA_964546765.1 uncultured Chromatiales bacterium
CCGACGACGCGCGGCGGCGCACCGCTGCGCGAGGCGATCGCGCGCTGGTTGTGCCGGCGTTACGGGCTGCCTGCCGAGAGCGTCGATCCGGAGCGCCATGTGCTACCGGTCAACGGCACGCGCGAGGCGCTGTTCGCGATCGCGCAGGCGGTCGTCGATCGCGGCCGCGACCCGCTGGTGCTGATGCCGAACCCGTTCTATCAGATCTACGAGGGCGCGGCGCTGCTGTCCGGCGCAGAACCGGGATATATAAATAATAAAGACAATGGCTTGCCTGATTATTCTTCAGTAACGGATGAACAATGGCGGCGCTGCCGGCTACTCTATATATGTTCGCCCGGCAACCCGAGCGGCGCGGTGCACGCCATCGACGAGCTGAAGACGCTGATCGCGCTCGCCGAGCATCATGACTTCATCATCGCATCCGACGAATGCTATTCGGAGCTGTACGACGACGAGTCCGCGCCGCCGCCGGGGCTGCTGCAGGCCGCGGCCGCGGGCGGCAACGAGGGCTTCCGGCGCTGCCTCGTGTTTCACAGCCTGTCGAAGCGCTCGAGCGCGCCCGGCTTGCGCTCCGGATTCGTCGCCGGGGATGCGGAGATCATCGCGCGCTTCCTGCGCTACCGGACCTATCACGGCTGCGCGATGCCGCTGCACACCCAGGCCGCGAGCGTCGCGGCCTGGGAAGACGAGGCCCATGTGCGCGAGAATCGAGCGCTGTACCGTGAGAAATTCGACGCGGTGCTCGAACACCTCGGCGGCGTGCTCGACGTCGGGCGCCCGGCCGGCGGCTTCTATTTATGGCCGCGCACGCCGGGCGGTGACGATACCGGCTTCGCGCGCGACCTGTACACGCGGCAAGGCGTGACCGTGCTACCCGGCAGTTTTCTCTCCCGCACGAGCGGCGGCATCAATCCCGGCGCCGGCCGCATCCGCATCGCGCTGGTCCCGCCGCGCGAGGAATGCATCGACGCCGCCGTGCGAATCCGGAGATTCCTGGGGTCAGAGTAGACTTCGTTTACTCTGACCCCGATTGTTAACCACGGAGAAAGGTAATGAACGACCTGCAAAAGATCATCGACGAGGCCTTCGAGCGCCGCGCCGACATCACGCCGCGCACCGTCGACACCCATGTCAAGGAGGCCGTCAGCGAGGTCATCGACCAGCTCGACCGCGGCCTGCTGCGCGTCGCCGAGAAGACCGACACGGGCTGGATCACCAATCAATGGCTCAAGAAGGCCGTGCTGCTGTCGTTTCGCATCGAGGACAACCGCTTCATGAAGGGCGGCTTCACGAACTACTACGACAAGGTCGACGCGAAATACGCGATGGCGAGCCCGCGCGACTTCCGTGAATCGGGTGTGCGCGTCGTGCCGCCGGCCAGCGTGCGCAAGCCGGCCTATATCGCCCCCGGGGCAATCCTGATGCCGAGCTTCGTCAACATCGGCGCCTATGTCGACAGCGGCACGATGGTCGACACCTGGGCGACGGTCGGCTCCTGCGCGCAGATCGGCAGGAACGTCCACCTCTCCGGTGGCGTCGGCATCGGCGGCGTGCTCGAACCACTGCAAGCGAACCCGACGATCATCGAGGACGACTGCTTCATCGGCGCGCGCTCGGAGATCGTCGAGGGGGTCATCGTCGGCCAGGGGGCGGTGGTGTCGATGGGGGTCTACATCGGGCAGAGCACCAAGATCTACAACCGGATGACCGGCGAAGTTACCTACGGGCAGGTGCCGGCCGGCGCGGTTGTGGTGCCGGGGAGTCTGCCGGCGAAGGATGGCAGCCACAGCCTGTATTGCGCGGTGATCATCAAGCAGGTGGATGAGAAGACGCGGTCGAAGGTAGGGATCAACGAACTGTTACGCGACCAATAGCATTTGGGGGGTTACCCTTCAGGGTCACACCTCGTTCACATTTCGGACAGGAACATTTTCTCGACCCAGCCTGGCGGACAGACCACGATTTCTGAAATCATCGCTGTCTATCGCCGGCGCGTGTTTAACTATCATTCCCGGGTCGGCATCTTCGCAGGTAGAAACCGGCTTTCTGGCGACATAAAAAATCCATGGGGTATGGCCATCGTGGCTGCTGTTCCGGTCCACCACTTGTCCTGCTCTATCGTACATACGCTCGACAGTGAAGCCCACGGTTTCAAGGTCAATTATTTGTTTGCGCTTGTCTATGTAATAGGTCATGAGGTCATAATCGTACGCAACCCCCTGAACGATCGCATCCTGTTCGCCGATGTAGACGTGCTTTCTGTTTTTCAGGTAGTTGAACGACGCTCGGGTGAATTTCTTCAGGTTATTGATCATTTTTTTCGGTCTTGTCGACAAGGCCGGCCTCGGGAACGGAGTTCTGCCTTTCCAGCTCTCCATCAGATACTTATGGTTGTGTGTCGCGAAAACAAACAACCCGCCCTCTTTAACAACCCTGAACACTTCCGAAATCGCACGTTGTCTGCCCTGGCTGTCCATTGAATCTATGCCGTTGCACGGAAAAAATACGACGTCGAATTCACCGCTGCCAAAACGGTCCAGTTGCCTTGCATCGCAATGGAGGAAACGGGCATCGCCATGTATCTCCCGGCAGTAATTGACCGCCGCCTCGGAATAGTCGATGCCGGTATAGTCCTTGCCGAGTTTCTTCAGGAATCTCGCCGTCCTCCCTGCGCCGCATCCAATATCCAGTATGGTCTTGTTTTCAATGTCATCTCGATATTGGTCGATAATTGCCCGCTCACCGGGGGTTAATTCCTGGTAATAACTGTATCTGACGACATTTTTTTTATCGGCATAGGTCTTCCTGTTAATGTCTTCATAGATACTGACATACTCATTCATGACTTCTTTTCACTCCTCCAGGATTTGAATCCTGGTGCTACTTGCCGGCGATTGCAGAGAATATGGATAACACGGTCCTGGCCCATTGCTTTTCGATCAGAGAAGCCGGAAGGATGGTGTGCTTCAGCCATTTTCTTATCCTTCTAAGCCTCCGCAAGCGCGTTATGACCAAATTGGAATTGTGACGGATCTGCGCCCTGAAGATTTGAAACTTATAGTCTTCACCCCCCCTTCCGAAACTATACTGCTCGAGGCCGTTTTCAATCGCGTAACGCAGGCTCTCCAGGATCAGAATATTTCCGACAGACAGTCGGGAAACGGCAGGATGATATGCGCTCATAAAACAAAGCGCGGATTTGATTACCGGGTCAATAATTACGGCAATACCCGCAACGGGTACATCACCCTGCCACATGATGCGCATATACAGGGAATCGTGGCGATAGCATGAACGAAGTAAGGCTTCTGTCAGTGCCAGACGCTCAGAGCTGCGCGTGCCACACCGCTCCGCCTTCAAGGTCAACAGCGCATTGATATGTGCAGGCAAGGTATCGCTATCCGGCGCCGTGGTTATAATCTCCGGAGTTCGCGCCAGCCGGGCGAGTTTTTTTCTGAAGGTCTTCCGGGTCTCCTTTCCCAGGAATTCATTGAAATAGGTATCCCATGTTCCGGGCAAATGCAGATAGGCACAAACGGTCGACTCCTGTTTGACAACGCTGAATGAAGAATTTTTCTGATAATGACTGGCGAACTGCTGCAGACGGTCGTCCAATACGTTTTTCAGGATTAAGCGGTTCCAGGATATTTGGTTTTCGATATACGACGACAGAAGCGCAATGGCCCCAGTGACGTAGTCTTGTTTGCAAAGGAAACCGCTATGTGCCGAATGGGGATAACCGCAGGGGTATAGAGTGATATTGCCCTTAGAAATTGTCTTGCATGCGAGCGGGGCAAAAGCGACAAACTTGCCGGACTGCTGATCCTCAACTGCAAGTATCTGCCAGTTCAGCTCTGTTGTTTCCAACCATCCCAGCATCCATTGCCAGGACTTGGTGACGGTTGCACAGGAATCGTCTTTGTAGACATTATCCCAAGCGGGCTTGAGATCATAAAATTCAGGCAGGGTATTGATGACCCGGATTCTCACGTGATTCATCCCGTATATGGAGGCGGATCAACAAGCGGTCTTTTGAGTATTATAATGAAATCGACCAGCTTCTGTGGGTTCTATAATTATCCCTACATAATTTATGTGGTTGCGGCGGTAACGTAGCAACCAATCTATGCGCCGGAATTCCGCCAACTTGGAGACAGAGGGTACAAGGGGCGTCGCAAATTCAATTGGACCTGTGCCGCGTCACGCCCGTGTCCGTACAAGCAGGTAGATGAGAAGACTAGGTCGAAGGTGGGGATCAACGAACTGCTGCGGTAAATGTAAATACGGGATCAGAACCGAAAGGTTCTGACCCCGTATATGCTGCCTAGATATCGAACTCGTACGTCAACCCGAGGATCAACGTGTCGTCGACATCTGTACCATCGCGGAACGTACCGCCGATCATATAGGTCGCGCTCATCGTCGCGCCGCTGTCGCCGATCGCACGCGACAGCGTCAGATCCACATGCTGCAGATTGCTGCTGTCAACGGTCGTGAACGTGGCCTTGTCGTTGCCGGCGTCGTCATCGTCATAGGAATAGTAGCCGACCAGGATGCCGAGGTCGAAGCCGTACGGCAGCGGGGTATCGTAGCCGAGTGTCACGTAGATATCGCCCGAGTTGCTCCAGGTAACGTCGGTGGCATTGTAGGTCAATGACGCGCTGAGTGGGCCCCAGCCTACCCCGACAGTCAGTTCCGTCGCATCGGCGTCTTCGGCATCGATGTAGTAATACTGTAGCACCGAGAGGTCGTAGCCGAAGTCGCCCATTTCGCCGGCAAATCCGACATAAAAGTCATTCTCGACGGCGGTCGTGTTGGTGAGGTCCGCATCCGCATAACCGAGGCTCGAGGCCCACCATCCCGCATAAAATCCGCTCTCATGGCCGTAGTCGATGCCACCCTGGACCGCCGGACCGGCACTCTCCTCGACCGCGCGAAACATGTATTTCGATACGACGCCGATATTGCCGCTCAGCTCGGCCTGTGCGTTCATCGACAGCGCCATCGCCGGCGCCGCAAGGCTCGCCATGAGCGCCAGTCTTCCCAATTTCCTGATCTGCATTTCGCCTTTCTCCCTCTCAGTGGTTGATGAATCTCCTGCCAACAGTCGCGGTGCATGGCTGTATGGACATTTATCGTACACAGGGGATATAGCAGGCATCATGCCACATGTTAATTAATTAATTATTTCAATTGGTTACTAATTTTTTGTGGCGGCAATGAGACAGTCGCGGGCAACTGCATGCACCACGAACATGCACAGTCCGCCCTGGATGTATCGCAATGGGGCACGTCATCGGCAGTCGCGTACCCGGGCGGTCCATCGTAATATCTGGCTTTCCTTCGATTTACGTCATCAGGCCACCAGCACCGGGGAGCGGGGGATGAAGAAGCTAGAGAGGGGTTTGGAAAGACTCTTGTTCGGCAGCCGCTGGCTGCTCGCGCCGTTCTATGTTGGCCTGGTCTTCGCGATCATGCTACTGCTGGTGAAGTTCGTCGAGGAACTGGTGCATGTCATGCCGCTGGCCTGGGGCGGCAGCACCAGCGACGCGATCGTCGGCATACTTTCGCTGGTCGATATCGCGCTGGTCGCGAACCTGCTGCTGGTCATCATCTTCGCGGGCTACGAGAACTTCGTCTCGAAGATCGAGACCGGCGACCACGAGGATCGCCCGCCCTGGATGGGGCATGTCGATTTCGCCGATCTCAAGGTCAAGCTGATCGGCTCGATCATCGCGATCTCGGCGATCGAGCTGCTGAAGGCCTTCGTCCACGTCGACCTGCTGACCAACGAGCAACTCGCATGGAAGGTTGGCATCCATCTGACCTTCGTGTTCTCGGGCGTCATGTTCGTCATCATGGACCGCCTCGGCGATAAGAAGCAGGAAGCCGCGGACCAGAAGCCCGCCGGCTGATTATTCTTTCGCGATAGCAAGGTCACGGATGGGCGATTCGATTCGCGCGGCCCATGCAGGTATACTGGCCTAACCCTTGTTCTTCCCGCGCAAATCACAGCATCGATCGAAACAGATCACGTTGAGGTGAATCATGTCGATATCGCGAGCCCTTGTCTTCTTCCCGCTGACACTGATCCTGATCATTGCACACTGCCAGTCCGCCCTTGCCGGTGGCAGCGCCGTGCACGCCAGCAAGCATCACAAGTTTACTGTCGAGACCGTGCTGACCGGCCTCGAGCACCCCTGGGGTCTGGCCTTTCTGCCGGACGGCCGCCTGCTGATCACCGAGCGGCCGGGTCGGTTGATCCTGTTTGATCCGAAGGACGGCAGCCGGACATCGGTCGGCGGTATCCCGGAGGTCGTCGCGCGGCGCCAGGGCGGTCTGCTCGACGTCGCGCTGCATCCGGCGTTCGCCGACAACGGCTGGGTCTATCTGAGCTGGGCCGGCAGCCATGGCAGCGGGCTTGCGACCCATGTCGGGCGCGGCCGCCTTGCCGGTGACCGGCTCGAGGGCTTCACAGTGCTGTTTCGCGCCGATCCGCCGCTCAGCGGTGGGCAGCACTTCGGCTCGCGTCTGGTGTTCGATCGCGACGGGTATCTCTTCATCACGGTCGGCGATCATGGCGAACGCGACAGCGCGCAGGACCGCAACACGCACATGGGCACGGTGATCCGGCTCAACGACGACGGCACGGTGCCGGATGACAACCCCTTCACCGGCGTGAACGGCGCCCGCGCGGAGATCTTCAGCTACGGTCATCGCAACCCGCAGGGCATGACGCTGCATCCCAAGACCGGCGTCGTCTGGCTCCACGAGCACGGGCCGCGCGGCGGTGACGAGATCAATATCCCGAAGGCGGGCGCGAACTTCGGCTGGCCGAAGGTCACGCATGGCCGCGAATACTTCGGGCCGCGCATCGGACCCGCGCCGCCGCAGCCGGGCTTCGAGCCGCCGCTGCACCACTGGACACCGTCGATCGCGCCGTCGGGCCTGGCGTTCTACGACGGCGACCGCTTTCCGAAATGGCGCGGCGACCTGTTCGCCGGCGCGCTCGCCGGCCAGCATGTCGCGCGCGTGCGCTTCGACGCCGAGCATCGGGTCGTCGAGGAGGAGCGACTGCTCGAGGACCTCGGCTGGCGCATCCGCGACGTGCGCAGCGGCCCGGACGGCTACCTGTACCTGCTGCCCGACCGGCCGGATGCGGCGCTGGTGCGATTGGTGCCCGCGGATTGATCCTCAGAATCTGGCGCTGAGGCCGGCGTAAAAGTTCCGGCCCGGCGCCGGCTCGAAGTAGCGGGCGCCGGCGGCGTTGACGCGGATATTGCTGAAATAGTCGCGGTCGGCGAGGTTGCTGATGCCGGCGAAGGCCTCGAGCGCGTGATCGCTGCGCCGCCATTCCCTGCCCGCGCGCAGGTTCGCGACGGCATGGCCCGCGACCTCGACCGTGTTCGCGTTGTCCGCGTGACGGCTGCCGATGACCAGCAGATCTGCGATCAGGTACACACTGCTGATCCCGCGCCATGCCAGCTCGCCGAACAGCGCCTGCTCCGGCAGGCCCGGCAGTCGCTTGTCGCGCAACGGATCGTCGGGCGCGCCGGTGAAGGTCCGGAAGCGATAGCGGGCCACGGTCCATGCGCCGGTCGCGGTCAGCGCGGGACTCAGGTCGTGCACGAGCGCGAGCTCGACGCCATCGCGCCGGGTGCGTGCGGCATTCGCGAAGCGGTCCGGGTCGGTCGCGACCTGGACGATCTCGTCTTTGGTGCGGATCGTGAACAGCGCAACATCATAACGCGTGTCTGCGCCGAGCCAGCCCTTGACGCCGGCCTCGACATTGACGGCCTGCTGCGGCTCGAGCGCCGGGTCGAAGCCCTGCTCCGGCTGTGTCGGATCGTAGAACTCGGTGAAGGTCGGCGTCTCGAACGCGCTGCCGGCGTTCGCATAGATGCGATGCGCCGGCCGCCATTGCCAGCCGACGCCGGCCATGACGCTGAACTCGTCGTAGCGACGCGAGCCGGATGCCGCGCCGTCGGGCGTGAAGCGGTCGTCGATCGCGAAGCGCACGCGATCGATGCGACCCGCGAGCGTCAGGTCGAACCGCGGCGCGACCGCGAGGTCTGCCTGCGCGAACAGACCGGCGGCGGTCGCCGACTCGATCGCGTCCTGCAGCTGTGCCGATACTGTGCCAGTACCGTCGACCGTGTAGCGGCGGCGATCGTCGCGCTGGCGCGATGCCTCGACGCCGAACATGAAACGCGCCGGCCACGCGCCGAACCGGGTATTGCCGGCATAGTCGGCGCCGGCGCCGTAGAAGTCGCGGTCGAATGCGATCAGGCTTGCGCCGGCGAACGGCAGCTGCTGCTCGAAGTCGCGCCGCGTGTAGAACGCGCGCGCGGTGAGCTCGCCCGGCAATGCGGCGCGATCGCGATAGACCCAGCCGATGCGTTGCTGGCGGACCTGCTGGCCGGCATCGAGCGCGAGCGCGCCGGGCGCGGCCTGGCGGCGGT
>CAZJKV010000086.1:0-8102 GCA_964546765.1 uncultured Chromatiales bacterium
CTCGCTTTCTTCCAGTGCGCCATTGGTCCCACGCCCATCAGAAACATCGCCGGCGCCATCAGCGGCACAAACACGAGATTGAAGTATGGTGGACCAACCGAGAGTTTGCCCATGCCGAGGGCGTCCACGACCAACGGATAGAGAGTTCCCAGCAGTACCGAGCCGGCGGCCACCGTGAGTAGCACATTGTTCGAAAGCAAAAACGATTCGCGTGAGACGAGCTCAAACTTCCCGCCTATTCCGACGTCTTTTACACGCCAGGCATAAAGCAGCAAGGAGCCGCCGATGACCAGGACCAGAAACCCGAGAATGAAAACTCCGCGCTTCGGATCGGTGGCGAAAGCATGGACCGAGGTCAGGACCCCGGAACGAACAAGAAACGTTCCCAGCAGGCTCAACGAAAACGCAGCGATGGCGAGCAGCACGGTCCAACTCTTGAAACCGCCGCGCTTTTCCGTTACTGCCAGCGAGTGGATCAGGGCCGTGCCCACGAGCCAGGGCATGAACGAGGCGTTTTCAACCGGATCCCAGAACCACCAGCCGCCCCAGCCGAGTTCGTAGTAGGCCCACCAGCTGCCGAGCGCGATGCCGAGCGTCAGGAACAGCCACGCCGCCGTGGTCCACGGTCGCGACCAGCGCGCCCACGCGGCATCGAGGCGCCCGCCGAGCAGTGCGGCGATCGCGAACGCGAATGCGACCGAAAAACCGACATAGCCCATGTACAGCAGCGGCGGATGGAAGATCAGTCCCGGATCCTGCAACAGGGGATTGAGGTCGCGGCCGTCCGGCGCCGCCGGAATCAGGCGCTCGAACGGATTCGAAGTCAGCAGGATGAAGGCGAGAAAGCCGATCGAGACGACGCCGAGCACGCCGATGACGCGCGCGACCATGTCGTCCGGGAGATTGCGGCTGAGCGCGCTGACCGCGAAAGTCCAGCCGGCCAGCATCATCATCCACAGGAGCAGCGAGCCTTCGTGACCGCCCCACACCGCCGAGATGCGATAGTACAGCGGGAGATTCGAATTGGAATGGCTCGCGACGTACTGGACCGAGAAGTCGTGCGCGATGAAAGCATAGGTAAGACAGATAAATGCGATGACCACGAATACCAGCTGTCCCTGCGCGGTCGGCCGCGACAGCCGCATCCAGGCCACATTTCCGCGCGCGGCGCCCGCCAGCGGCAGCACGGCCTGCACCATGGCCATCATCAGCGCCATGATCAGCGCGAAGTGCCCGATCTCCGGTATCATCGGCTCTGCTCCTCGGTCATCCTTCAGTTTGACACTGCCGACGTGGCAGCGCCTTCGTTGCCGGCCAACGCGCCGGCCCGCTTGAGGGCTTCCGCGACCTCGGGCGCCATATAGGTCTCGTCATGGCGCGCAAGCACTTCCTCGGCGCGGAACAGTCCCCCGGCATCGAGCCGGCCCTGGGTCACGACGCCCTGACCTTCGCGGAACAGGTCGGGCAATATCCCCGTATATACGACCGGGACGCGCTGCACCGTGTCGGTCACGATAAACCTGACGGTCAGCCCGTCGGACTCGCGCACGACGCTGCCCGCCTCGACCAGCCCGCCGAGCCGGAACTTGCGGTCGACCGGCGCTTCGTTGGCCGCGACCTGGCTGGGGCTGAAGAAAAATACGATGTTCCCCTGAAACGCGTTGAGAATCAGTGCCGTGGCAATACCTAGCCCGGCCAGCCCGACCGCGATAAAGGCCAGCCGCTTATGTCTGGGTTTCATGATTCATCCCCACTGCCGGATTACGATTGATTCGACCCAAACGGCGCAGCAGAGTTCGCCGCCCGCGCGCCAGTGCGACGACTTCCGCCGCCAGCACCGCCGCGGTCACGCCATACGAGCCCCAGACATACAGGGCGTAGCCGCCCATTTCGAGCCAATCCATCATGCCCGCCGCGCCTCGCCAGCGAGGATCTCGCCGACCCATTCACTGTGACGCTCGCGCTCGAGGATCTCGGAGCGCACCCGCAGCAGTGCGACCGCTATGGTATAGAGCCAGAACGACAATGTCATGAGTAACAGTCCGGCAAACATCGAGGTCTCCATGGTCGGGGCGCTGGAGGCGGTGATCGAGGCCCCCTGGTGCAGCGTGTTCCACCAGCGCACCGAGAAATAGATGATGGGTATGTTCACGACCCCGACCAGCGCGAGCAGGCCGCTGGCCCGCGCCGCGCGCCGGGGATCGTCGATCGCGGCGTTCAGCGCGATAAAGCCGAGGTACAGGAACAGCAGGATCAGCTCCGATGTCAGGCGCGCGTCCCAGACCCACCACGCGCCCCACATCGGCTTGCCCCAGAGCGCGCCGGTCCACAGCGCGACGAAGGTGAAGATCGCCCCGGTCGGGGCGAGCGAGCGCGCCATGTAGCTCGACAGTCGGGTATTGAAGATCAGGCCCGCGCCGGCGTAGAAGGCCATCACGACGTAGATAAACATCGACATCCAGGCCGCGGGGACATGGATATAGATGATCCGGTAGGCCTCGCCCTGCTGGTAATCGGTCGGTGCGACGAAGAATCCGACATAGAGCCCGATCACGGCCAGCACCGCGGCGCCGGTCGCAAACCAGGGTATCGATTTTCCCGCGAGCGGGTAGAAGCTCACGGGCGAGGCATATTTGAACCAGTTGATACTCATGTAAAGTTAATCCAGTGAGATTCGCAGCGCAGCCGCCGTGACCCACGGCCCGAAACTTAGCGCCAGCACCAGGATTGCCGCGAGCAGTGACAGGTGCGCGCCGGCGTCCATCCCGGCGGCCGTCGCCTCGACCGCCCCGGCGCCGAAGATCAGGACCGGCACATAGAGCGGCAGAATCAGTAATGATATCAGTACGCCGCCTCCGCGTAACCCCAGCGTCAGCGCCGCGCCCACGGCGCCGATCAGGCTCAGTGCAGGCGTTCCGAGCAGCAGCGCCAGCATCAGCACCCCGATTTCCGCTGTCCCGAGACCGAATTGCAGGCCGAGCAGCGGCGAGATCAGCACCAGCGGGGCCCCGGTCACCAGCCAGTGCGCGGCGACCTTGCCGAGGACCAGCAGCGACAGGGGCTGTGGTGCGAGGAGCATCTGCTCCAGGGTGCCATCGCTGTAATCCGCGTTGAACAGCCTGCCCAGCGCGAGCATCGTGGCCAGTAATGCGGCGACCCACAGCACCCCCGGGGCGATTGCGCCGAGAATACCCAACTCCGGCCCGACGCCGAGCGGAAACAGGCTGACAACGATCACGAAGAAGATCAGCGTCGTCATCACGTCGACCAGGCGCCGGCCCGCCAGGGTCAGGTCACGGATCAGCATGCACCACAGGGCGCCGAACATGCCGGGCTGGCTCATGCGCCCATCCTGATCTGCTTGACCGTCGCCGCGTCGATCGCGACCTGCTGGTGCGTCGTCAGTACGACCAGTCCACCGCGGCCCAGATGGCCCCGTATCGTCTGCTGCAACAACTCGACCGCCGCGCTGTCGAGGGCGGTAAACGGCTCGTCGAGCACCCACAGGCGCGCCCGGGTCAGCAACAGGCGGGCCAATCCGACGCGCCGTTTCTGTCCCTGGGACAGCACCCTGGACGGAAGGTCCTCGTATCCCTGCAGTCCGATGCGCGCCAGGGCGTCCAGCGCCTCGGCCTCGCTGGTCCTGAGTCCGGCGAGACATCCACCGATACGCAGGTTCTCCAGCCCGCTCAGGTCATCCTTGATCGCGTTGTGATGTCCGCAATAGACGAGTTCCGCGCGGAAGGCATCGCCGAGCGCATGGATGTCATGGCCTTCCCAGCACACCTTCCCCGCCGCCGGCAACACGAGTCCGCAGAGCATCCTCAGCAGCGTCGTCTTGCCGCTCCCGTTCGGGCCGTTGACATAGAGCAGTTCACCGGATGACAGCGCCAGGTCCAGATCCGCGAACAGGCTGCGGTCGCCCCGGATCGCCGCGAGGGACTCGCCCTGCAGCATCGCTCAGGCCCCGCCTGCGCGGGCATTTGGGCGGCAGTCTCGCATCATGTGACGTAAGCTATGGAAGGAGATAGAGAAACTGTGACGGGCAAGTTTCTCACAAGGCGCTGGCGCCGACAAGCGATTCCCGGCGGCAAAGCTCAGAAGGTCGACTTGAGACCGACCAGGAAAGTACGCGGCTTGCCGGGGCGGGCGCCGGCCGGACTGAACGCGACGTTATAGACCTCGTCTGTCAGGTTTTCGACACCCACGAAGACGGCGGCCTGGTCGGCGACATCGACCTCGGCCGTCAGGTCGAACAGCACCCGGCTGTCGATGCGCTGGTCGTCCGGGATCGCCCCGCGACCGGCCTCGGCCCGCACCTCGTCGACATAGTTCATGCTGAGATGGGTGCGCCAGTTCGACGCGACGAGCCCGGCAGTCAGGGTCAGCTGCTGCGCCGGGACATAAGGCAGTTCATCGCCGGATGTGACCGTGCCCCAGGGATCGAAGTCGCTGTTGAAGCTGGTCCTGAATTCGGTTCGTGTATAGGTATAGACCGCCGAGACCGGGAGCGCGAACCGTTCCACCGACAACCATCCGCCCACATCGTACTGCGCCATCAGCTCAAGACCGCGGATATCGACCGCCCCGCCGTCAAACTGGTCGCCGATGTTGCAGTCACCGCCAGTCGAGGCGGTACAGGTGCCGACGAGGTTGTCGTAGTCACTGAGGAAACCGATCGCCTCGAGCCCGAACATCCCGCGCTGTACACGCACACCGGCCTCGTAGTTCCAGGTAGTCTCCGCATCCGCGGTCGAGCCCGGGCCCGGGTTGGTGAACCCGCGGTGGACACCGGCTAGCAGCTGAACCTCCCGGCCGAGCTGCCGGCTGACACTGAGGCCAGGGATCCAGATATCGACGTCGTTCTCCAGTACCTGCAGCGGGCCGCCGCTGCGCGCCGGATCCGCGGTAGAAAAATCAGTCCGTGTCAGCTTGATCGTCTCGTAGCGCACACCCGGGGTGAACGTCCAGTCGTCGACGGCGATGGTGTCGCGGATGAAGAAGGCCCAGGCCTCGGCCTCGCCAACCCGGTTGTCCTGGCTGCCGGGGGAGCCGCTACTGTCGAGCACCATCGTGCCGTTGACCATCGTGTAGCGATCGTCGTTCTGGAAACGATCCTCGTCGTCGCGATGGTAGCGCAACGAGACCTCGAGGTCGTGCCAGGCCGGGCCGGTCACGAAGGACTTGCCGAGGACCGTCTGGATGCCGTTCGAGGTGTACGAACGGTTGTTGTTGCGTACCCGCAGCGCGCCTGCGGCGCTGGTCTCGCCGGGGGCGCCGACCAGCGCGGCATACTCGATCGTATGGGTCGTCGGATCCGCGAGGATTGCGCCGATGCCGACGAAACCGGTGTCGGCCGCGTTCCGGACATCGTTGAGCTTGTACCAGGCGCGCTCGGTCTCAGTCCGGTACGCGACCGTAGTCAGGTCGAAGCCATTGCCGAGCGCGATCCGGTGGGTGGCCTGCAACGTCTGGTGATCGACGTCCATGACATCGACCTGGCTGCCGTTGTAGCGCCGGAACGGGTCGGCGCGAAAATCATCCAGGGTGACGCCGAGATAGGTTTCATCTGAACGCTCCTTCGAGGCCTGGGCCTTGAATTCAAGAGACTGTTTCTGGCGCGCGCCGGGGCGGGATTCAATGCCCAGCTTCGCGACATAGTCCTCGACCCGGTAGCCGGTATCGCCACCGGAATCGAGGCGCTTGAAGCCGCTGGTCGCGTCCTGCCAGACTTCGAACATCAGGCCGACATCGTGGTTGCCACGCGACTCGAGCCAGCCGCCGACGATGCCATGCAGGCGTCTGGTGTCTTGGGAACCGCCGAAGCCATTGAGGGAGACGCCGGCGCCGGCGCCGGGTACGCCCGGGATAGGTGTCGAGTACAGGTTGACCGCGCCGCCGACCGTCTGCGGGCCGTACTTGATCGCGGCCGGGCCCTTGGCGACCTCGGCCGCATGGATGCGGCCCATGAACGGAAAGTAATAGGCGGCCGGGGCGGCATAAGGTGCTGGCGCCATCAGGACGCCGTCCTCCATGATCGCGACGCGGCTGCTGCGATCGCTGCCGGAACCGCGAATCGCGATGTTCGGGCGCAGGCCGTAGCCATCCTCTTCCTGCAGATACACGCCCGGCGCCTGGCGCATGATCCGGTTCACATCGCTGTAGGACCAGGTATCGAGCAGTTCCTCATCGAGAAACTGCACCGAGCCACCCGTCTGTTTCTGCTGCCCCTTGTCGATGACGACGACCAGACGATCCAGCCTGACCGTAGCCTCGTCGGCCAGGATGTCCGCCGGCACCCCGATGCACACCACCAGAAGACCTAACCCGCATCGAAACTGGCCGTGACAACGCCTCTTCATCAATCTCTCCCTCTCTTTTTGTTGACCGGACCCCGACGGCGGCCTGGAAGCGAATGAGAAGGGATTGTTTCAATACGGCTCCTGAATGTCAATGCAAATACGACTTATTCTCATTTGTATTTGTATTTAATGCATGTGATGCCGCGCCGTCTGCCCCGCCCTGTCGCCCTCCCCGGTATTTGGTTAGAATCGCGATCAGGGTGCGGAAAACTCCCGACCAACCAGGAATTTCATGAAAGACCAGTTCGAACGGCTGCGCGCGCATATCGGCCGCAGCGTGGTCGGCCAGTCGCGGCTGGTCGAACGCCTGTTGACGGCCGTCCTGACCGGCGGTCATGCCCTGATCGAGGGGCTGCCCGGCCTCGCCAAGACCACGGCCGTGCGCGCCCTCGCGAACGGCATGGCCCTCGGTTTCCAGCGCATCCAGTTCACGCCCGACATGATCCCAGGGGACATCACCGGCACCGACATCTTCCTCCCGAGGGAGAGCCGGTTCGAATTCGTGCCGGGGCCGGTCTTCCACGAGATCATCCTAGCCGACGAAATCAACCGCGCCCCCCCGAAGGTACAATCGGCACTGCTTGAGGCGATGCAGGAGCACCAGGTCACCGTCGGCGGGACGACACACCGCCTGCCTCCGGTTTTCATGGTCATCGCGACCCAGAACCCGATCGAGCAGGAGGGCACCTACCCCCTCCCCGAGGCGCAGCTCGACCGCTTCCACATGAAGATCCGCATCGACTATCCGTCGCCGGAAGAGGAACTCGCGATACTGCACCTCGACCAGGCACGCAATGCAGGCAAGGATCCGCTCGCCGACATGGACGTCGTCCTGACCGCGACACAGTTGCTGGAGGCGCGCAGCGCGGTCAACGGCGTCTATCTCGACGCGATGCTCGAGCGCTATATCATCGAGCTGGTCGGCGCGTCCCGGACTCCGAAACGGTGGGACGACGGGCTCGCCGAATGGATCACGCGCGGCGCATCGCCGCGCGCGACGCTGGCGCTGGCACACACTGCCCGCGCCCGCGCCTGGCTGTCGGGCCGCGAGTTCGTCGAACCCGACGACATCATCGAACTCGCCCCCGACATCCTTGCACACCGGATAGGCCTCGGATTCGCCGCGCGCGCGGCCGGCATCACCCCCGAGCAGACGATCGCCCGGATCACCGAATGCGTACCCATACCCTGAGAGGCCAGTCCATCATCGACGATGCGCTGATCAGCGATGCCGAGCTTGAACGACTGCGCCTGATCACCCTGCAGCACAGGAGCCGGCGTTACCGGATACTGCCCGTCGCCGCGCCGGGCGGGTCGAGGCCGTCCCACTGGCGCGGCCACGGCATGGAACTGCACGAGTCGCGTCCCTACCAGGCCGGAGACGACATCCGCCACCTCGACTGGCGCGCCACCGCGCGCAGCGGCAAGGCGACCACCAAGGTCTTCGTCGAGGAACGGGCGCGCAACCTGTTCTTGCTGATCGACCGTCGCCCATCGATGCTGTTCGGCACGCGGCGGGAACTGAAGGCAGCGACGGCTGCCCGGATTGCGGCGATCCTCGCATTCTCCGCACTGGCGGAGCGGGAGGCGGTGTCCGGACTGGTCCTCGGGGAATCCGCGCAGTTTTTTCCTCCGTCCCGCGCCCTGAACAGCGTACTCGCCCTGTTACGGGCGGCCGCGGCCGGTGCGCCGGCGCCGGGGAACGGCCGGGGCACGGCCGCGTATCCGCCGGTTATGCAA
>CAZJKV010000087.1:0-4744 GCA_964546765.1 uncultured Chromatiales bacterium
GATAAATACTGCATCACAACCCCGATCCATTCCGCCATCTGTAATGGCATCTTCTGCCTCTTCATCAGAAACACTAAGTATTGAGGCGACCATTAAGATTGGAAAGGCTTTCTGAGGTGTGTCAATTCCGTTTTCGCCATCAATATATGCCTTTACTTTGTGATCTAGCGTATTCCAATCCAGCATGTTTGCCATATTCAATTCCTATGTGTAATTCATTATTGCCGTATAACGCCCCAAATCAGCCGCCGGCGTGGCCGGTCGGCTGCATTTGATTGTTAGGCGTTCTTCTATTCAACGATCGCTCGATTCGGTATACCGTGCACGGTGCAGTAGCCCTTGTAGAGGTGCCACACGATCTGCTGGCCGTAAACGGGATGAAGTTGGGCAAGAGCAGCGTCGAGACCCGCCTGATCAGCAGTGTAGATCGAGTGGAGCATGCACCGAAACTGGTGGTCGAACGTATGTCGGAGGTGATCGGAACGCCGCAACACGTTGTCGGACTCCGCCCATCGTTCGTTCAAGAAGAGCGTGTCGAACTCCTCGACGATCCTTGAGAGCTCAACGGATTGGCCATCGTCCAGCGCAGCTGGTTGAGGCCGAAGGATGTCGTTGAGCGCGCCAAACGCTCGTTGGTCGTCCGTTAGGTTGATGACGTTATCCAGAGTGAAATAGTCTGTTGTTCCGTCCGGTTCCAGGAGGACAGGGACTATGATAAGGCGGCCGCTGTCTGCAAGTCGAACTGCGTGTTGATACTCATCGTGTATCCAGCTCGTCTTGCCCTTCCGACCGGTCATTAGATCCGCCGACAATCTCGTGAGAAGCAAAACGTAAAAGGAGCAGTCCTGGAGTGAGGTAATAAACTGCGGGATCTGGAAATAGGCATCGGCATCCTCATCGAGGTTCTCTACATCTAGGAAAGCCCGGTAGCCGAGCTGACGAATATGGCGGGCAAGGTCGGCCACAAGGTCGCGCATCGGACCGCCCTCCCACTTGTACGAAATGAACACGCCTGGCGGGTAGCCCCACCAAAGAGGACCCTGGCCCTTCCGCATCGACGCAAGGCCGAGCATGGCAAGGCGAACGGGAAGGGATCCTCGTTCCCGGGCGATCCGGTTTACCGTTTCAGGGTCGGCTCCATCGAGAGCCTTCATTAGATCCGAGATGGTATCCATGCGAGTTCTCCCGTCATCTGCAAGCAAAGTGCTGGCCTGGAGTCTGATAGCGCGATACGGACGTTGACGCCTAACGTAGAGCTAAGGGGCGGCGCGCTTTTGCGCCGTCCCGCTTGAGCGCCGGGTTAGCTGCGTAGTTCATGGGAAACATCCTCAACGCTCGGGTTATCAAAAACGTCTGGGCGTAGATGCATTGTGTGGCCGTTTACGTGTGGGCGATATATGGCTAGCAAAGGAACGGTTTGATGAGGAATTTTTGCGGCATAACGTACTTGCCAATTTGCGTCGAAAATGACAGCCACAAGAAAATCAAAATCTTTGCCGTTGAGATTCCTGATTACGCCCAACTGAGTGGATTTGTTGTCAGGAGATACTCGGCGTCCCTTAATTTGGTAACGCAGCCCCTGTGAATCTGTGGCATCAAACCCTTTGGCGGAGTTTGTTTCGAGCATAAGACCGAGCTTTGTTGAAACGAGCCACTCTGCATAATCACCTGTCGGATTGTTATTTGAGCGAATCACATTTCGATGTCGCAACTCATCCAGCACTGCGCTATGGGTGGCGAGCAGCTCGGTAATTGTGAGTTCGGTGAAATCTGGGAGATTCATAGCAGCTAACGCTCGGCATCAGCCGCGCGCGTTAGCGCGTCCGCTGCATGCCGTTGTTAGACCGCTGCCCCGCCTCCCTCAAAAGTTCCCAGACTTCAGATTGCGACGGAGCTCATGGCCTGCCTCGGTGGAACCGACTATCTCGGTTACGACGCCAATGACCCGACGCGTGTCGTAGTACCCGACGCGTAATATGGGTAACCGGAAGCTCTGGATCTGGGGATAGCCCGAGGACTCCAGATGCGCCGCCGCGGCGTCATAGTCCGTGTCATCCAGCCAGTACGCCACGTGTTGAACGGCGTCACCATGTCGATCCAGTGACTCCTGGTACATGCTGGCTCCCGAGACAGGCTGGATCAGTTCGATCTGCGTGTCGCCCGCGTAGGCGATATGCAGGTTGCAGACCCAGTCTGCGGGCTTCCCGAGGTAAGTGCCTTCGGTGTCCTTTGCTGCAAGGTTGTCCATATGCATGAAGCGGCGGATCCCCATCGTTTCAACGAAGAACTTCTCGGCGGCCGCGAGGTCTTTAACGACCCAGGCAACTTGGCAGAACGCTGGGGCAAGTACTGGCTTGGTCATATCAGGACTCCTGTAGTCTTGTATGTAAAGCGGTCTAACTAAAATTCGGCAGCATGTCTGATATATAAAAATTGACAACAGCCATATAATTCATTTTCTCCCATTCCAACCCATTGTTTCGCAAGGAGGCGATCATGGGAAATACATCAACACCTTCCACAAACACGTCATCCGGCGCTCCCCGTCTCCTGGACCTGGTCCGCGAGCGCATCCGGGTCAAGCACTACAGTCTGCGCACGGAACAATCTTACATCGGGTGGATCCGCCGCTATATCCTGTTTCACGGCAAGCGTCATCCCAAGGACATGGGCGCACCCGAGGTCGAAAATTTTTTGAGCCACCTCGCGGTCAACCGCAAGGTCAGCGCCTCGACCCAGAACCAGGCGTTGGCGGCCTTGTTGTTCCTGTACCGCGAGGTGCTGGCGATTGAGCTGCCTTGGCTCGAGGGCGTGACCCGGGCGAAGATGCCGGAGCGCGTGCCCATCGTCATGACGCGCGCCGAGATCGATCGCCTGTTCGCTCACCTCGAGGGCACACACCTGCTGATGGCGCGCCTGCTTTATGGCACCGGGATGCGCCTGATGGAATGTGTCCGGTTGCGCGTCAAGGATGTCGACTTTGGACGCAGCTCGATCACAGTGAGGGGCGGAAAAGGCGCCAAGGATCGCATCACGATGCTGCCGCAATCTCTGCGTGATGATCTTCAAACTCACCTGCTCAGGGCGCGTAGCTTGTGGGAGTCGGACCGCGCTGCCGGAAGCCCCGGCGTCGAGCTCCCGATGGCGCTGGCGCGCAAGTATCCCCGGGCGCCGCTGGAATGGGGCTGGTTCTGGGTTTTTCCGGCGCGGCGACCGTCGCGCGATCCGCGCTCCGGCATCGTGCGCCGGCACCATACGCACGAGCAGGCGCTGCAGCGCGCGATCAAGCGCGCGGTGATCGCGGCCGGCATACACAAGTCCGCTTCGACTCATACGCTGCGCCACTCCTTTGCGACCCATCTGCTCGAGGGAGGCTATGACATCCGCACAGTGCAGGAGCTGCTCGGCCATCGCGACGTCAGCACGACGATGATCTATGCGCATGCCCTGAACCGCGGCGGACGCGGCGTGATCAGTCCGGTGGATCGCTGACCGGTCCGCCGCTTGTTATCCGCTAACTCTAGCGGCGCATGCGAAATCCCGCAACCAATGTGTGGGCGTTAATACCTTCGGATTAGGCCGGGTGGATCTTCGACGCGGGGCAGTGAAGGGGCGAAAACTATTCTACAGTCACTGACTTGGCCAGATTCCGCGGCTGGTCCACGTCCGTTCCCTTCAGCACCGCGACATGATACGCGAGCAGTTGCAAGGGTACGGTATAGACGATCGGCGCGACGATGTCATCGGTCGGCGCGACGTCGATGACGTCTATCCCCTCGCCGACCCGGATCCCGCTGCTGGCGTCGGTGAACACGATCAGATGCCCGCCGCGCGCGCTGACCTCCTGCAGGTTGGACTTCACCTTCTCGAGCAGCTCGTTGTTCGGCGCGACCGCGATCACCGGCATGTTCGCGTCGACCAGCGCGAGCGGGCCGTGCTTGAGCTCGCCGGCAGGGTAGGCCTCGGCGTGGATGTACGAAATCTCCTTCAGCTTCAGCGCGCCTTCCATCGCGACCGGGTACTGGCTGCCGCGGCCGAGGAACAGCGCGTGTTGCTTGTCGGCGAACATCTGAGACAGTTGTTCGATCGGCCCGTTCAGCTCGAGCACGGCCTCGATGCGGCCCGGCAGCTGGATCACCTGGCTGACGATCTCGTTTTCAAGCTGTTCACTCATACCGTGGCGGCGGCCGAGTACGACGACGAGCAGCAGCAGGGCGACGAGCTGCGTCGTGAAGGCCTTGGTCGACGCGACGCCGATCTCGGGACCGGCGCGGGTCATCATGACGAGGTCCGATTCGCGCACCAGCGTGCTTTCGGCGACATTGCAGATCGACAGGGAATGGGCAAAGCCGAGGCGCTTGGCCTCGCGCAGCGCCGCAATCGTGTCGGCGGTCTCGCCGGACTGCGAGATCGTGACGATCAGCGTGTTCGGGCGCACGACCGGGCGCCGATAGCGGAACTCGCTCGCAACCTCGACGGTGCACGGGACGCGCGCCAGCGATTCCAGCCAGTAGCGGGCGATCAGGCCGGCGTGATAGCTGGTGCCGCAGGCGATGATATGGACCTGGTCGACCTTGTCGAAGACCTCGGCCGCATTCGGTCCGAACGCCGCCTCGAGCACGCGCTGTCCGCTGATGCGGCCTTCGATGGTCTCGGAGACCGCGCGCACCTGCTCGAAGATCTCCTTCAGCATGTAGTGGCGGTACTCGCCGCGCTCGACCGAGCTCGCGGTCAGTTCGCTGGT
>CAZJKV010000087.1:4844-7969 GCA_964546765.1 uncultured Chromatiales bacterium
GCATGTAGTGGCGGTACTCGCCGCGCTCGACCGAGCTCGCGGTCAGTTCGCTGGTATAGACCGGGCGCTCGACCACGATGCCGGACTGGTCGTAGATCACAATGCTGTCGCGGGTCAGTGAGGCGACGTCGCCCTCCTCGAGCATGATGAACTGCTGGGTGACCGGCAGCAGCGCATTGACATCGGACGCGACGAAGTGCTCGCCGATGCCGATGCCGATGATCAGCGGACTGCCGCGCCGCGCGACGACGAGCCGGCCCGGTTCGTCACGGCTGATGACGCCGAGCGCGTAGGCGCCGTGCAGCTCCTGCATCGTCCGCTTCACCGCTTCGAGCAGGCCGATGCCGGCGGCGAGGTGGCTGTGCACCTGGTGCACGATCACCTCGGTGTCGGTGTCCGAACTGATCTCGTAGCCCATCTTCACCTGGGCGTCGCGCAGCGCGTCGTGATTCTCGATGATGCCGTTGTGGACGACGGCGACCATGTCGCGGCTGATATGCGGGTGCGCGTTCGACTCCTTCGGCGCGCCGTGGGTGGCCCAGCGAGTATGGCCGATGCCGATCGAACCGTGCAGCGGTTGCTGCTGCAGCGCCCCCTCGAGGGCACTGATCTTGCCGACCGCGCGCACGCGCGCAAGCGCATTGCCCTGATCGAGCACGACGATGCCGGCCGAATCGTAGCCCCGGTATTCGAGCCGCTTCAGTCCCTCGAGCATGATCGGGACGACATCCCGCTCAGCGACTGCGCCGACGATTCCGCACATGTCAGTTCATTCCTTTTTCTTCGGCCGCTTCCAGCCCTTGCGGGTATCCTGCGGCGCGCGGCTCAGCGTCAATTGGCTGGGCGGGGCATCGCGGGTGATCGTCGAGCCGGCGCCGATCGTTGCGCCGGCGCCGATCCGGACCGGCGCGACCAGCTGGGTATCGGAGCCGATGAAGGCGTTGTCGCCGATCTCGGTGCGGTGCTTATTCGCGCCGTCGTAGTTGCAGGTGATGGTGCCGGCGCCGATGTTGACGTGCTTTCCGACCGTCGTATCGCCGATATAGCTCAGATGATTGATCTTCGAACCGGGACCGACGTTCGTCTTCTTGATCTCGACGAAGTTGCCGATGTGAACGCCGGCGTCGAGTGTCGTCTCCGGGCGCAGGCGCGCGAACGGGCCGATGCGGCAATCCGGGCCGATGTCGGCGTGCTCGATGACGCTGTTTGCCTCGATGCGGGTGCCGGCGCCGATGCGGGCGTCGCGGATCACGCAGTTCGGTCCGATCCTGACCCCTTCGCCGATATCCACCCGGCCCTCGAACACGACGTTGACGTCTATCGATACGTCGATGCCGGTCGTGACCTCGCCGCGGATATCGACGCGCGCCGGGTCCAGCAGTGTCGCACCGTCCTGCATCAGCCGCCCGGTCGCGCGAGATTGCCACGCGCGTTCGAGCGCGGCGAGCTGCGCGCGGGTGTTGACGCCGAGTATCTCCTCGACCTCCTCCGGCGCGGTCGAACCCGGAGTGATGCCGTCGGCGGCCGCGAGCGCGATGACGTCGGTGAGATAGAACTCTCCCTGGGCATTGCGGTTGTCGAGGCGTTCGAGGCAGCGCGCCAGCAGCGCGGCGTGCGCGGCGAGGATGCCGGTGTTGATCTCGGTGATGCGCCGCTCGGCATCGCTCGCGTCCTTTTCCTCGACGATATGCGTGATGGTTCCCTCGCCGTCGCGGATGATGCGCCCGTAGCCGCCCGGCTGCGCGAGTTCGGCGGTGACGATCGCGAGACCGCGTGACTCGACCTCTTCGAGCAGCCGGCGCAGCGTCGCGGGCCGGATCAGCGGGACGTCGCCGTACAGCACCAGTACGGTCGATTCGGAGGCGATCGCCGGCATGACCTGCTGCACCGCGTGCCCGGTGCCGAGTTGCTCGGCCTGCTCGACCCATGCCAGCGCGTCGCCTGCGAAGTGCGCGCGCACGCGCTCGCCGAGGTGGCCGTGCACAACATGGATGCGGGCGGGTTCGAGCGCGCGGGCCGCGTCGATGACACGGCCGAGCAGCGGCGTTCCCGCGAGGGGATGCAGGACCTTCGGCAGCCGGGAACGCATCCGCGTTCCCTCCCCTGCCGCGAGGATGATGACGTCAAGCATCATGCGTCATGGACCGGTAACTGAATCGAAGACGGGCGCCACCCATTCTTGCGCAACTGCGGTGCAAAAACCAGTGGCGGCAGGTCGAGGTAACCTGGAAGGTTAGCGGCAGACAGGCGTTCTGTTTTAGCGCGCGGCCTTGTCGCGCAGCTTCCTGATCGCCTGCAACTGGGCGATGGCCTCGGCCAGTTCGGACTGGGCCTTGGCATACTCGAATTCCGAGGTCTTGTTCTGCAGGGCCTGTTCGGCGCGTTCCTTGGCCTGGATCGCGGCGGCCTCATCGAGGTCCTTCGCGCGCACCGCGGTGTCTGCCAGCACGGTCACGACATGCGGCTGGATCTCGAGCATGCCGCCCGAGACGTAGTACAACTGCTCCTCGCCGCCCGGCACCCTGATCCGGATCTCGCCGGGCTTGAGCTGGGTCAGCAGCGGGGCGTGGCGCGGCAGGATGCCGAGTTCGCCCATCACTCCGGACGCGAACAGCATCTCGGCGGGACCGGAGAAGATCTCCTCTTCCGCGCTGACGATGTCGACATGCATGGTCATGGCCATTACTCGGTTTCCAGGTTGCTCTGCTTACTGAAGCTTCTTTGCCTTTTCGACGGCCTCGTCGATCGATCCGACCATGTAGAACGCCTGCTCGGGCAGGTGATCGTACTCGCCGGAAACGATCTTCTGGAAGCCGCTGATCGTGTCCTTGAGCGACACGTACTTGCCCGGCGATCCGGTGAACACCTCGGCGACGAAGAACGGCTGCGACAGGAAGCGCTGGATGCGGCGCGCGCGCGCGACGGCGCGCTTGTCGTCTTCCGACAACTCGTCCATGCCGAGGATCGCGATGATGTCCTTCAGCTCCTTGTAGCGCTGCAGCGTACTCTGCACGGCGCGCGCGGTGTCGTAGTGCTCCTGACCTACGACCAGCGGATCGAGCTGGCGGCTGGTCGAGTCGAGCGGATCGACCGCGGGGTAGATGCCGAGCTCGGCGATCTGGCGC
>CAZJKV010000088.1:0-7879 GCA_964546765.1 uncultured Chromatiales bacterium
CGGCCCGTCGCGGCGACGGCAGAGCTGCCGTTGCGGGCAACCGGATCCGGACTCGGCCCGGGCACCGCCGCATCAGCGGCTGCCGAGGATGATCACGGCCAGCCCTGAAAAGACCAGCGCCGCGCCGAGCAGCACATGCGCGGAGACCTGCACCTCGCGGAACAGCAGCCACGCGAACAGCGCGACGAAGACCGGGTAGGAGATCTCGACCAGCGCGGCCAGCGTCGCGTTCTTGCCGCCGATCGCGAGGATCAGAAAGATCGTGCCGATGAGCCCGGTCACCGCGAGCGCGAGGATCATGCCGCGCGAGAGCCAGTCGAGTTCGGCGATCACATGGATGTCGTTCATCACCGGCCGGTAGAAGAACGGCGCCAGGACGATCAGCGGCAGCAGAGTTACCGCGAGCACGGTCGGCAGCGTTACATGCCTCAGCGCAAAGCTGATCAGCGGGTAATGCACGCCCCACATCACCGCTGCGCCGAGCGCCGCTACATACCAGGGTATCTGTATCATCCCTTGCATTCCTCGTCTTCTGTTCCGGGCAGGACTTATCTTATACCGGACGGCCCGCATGCCGGCTCACGCTCGCGGCCGATCCGGACAGTTTCTCGCCCAGCACCAGCATGCTCGGCGTGAACAGCAGCGTCAGCGGCGTCGCAACCAGCAGTCCACCGACGATCGCGGTCGACAGCTGGATCCAGTACTGCGTCGACGGCGCGCCGATCGAGACATCGCGACCGACGAAATCGATGGTCAGCGCGAGCACCATCGGCATCAGGCCGAGGATCGTCGTGATCGAGGTGAGAAACACCGGCCGCAGGCGCTGGGCCCCGGTGCGCAGCGCGGCGTCGAGCGCTTCGATGCCCTGGCGCCGCAGCACGTTGTAGGTGTCGATCAGCACGATATTGTTGTTGACGACGATGCCGGCCAGCGCGATCACGCCGATTCCACTCATGACGATACTGAAAGGTTCCTGGCGCAACAGCAAGCCGAGCAGCACGCCGGCGGTCGAGAACACGATCGCCGACAGCACCAGCAACGCCTGGTGGATGCTGTTGAACTGGGTCACGAGGATCAGCACCATCAAGGAGACTGCGAGCAGGAAGGCCAGCAACAGGAAGCCCTCGGCCTCGGCCTGCTCTTCAGCCTGGCCGCGGAAGCGCACCGCGACCTCGGGCGGCAGCGCATCGCCGAGCGCGAACCGCAGCGCCCTGACCCGCTCATCAACGAGGAATCCCGGGGCGACGTCGGCCTTCAGCGTATAGGCCAGCTGTCCGTCGACCCGCTTGATGATCCCGGTCTTCGGCGCCGGCTCGAACTCGACGAAGTTGCTCACCGGTACCAGGCCGTGCAGCGTCGGCACCCGCAGGTTCACCAGCTGCGCAAGATTGCGCTCGTCGAAAGGGAAACGCACCCGGATGTCGACCTCGTCGTCGGCGTCCTCGGGACGGTAGCCGCCGAGGCGGATGCCCTGGGTCAGCATCTGTACCGCGTTGCCGAGCAGGCTGATATCGGCGCCATAGCGCGCGGCCTCGCTGTGGTCGACGTTGACGCGCAATTCGACGCCGGGCACCGATCGGTCGTCCTCGACGTCGACGAAGCCGCCGAGTTCATCGACGAGCCGGCGCAACTGCGCCATCGCCTGCTGCAGTTGCGCAACGTCACGGCCGCGCACCTCGACCTCGATCGGTCGCCCCGTGCCTGGTCCGCCCTCCTGTTCATGGAACTGCAAGATCAGGCCCGGCAGATCGGCGGTCTCCGCGCGCAGCCGGTCGAGAAGATCGGCCGCAGGGGGACGCAGGCGCCAGTCGACCAGTTCGAGCTGGATCACGCCGATCACGTCTTCCGGATAGTTGTTCATCAGGCGGTCGCGCGGGGTCGCGATGGTGCGCGCATACAGGGTCGCGATCTCCGGCGCGTCGAGCAGCCTGGCCTCGACCCGGCGCACCAGCGCGTCGGCCTCCCACACCGACATCTCGCCGCGGGCCTGGATCTGGACCTGGGCGAAGCGCGGCTCGACGTGTGGAAAGAAGTCGACGCCGCGACCGTGGTTCAGATACAGGCCGTAGGCCACGATCATCATCACGACCGTGCAGAAGATCGTCTGCCATGGATGCAGCACCAGATGACGCAACAGGCGCACATAGCGCGCCGTGACACCGTCGACCTCGTCGAAACGCCCGGCCTCGGCGGCCTGAATGCGCGCGACCTGCCCCGGTCGGCTCGGATCGCGCGCGCCGAACAGGCTGCCGAGCACCGGCACGAAGATCAGCGCCATCGCCAGCGATGCCGCCAGCGTCACCAGCACCGTCGCCGGCAGAAAGAACATGAACTCACCGACGACCCCGGGCCAGGCCAGCATCGGCACGAAGACCGCGAGCGTCGTCGCGATCGATGCGGTGATCGGCCAGGCCATGCGTTGCGCCGCGTTCAGGAAGGCCGCGTGCCGTTCCTGTCCTTCGGCGAGATAGCGGTCGGCCTGCTCGACGACGATGATCGCGCCGTCTACCAGCATGCCGACGACGAGGATCAGCGAAAAAAGCACGACGATGTTCAGGGTGTAGCCCAGCATCTGGATCGCGAGGATGCCGCCGAGAAATGCACCCGGGATCGCGAGCCCGACCAGCCACGACGAGCGGCCGCCGAGCACCGCGACGATGGTCAGCATGACGAGCAGGATCGCGGTGATAACGTTGTTCTCGAGATCCCCGAGCAGCTCGCGCACGTCGCGCGCGAGGTCCTGCATGTAATCGACGCGCACCGTCGCGGGCCAGTCGGCCTGTGCCGCCTCGATGACCGCGCGCGCGCCGGCGACGGTCTCGATGATGTTCGCGCCGGCGCGCTTTCGGATCTCGAGCGAGACCGCCGGCTGGCCGTCGAGACGGGCAAAGCTCTCAGGGTCCTTGAAGCCGCGGCGGCCGACAGCGACATCGCCGAAGGTCACGACCGCGCCGTCCTCGACCTTGACCGGTAGTGACAGCACATCCTCCAGCGACTCGATGACCCCCGGAACCTTCAGCGTGACCCGTCCGGCGCCGGTATCCATCGCACCGGCTGCGACCAGGCGGTTGTTGCGCTCTATCGCCTCGATCAGCTGCTGATACGGCAGGACATAGGTCTCCATGACCAGCGGATCGACCATGACCTCGAGCAGGTCCTCGCGGTCGCCGCCGATATTGACCTCGAGCACGCCGGGCAGGCTCTCGATCCGGTCGCGCAGGTCGCGCGCCAGCCGCACCAGCGTGCGCTCCGGCACCGGCCCCGACAATGTCGCCGTCAGTACCGGGAACAGCGACAGATCGACCTCCATCACCTGCGGTTCGTCGGTGCCCGGCGGCAGCTGCGAGCGCGCCATGTCGACCTTCTCGCGTACGTCGGCCAGCGCCTGGCGATTGTCGTAGCCGGCATCGAAGTCGAGACGGATCAGCGCGAACCCTTCGCCGGCGCGTGCCTGCAGCTCCTTGAGTCCGGGCACCGGCAACAGCTCGCGCTCCAGCGGCCGCACCAGCAGGCGTTCGCTGTCCTCGGGCGAGATGCCGGAATAGGTGACGCTGACGAAGAATATCGGGATGTCGATATCCGGCGCCGCCTCCTTCGGGATCGTGACATAGGCGATCGCCCCGCCCCCGAGCATCAGCAGCAACAGCAGCAGCACCGTACGCGACCGGGCCAGCGCGCCCTGGATCAGTGCATTCATCCCCCGCCGTCCTGGTCGATGACGCGCACGTTCTCGCCGACATTGACGAAGCCCTGGCCGATCGTGATGACCCGGGCAGGGTCCGGCAGACCAAGGACCCACACGCCTTCGACATCGGCGCGGATCGGGTCGACCGGATGGAACACGACCCGGTCTTCGTCATCGACGGCCTTGAGGCCGAGCCGTCCCTGGTCGTCGAGCGCGAGCAGCGCCGGCGACACCCGGTGCACCCGCACCAGCTCGACCGGCAGTTCGACGCGCGCGCTGGTTCCCGAGGGCAGGTCGTGAACGGGATTCGGCACCTCGATCTCGACCCGGAAGGTGCGGGTTGCTGACTCGGCGCGGGCGGACACATGGCGGACAGTGCCGGCGCGGGTCTCGCCGTCGAGAAACGTCACGCGCGCCACGGCACCCGGCGTGACCTGGTGTATCGATTGCTGTGCTACGCGAACTATCGCACGCAATGGATTGTTTTCAATGATGTCTGCGACCGGGTCTCCGACCGAGACGAAATTGCCTATCTCGGCGTGACGCAGGTTCAGCACACCGTCGATCGGCGCGCGCAGGCGGGTATTCTCGATGTCGAGGCGAATCGCCTCGCGTTCGGCGCGGGCGGCCTCGAGCTCCGCCTCGGCACTCTCTACCCGCAGGCGTGACTGGAAGCCTCCCTCGGCGAGTTCCTGCGCGGCCCGATAATCGCTCTCCCGGCCGCGCACCGCGGCCTCGGCCCGGCGCAGGCGGGCCTCACGATCATCTAGCGCCAGGCGGGCGATGACCTGTCCCCGGCCGACCCGCTGACCGAGCGGCACGACCCACTCGACGATGCGCCCGGCGGTCTCGGCCTTCACGGTCACCTGCTGGTCCGGTTCGATCTCGCCATGCAACTTCAGCAGCCGCTCCACCGCTTCGGCCCGGCTTTCCACGACCGCGACGCTCATCAGCGCACGCGTCGCCTGTTGCGGGGCCTGCGGGCCGTCGCGGCCCAGCATGCCGCTGGCGACCCAGGCGATCAGCAACAGTCCCGTCACGCCGATGGCGATCGTGCTTCCGTGGCGGCTCAGCAGCGAGGACATGACCTCAGTTCACCTGTCGCAATTCATCCGTATATATGCGCCGGCGCCGCGACCGGCCTCAGTGGAAATACTGCGCGGCCCGGTGTGCACGAAGGGCCCTAGCTCGGCAGTTCGCGCTCGCCGAATTCCTCGACATAGTCCTGCATCGCGGCGCGGATGACCATCTCCGCATGCGCGCGGCCGTAGGGCTCGCCGACGGTCGTGTGCATCGGTTCACCGGGCCGGGTCTTGTAGGAACTGAAATAATGACGCAGGCGGTTGATCAGCGCCGGCGGGATTTCCGTGATGTCCTCGACACCGCTCCACAGGCCATCGCCCTGGAGTACGCCGATGATCTTGTCATCCGCCTCCCCGTCGTCGAGCATCGGCAGTCCGCCGACCACATTGACCTTGAGCAGCAAATCGCCGCGCGTGATCGGGCGTTCGCTCAGCACGCAGATATCGAGCGGATCGAAATCGCCGGTCTTTGCGCCGGGCATCAGGCTCGCGACCTGGTTGCTGCAATAGGTGCGCGGCACGAATCCGTACAACGTCGGCGGCAAGGACGACGTCAACTGCGGCCGGTCCACCATCATGAAACCGGTCTCCTTGTCGAGCTCGTACTTGACGAAGTCGAACGGCGTGATCTCGATGAAGGCATAGACCAGGCGCGGCGCATCGGGACCGACGTTCATGCCGTGCCAGGGATGTGGGCGAAAATCATGGTAATGTGTAGGTTCTTTCATAAGACCTCTCCACGTTCCGGTGGCAGGATTTCCGGCCGGTGGACAAACGCCGACCCTGTCTGCCGTCACAGATGCGCACCTCCTGCACCACTCCGGGATTTCATAACGAGAACTGCATAGTGACGGATTATCCTGCGGCGGCGCGCGTCTCCGTCCGCACAGGCGGGCATAGTGTACCGCAATCCGCGGCGGGATTCCTGCCGCCCCGGCAAGCGGCGCTCAGGGGGCGTCGCGTACCAGGCGGACCGGCAGCTCGGTGTTCTTGGTTATGATGGTGTCGATGCCGTTACGGAAATCGATGGTCCAGGCATAGCCGGCGTTGCCGATGTCCCCGGCGTAAGGCGACGATGACCAGAAGGACTCGGTTGCGGTGACCGGGAACAGGACCTCGTTGGTCGCCGGGTTCCGGCAACGCTGTTCGACGATCGCACCGATCTCCTTCAGATTCGGCATGCGCCAGTCGGTGAAACCGGCGAACGCGAGACCGTCTGCCGCCTGCAGCGCGGCCTGCCAGGTTTGGCGCGCGGCGTTGCCCGTGCAGGTCTCGCCGTTCCAGGCCTGCCCGAGCGGACAGCGCAGCCACATCAGACCGGTGATTGAATCGGTCACGGTCCCGTTGCCGTTGTCAACGAAACGGTCCTCAGGCGTGGTCCAGACGATGGCCGGATCCTGGCTGCCGCCGCATTCGTTCGCCGCCGCAGGCGCGGCAAGCATCGCCGGCGCAAGCACGACGGCCGCCAGTAGCAGCGTTTGCGGCATTCCGATCGGCATTGTCGCCCTCATTTACGGACCACCCCGCACCAGACGGACCCGCAGGGCCGTCGTCTTGTAGCCGATCCCCGAGCCGCCGTCGGCGGCGAAGGTCCATGCCGCGTTGCCTACACCGACGTCGCCAGCGATGCCGGGATCGCCGGCATACGAAGCGCCGGTCCAGAAAAAGTGGAGCGCCCCGGTGTCCGGGAAATAGACCGGGTCGATCGCGGGGGCCGGACGCCCGTAGTGCATGATCGAGCGCAGCTCTTCCCGCGTCGGCATGCGCCAGTCGTTCGCGCCGCAGAGCCCGGCGGCGTTGACGTCCGCGACGTATTTCTCGGTATCGCACCGCGCCGCGTCGAGGCAGGTGCCGCCGCTTTCGCTGCCGGGGCTGCCACCGTCGTTGACGCCGGCCGAACTGAACCAGCTATAGGTCCAGTCGCGATGCCGCAGGCGCGCGGCGTCATCGACCTTGACCTCCCAGACCAGACCGGTGACGTTGTCCCGCGTGCAGGCCCAGTTGGCGGGACCGGCGCCGAGCACCGCGCCCGGCGCCAGCACGGCGCCGCTGTTCGAGACCTTGGTGAAATCGAAACCAGCCTCTCCGGCGCCGGTCTTGCCGAGCGTGTTGGTCGCGTTGATCGCATCCTGACGCGCAAGCGCGTCGCGTCCGAGGTCGCCGTCCTGCCCCGGCCATTCCAGTGCGGTACCGTCGCACCCCAGTTGCCTTTCGGCCGCCGTACCGGCGCGATTGCGATGGACGGTATCCGAACACCAGTCGATGCCGGTGTCGTTGAGCGCCGGCTGCCCGATGACGGTCTCGCTGCACACGATATCGACGTCGACGACGTCGTCGTCCGGCATCGCGCCGTCGCGCCGGCTGACCTGGCACACCTGGCGCTGCGGCTGGACATCGACCTGGACGCGCCATGCAGCGCCCTCGGGCAATGCGGCGTCGAACGCATAGAACTGGCCGTTGCGGCTCGCATCCAGGTCCACCAGCGCCACCGTCGGCGTCGGTCTGAGGATGCCGGCGTCGTCTTCTTCGAGCACCCGGAAATCATGATCGAGACGCACGACGATCTCCTCGTCGGCGGCGAGTCCGCTCAGCGTGCCCCCGATCGTGAAGGTCGCGACCGGCGGCACATCGAGATCGTCCTCGTTGTTGCTGCCGGCCTTGCCGCAGGCGGCGATCAGGGCGGGAAGCAGGATGAAGGCCAGCGCCATCACGGCGCCGCGGGACCTCGGGGACATGCGTGGTTCCTCGATCACCGTTTAACCCGGAATTCGTTGCGGTTCTGAACTTTTACCGCGCAAGACGCACAGTGTCAACGGGCGCGGCAGGATCGGGCGACATCGTTGTACACTGTCGGGACCGCCCCCCGGACGCACGCAGCCCAACCCGTCTCGATTCAATTCATGCGCTCAGTCACCCGCCTCCTGACCCTCTGTGCATTTGTACTCGTGCTGGCCGCGTGCGCGGGACAGGCAAGCCGCGCATCCGTCGGCGACGGCCAAGCGCCGGAATGGGCGGGCGAGGTCGTCATCGCCGGGGATGGCTATCGCCTCCCGCTGCGACGCTGGGGTCCCGAGGATCCGCGCATCGTCGTGCTGGCGCTGCACGGCTTCAA
>CAZJKV010000089.1:0-7746 GCA_964546765.1 uncultured Chromatiales bacterium
GGTCCGGCGAAACCGTCCGGGCCCGGCAGAAAGCTCGGCTACAGGGAACAGCAGGAACTCGACGGGCTGCCGGGGTGCATCGAAGCGCTCGAGGCCGAACAGGCGCAAATCGAAGCCGCGATCAGCGGCAACGATTTCTACCAGCAGGATAGGGACGCGATCACGGAGACCCTGACTCGCCTCGATCAGGTGAAGGCGGAACTCGAAAAGGCCTACGCACGCTGGGAAACGCTCGACACCCGGGCGCGCTGAGCGCAACGGGTCTCGCGCCGGCGCTCAGGCGGGCGCCGGCCGCGACCGTACCAGCAGGCTGCCGCAGCGCCGACACAGATAGCGGATTCCGTCCCGCTGCATCTTGTAGTGGCGGCGTGTCGACAGTTCATGAACGCCGCAATCACAGCAGTAGGCATGGCGTCCCTGCGGCCGTGACGGGATGCCGGTCATGTCATGCGCGACCCCGCCGCGATGGTCGACGCCGAAGGCCCGCATCACCGCCTGCCACTCAGCTCCGTGTGGCCTGACGCGGCGCAGCCCGTGCAGGCAGTCGGTAACGTAATGCGCGACCTCGTGCGGCACCGTGATCGCCAGATTGTCATCGGGATACTTCGCGAACAACCACGGATTGTATCGGATCACCCGCTGGCGCCCGCTGACCCGGTACATGCCGGCCGCGCGACCGCGCAGGTCGAACAGCACCAGCGGCGTCTCGAAGCGATGCGCCCAGATCTCCGCGGCCCGCGCCACCCATCCCCGTGTCGCCTCGACGACGCGAAGCCGCTCCGCGACGCCGATCGGCGCTATGGTCCTCGTCGCGCTCAATCGGCCCCGCCGTCGCTCGCCATGTGCACGGTCAGCTGATTGAACGGGATGACCCAGCCGTGGCGGTTGCATGCCTCTACCGCGAGGCGCTGGATCAGGCGCTGGAGCCGGAAATATCGGTCCGCCGCCTCGCCCCGAAAACCCGCGATCAGCAGCAGGTTCAGCGACGAGTCGGCGGCCTTCGAGAACTCCACGCTGAACTGCATCAGTTCCCCTGCGACCTCGCTCCCGGCGAGTCCGTCCGCGACGTCCCGCCCCATCTGATCCCGGATCGTCGTCGTGATCTCCGCCTGATGCCGGTAGTCGAGCCCGAACTCGACGACCAGGGTGAATCCGTTCGACAGGTTGCGCGGCGTGTAGCTGAGGAAATCCCGGGTGGTATAGGTCCTGGGACTGCCGAGCACCAGCAGTTGCACCCGCTCCGGTGTCTGGACGGCGACCTTGCCGAAGGTGCCGTCACCGAGCAGCACCCAGTCGCCGACACGAGCGGGAAACCACGGTTCATCGGGATCGGAACGCCGCGAAAGGTGATCGACCAGCATCCGCAGTGGCATGGTAAGCACGCCGCCCTGCAACAGAGGATTCTCGAGCGTCGCATACATGCCGAGATGCCGGATCTGCCACGGCAGGCCCTCATAGATGATTCGTTCGCCCTCTCGCACCGGGCCGAGGTTCAGCATCAGGCGCGCCTCGGTCAGAAAACGCGGTAAAGAACGATGGGCGGCGATCGCAGCACCCGCCAGGAGGATCAGCAACAGGCCAAGCAATAGCCAGTCGCCGCGAGTATAGAAAACGGCCATGCCGGATAGCAGCACCATGATGGTCGTGAACAGGTAAAACAGCAGGTTGCCGACACGCGCCGCGAACACGCCGCGCTCGCGGGCCCGCCGCATGACCTGGCGATCGTAGACGCGCGCGAGCGCTCGCATCGCGAGATACACGAACAGCATGACCAGGATTGCAATGACCAGGTTCAGGACGCGTCCCGACAGCAGTGCCTTCAGCCGCTCGACCGGGTCCTGCTGCGTCCCGGACGGCTCGAGCGTCTGTTGCATCTCGATCTCTATCAGGTTGAGCCGGTTGCTGACATCCTGATACCGGCGCTGCCAGCGCTGCTCCAGCGACGCGAACGCGTCCCGCAGCTGTGGCGAGGGGGCGTTCTCGCGATTGCGAGTGATGTTTCGCAATGCCGTCCCTGCGGCCTCGACGCGCTCCTGATAGTAGGCCTGTTCGCTGCGCAGGCGTTCGAGCTTGCGCGGCCGCTCGGTCAGCCGGCGCAGCTCGAGCAGGATCGGCTCGAAGACCGACTGCAGTTCCTCGCGCCAGTCGAAGGCGGTCTCGGTCCTGACGCCGAACAAGCCGAGATCAACGCTCTCGGTCGCGAGCAACTCGAGCGCCGTCTGCAACGACTCGAGGTCGAGCGAACGCTGATCGATCTCGTGCGTGAGCCGCTCCTGCTCGCGCTCGCTGTCGGCCGCCTGGAGTTCCTGCCGCAATGCGCGCATCTCCGCCCGCACCCCCTCGATCGTCTCGACCAGGATCTCGAGATGGCGCCAGCTCTCGGGACTCCGGGTCTCGGGAGTCACGCCGGATGCGGCAATCGCGACTGTCTGGATCGGCAGCCAGACCAGGAACAGCAAGACGACGGAAACCGGTACCGGCTTCATCAGCGCCGGCCCCGGTCAATGCGCATGGTCATCAAGTGCCGTCTCCAGTTTTTCGCACCAGGAGCGCAATACGGCGATGCGCGCATGCCGCTTGTCCTCGGCGGCAATCAGCGTCCATGGTGATTCCCCGGCGCCGGTGCGCTCGATCATCTCCTCGACCGCATCGTGGTAATCCTCTCGCCGGTCGCGGTTGCGCCAGTCGTCAGCACCGATCTTGTGCTGCTTCCAGGGCGCCCGCTCCCGTTCGCGAAAACGCCTCAGCTGTTCGTCAGCGCTGATATGCAGCCAGAACTTGGCCAGCACGACGCCATGATCGACGAGTTGACGCTCGAAGTCATTGATCTCGTCATAGGCCCGCGTCCATTCGTCACTGGTCGCGAACCCCTCGACCCGTTCGACCAGGACGCGGCCGTACCAGGATCGATCATACACCGTCAGAAAGCCTGCACGGGGCAGGCGCCGCCAGAAGCGCCACAGGTAGTGCCGGGCACGCTCGACGTCGTTCGGGGGACCGACCGGAACGACCTGATACAGCCGGGCATCCATCGCGGTCACCATGCGCTTGATGATGCCGCCCTTGCCGGCGGCGTCCGAGCCCTCGAAGACGGCGACGGCGGGGATGCGGGCATCCCAGGCGCGCCACGCGAGCCCGGACAGGCGGGACTGCCACTTTTTCAGGTCACGCTGATATCCCGGCTTGTCGAGCGCGATGGTCAGATCGAGCCGGTCGAGCGCCACACGGGGACGGGTGGCGGACGCAGGCGCGATATCGGGCGCGTCATCGGTGCGCGCCTCCCGCGTCATGGCGAGACGGCGCTCCATCGCATCGAGCACGATCCCGGCGGCGCGCAGGTCACGCGACCACCGGTCGCCGGCATCGACCAGGTGCCAAGGGCAGGGCTCTTCCCCGGTGATGCGTATCATCCGCTCGGCGGCCTGCAGAAATGCCTCGAACTGCCGGCTGCCCTTGCCCTCAGCGGCCCTGCCGCGGACATGCCTGTGGACCTCACGCCGCTTGCGCATGCGTCTGATATAGGCGTCACGATCGAGATGCAGCCACAACTTGATGATCAGCATACCGTCCAGGCTCAGCATGCGTTCGAGCGCCGCGATGCGGCCAGCCTCGCGCTCAAGCTCCGCGGCGCTGATCTCGCGCCGGACGCGCTGATACAGCGGCATCCAGTACCACGCGCCGAACATGATCGCGACGGCGCCGCGCGGGGCGAGGCGGCGCCAGAACCGCCACAACCGGGGACGCTCGCGTTCCTCATCGCTGTCAGCCCAGAAGGCATGGGTCTCGACGCCGCGGGTATCCAACCAGCGGTGGAAACGGTCGACGACCTCGCCCTTTCCGCCACCCTCCGGACCGGCCAGGATGATCAGCGTGGACACGCCTGAGTCTCGCAGCGCCCGCTGGCGTTCGAGCAGGCCGGACCAGATCTCCGGCTCGCGGGACCTGAACTCCTGCCTCGACACGGACGGGCCGTATTCGATCGATCGAAACATGATTCACGCACACCCGGAGATAACGGGGCGGAAGCGGCTTCCGCGGACTATGCGCTCATTGTGTCAGATGTACGCGATATGGGAAACGTCCGCCATGAAATGACGATAGTCGCAGGTCAACTCGTCGTCCGGATGGATATCGCGCGTCGCCCAGCCAATGCCGACCTCGCTGAAGTCGACGTTCGGTTCGCGCGAGTGATTCATGTACTTGCCCATCGTCGATTCGTAATAGAGCAGGCCGCTCTCCTCGGGCTGGTAGAGATGTACTTCGATCTCCTCCCTGACCGATTCAGGCAACTTTTTGAACTCCTCTTCGGTAAAGCAGATATCGAACAGCGGATTGAACTCCCAGACCCTGGCGCCCTTCGGGATGAAGCCGTAAGCGAAGACACCGAAACCATGGATCGGGCTCTTGTCGAGATAGGTCGGAATGATAATCATGGGACTCCCAGCCGATGATCACAGTGTAAAAATTCCGCCTGATGTTTACAGAATGTCGCGCGGCGCGTCAATGCCCCGCTTGACAAGACCGGCCGGCGAGGCGCATATAGCCCGCGATGCCAGCCGTATATTCCAGGGATCCCCGCGCCGAGGCGTCGCTGCGTCACTCGATCCGGGACGGGGTCTCGTGGTCGGTCATGATCGGCAGCGGCGAGAGCTATTTCGCGGCGTTTGCGATCTTCCTGAAGGCGACGACGGCCCAGATCGGCATACTCGCGACGCTGCCGCCGCTGATCGCGTCATTCGCGCAGCTACTGTCTTCCTGGCTCGGCCGGATGAGCGGCCGGCGCAAGGGCATCATCGTGTTCGGCGCCGCGCTGCAGGGCCTTACTCTGATACCGCTCGCGGTGCTGCCGATACTGTTCCCGGAGCATGCGATCCCGATCCTGGTGGTCTGCGCGATCGTCTACTTCAGCGGGGCCAATCTCGCCGCGCCGCAATGGGGCAGCCTGATGGGAGACCTCGTCCCGGAACGCCGCCGGGGACGCTACTTCGGCCATCGCACCCGTCTGTGCAGCATCACCTCGTTTCTGGCGCTGGTCTCCGCCGGCGTCACGCTGGACCTGTTCGACCGAAACGGGTGGACCGTCGCGGGCTACCTCACGATACTGTCGATCGCCGCCGGGGCGCGCATGGTCTCGGTCTGGCACCTATTGCAGATGTACGACCCGCCTGGCCACACCGCGGCGCTGGAATCGCCGTTCCGGGCCGGCATCCGGGACCGCTTGCGGGGTTCGCCGTTCGTGCGGTTCTCGGTGTTCTTCGCGGTCATGCAGTTCGCCGTGCATATCGCCGCACCGTTCTTCGTGATCTACATGCTGCGCGATCTGCAGTTGAGCTATCTCGAGTTCACGATCCTGATCGCGATGTCGGTACTGGTCCAGTTCCTGACCCTGAACCGCTGGGGCCGTGTCAGCGATGCCTTCGGCAACCGCTTCATCCTGGTCGTGACCGGCCTGACCATCCCGATCCTGCCGGCGCTGTGGCTGGTGTCGACGAATTACGTCTACCTGCTGTTCGTTCAGGCGCTGAGCGGACTGGCCTGGGCGGGGTTCTCGCTGAGCGCGGGGAACTACCTCTACGACCTGATCCCGGGCGCGAAGCGCGCGTCCCTGATGGCCTTCCACAACGTGCTCGCGAGCGTCGGCATCTTCTGCGGAGCGTTGCTCGGGGGCTGGCTGGGCACGCACCTGCCGGCGCAAATCACCCTGTTCGGGGAGACGCATGAGTGGTTCAGCGTGCTCTACGGCGTGTTTCTGGTCTCGACGCTGGCTCGACTCGGGGTTGCGGCCCTGTTCCTGCCGCGTCTGAAGGAGATGCGCGCGGTCAGGCCGGTCAGCGTCGGCGACCTGATCTTCCGGGTCAGCCGCTTCCACCCGCTGTCGGGCCTGAACTTCGACATCGTCGGGACAAGAAGGCGCAGGAAAGACACCGGCGGTGCCGGACGGCGACCGCCGGATGAGGGCGGGGAGAACGGGGGCTCAGCCGGCCAGGCGTGACGCGCGCTTGCGCTCGTGTTCCTTCAGCGCCTTCTTGCGCAGCCGGATATGGTTCGGAGTCACCTCGACCAGCTCGTCGTCGTCGATGAATTCCAGCGCCTGTTCCAGTGACATGCGGATCGGCGGCGTCAGCAGGATGTTTTCATCCGAGCCCGCGGCGCGTATGTTGGTCAACTGCTTGGCCTTCAGCGGATTGACGACCAGGTCGTTGTCGCGCGAGTGGATGCCGATGATCATGCCTTCGTAGACCTGTTCACCGTGGCCGATGAACAAGCGGCCGCGCTCCTGCAGGTTGAACAGCGCGTAGGCCAGCGCCTTGCCGGGGCCGTTCGCGATCAGTACGCCGTTGATGCGCTGGCCGAAGGCGCCGGTCTTGAGCGGGCCGTAGTGATCGAAGACGTGATACAGCAACCCGGTGCCCTGGGTCGCGGTCAGGAACTCGGTGCGAAATCCGATCAGCCCGCGCGCCGGAATCAGGTAGTCGAGCCGTACCCTGCCCTTGCCGTCCGGGACCATGTCGCGCAACTCCGCGCCGCGTTCCCCGAGCTTCTCCATGACGCCGCCCTGATGCTGCTCCTCGATGTCGACGGTCAACTGCTCGTACGGCTCGTGCTTCTCGCCGTCGATGTCGCGCAGGATGACCTCGGGACGAGACACGCCGAGCTCGTAACCTTCGCGGCGCATGTTCTCGATCAGGATCGACAGATGCAGCTCGCCGCGGCCCGAGACCTTGAAACGGTCCGGGTCGCCGGTGTCCTCGACGCGCAGCGCGACGTTGTGGATCAGTTCACGATCGAGACGCTCGCGGATCTGGCGCGAGGTCACGAACTTGCCGTCCTGACCGGCGAAGGGCGAGTTGTTGACCTGGAAAGTCATGCTGACAGTCGGTTCGTCGACGGTCAGCGGCACGAGCGCCTCGACCGCGGCCGGATCGCACAGCGTGTCCGAGATGCGCAGCCCTTCAATGCCGGTGAACGCGACGATATCGCCGGCCTGCGCCTCGGGCACCTCCATGCGCTCCAGGCCGAGAAAACCGAAGACCTGCAGCACGCGCGCGTTGCGGCGCGCGCCGTCGCGGTCGACGACCGTGACCGGCGTGTTGGACTTCAGGTGTCCGCGCTGGATGCGGCCGATGCCGATGACGCCGACATAGCTGTTGTAATCGAGCGAGCTGACCTGGAGCTGCAGCGGCCCGGAGGGATCGACGTCGGGCGGTGCAACCCGGTCGACGATGACCTGGAACAGCGGCGTCATGTCGCCTTGGCGCACCTCGGGGTCGAGCCCGGCATAGCCGTTCAGCGCCGACGCATAGACGACCGGGAAATCGAGTTGCTCGCTGGAGGCGTTCAGCCGGTCGAACAGGTCGAAGGTCTGGTTAAGCACCCATTCAGGACGCGCGCCGGGCCGGTCGATCTTGTTGATGACGACGATCGGGCGCAGCCCGCGCGACAGCGCCTTCTGGGTCACGAAGCGCGTCTGCGGCATCGGACCGTCGACCGCGTCGACCAGCAGCAGCACCGAGTCGACCATCGACAGCACGCGCTCGACCTCGCCGCCGAAATCAGCGTGCCCGGGGGTGTCGACGATGCTGATGTGATAGCCGTCCCAGTCAATCGCGGTGTTCTTCGCAAGGATCGTGATACCGCGCTCCTTTTCAAGCGCGTTCGAATCCATGATTCGTTCCTGTATCACGCCACGCGACTTCAGCGTACCGGACTGCTGCAGCAGCTTGTCGACCAGCGTCGTCTTGCCAT
>CAZJKV010000090.1:0-7730 GCA_964546765.1 uncultured Chromatiales bacterium
AGGCCATGCAGCAGGGACACACCGATCCCATTCGCGGGCCGGCCGCGATTGCGATCCCGAAGTCCTGGCCCGTTTGCGCGCGCGCCTGGACCGGCCGTTGCCGCGCATCGCGCAAGGCCTGCGACTGCGCGGACGGGTGCACGCGGCAATCGATGTCTCAGACGGCCTGCTCGCGGATCTCGGTCATATCCTCGAGGCCAGCGGCGTCGGCGCGACCTTGTGGCTTGACCGGCTGCCGCTGTCGGACGCGTTCCGCAGCTGTGCAAGCGACCTCGATCGCGACGCCGTCGCGACGATCGCACTGACCGCCGGCGACGATTATGAGCTGTGCTTTACAACTGGACCCGATGCGGGAGGCTTCGGCACGGTCGCGGGCGTGGCTTGCACCGAGATCGGTGTCATCGAGGCAGCGTCGGGGTTGCGCTGTCTGCGTGCGGACGGGTCGCGCTGGCGTCCGGAATCCACCGGCTTCGACCACTTCGGCGGCGAACGCGGCGGCGGGGATGCAAGCGCATGAGATCGCCGCCGTTGCCGCCCGGGATGTTGAAACACCCGGTGCACTGCGTATCGCTGGGCTTCGGTCTCGGCGCCTCGCCGTGGGCGCCCGGCACCTTCGGGACCCTGCTCGGGATCCCCTGTTACTGGCTGATGCACGACCTGCCGCTCGCATTCTATCTCGGCGTGCTGGCGCTGATGTTCGCGGCCGGCGTGTGGGCCTGTGATTACACGGCGCGCGCGCTCGGGGTGCACGATCACCCGGCGATCGTGCTCGACGAGGTCGTCGGTTACCTGGTCGCGATGATCGCCGCGCCGGCCGGGTGGATGTGGATGGCCGCCGGCTTCGTGCTGTTCCGCCTGTTCGATATCTGGAAGCCCTGGCCAATCCACGTGCTGGACCGCCATGTGCACGGAGGCCTCGGGATCATGCTCGATGATGTCGTCGCGGGGGTGTACGCATTGGGGGTGTTGCAGCTGGGGGTGTGGGTGACCGGCTAGCGCTTGTCCTTCCTGATCAGCGCGTAGGCGGAATGGTTGTGGATCGACTCGAAGTTTTCCGATTCGAGCACATAGCCTTCGATACGCGGGTCGCGGTTCAGGCGCGCGGCGACATCGCGCACCATGTCCTCGACGAACTTCGGATTGTCGTAGGCGCGCTCGGTGACGTATTTCTCGTCCGGCCGCTTCAGCAGGCCGTAGATTTCGCACGAGGACTCCTCCTCGACGATGTCGATCAGGTCCTCGATCCAGACGAAGCCCCTGGTGTATGCGGTGATCGTTACGTGGGAGCGCTGGTTGTGCGCGCCGTAGTCCGATATCTCCTTCGAGCACGGGCACAGGCTGGTCACCGGGACGACGACCTTGACCGTCATGCGCGATTCGTCCGCGCCGACTTCGCCGATCAGGGTGACGTCGTAATCGAGCAGGCTCTTGACGCCGGACACCGGCGCCGCCTTGTTGACGAAGTACGGAAAGCGCATCTCGAGATGGGCGCATTCGGCGGACAGCACCTTGCGCATCCGGTTCAGGATGTCCTTGAACGACGCGACGGTGATCTCGCGTTCGTGGTCGTTCAGCAGTTCCACGAAACGCGACATGTGCGTGCCCTTGAAGTTGTGCGGCAGGTCCACATACATGTTGAAGGTCGCGATCGTATGCTGGTCGCCGCCGCTGCGGTCCCTGACCCGGACCGGGTGGCGGATATGCTTGATGCCGACCTTGTTGATTGCAAGTTTGCGCGTGTCCGGGTGGCTCTGGACATCGGCGATGACGCTGGTTTGGCTCATGACTGATCATCCTCGCTGTACCTGACCCGCGCGGTCCCGGTCTCCCACAGGGTTACCGCCGTGACCCGTACCGTGTCGACGTTCAGGGTTTCGGAAAGCCCGTGATACAGCCAGGCCGCAATATTCTCCGCCGTCGGGTTGATCCTGTCGAACGGCTTGATGTCGTTGAGATTCCGGTGGTCCAGTTCGCCCGCGAGTGCGCGTGCGGCCTGCCTGATGGACTTGAAATCGATGCCCATGCCGTGTTCGTTCAGGGCGGTCGCCTCGACCTCCACGTCCACCTTCCAGTTATGCCCGTGCAGCCGGCTGCAGTCGCCGGGGTAGCCGCGCAGACTGTGGGCGGCCGCGAACTCGGTCGAGATGGTCAGACGATAGCGGGGCTGTCTCATAAATACCTGACCATTCCGCTAGGAATTTACGCCAATCGAGGTGATTTGGCAAGAAAGCTCCGGGTGCCTGGCCTCTATGGCCGCGAGGATGCCGTTTGCGTCGAGGCCGGCCTCGTTGAGCAGTTCCTCGCGGCTGCCCTGGCCGGCGAATGCATCCGGCAGGCCCAGGTGCACGATCGGTACCATGACGCCATGGGCGGACAGGCACTCGCCGACCGCGCTGCCGGCACCGCCCATCACGGCATTGTCCTCGACCGTGACCAGCAGATCGTGCATCGCGGCCTGCGCCAGCACGGTCTTGTGATCGAGCGGCTTGACGAAGCGCATGTTGACGACGCTCGCGTTCAGCGTCTCTCCGGCCTCGAGCGCCGCCGCCACGCAACTGCCGAAGGCGAGGATCGAAACGCCCCGCCCCTTGCGCAGGACGGCCGCCTGGCCGACTGGCAACGGACCGGCGTCGCGGCGGATCTCGCGGCCCGGTCCGGTGCCGCGTGGATAACGCACCGCGGCCGGACCCGGATGCCGCCAGGCGGTTGTCAGCATGCGCCAGCACTCGTCTTCGTCGGCGGGGGCCATGATCACGAGGTTCGGTATGCAGCGGAGAAAGCCGAGGTCGAAGCTGCCGGCGTGCGTCGGGCCATCGGGCCCGACGGTCCCGGCGCGGTCGATCGCGAACATCACCGGCAAGTTCTGCAGTGCGACGTCATGGATCAGCTGGTCGTAGGCGCGCTGGAGGAAGGTCGAGTAGATTGCCACGACCGGTTTCATGCCGCCGCACGCGAGGCCGGCTGCGAGCGTCACGCAGTGCTGTTCGGCGATGCCGACGTCGTGGAAGCGCTCGGGGAAGCGCTGAGCGAACTCGACCATGCCGGATCCCTCGCACATCGCGGGCGTGATCGCAATCAGCGCCGGGTCGGCGGCCGCGGTCTCGCAAAGCCATTCCCCGAACACCTCGGAATAGGTCGGCCGCCTGCCGGCAGGGATCGCCGTCGACATGCCCTCGTCCGGGTTGAACTTGCCGACGCCGTGATAACCGCAGGGATTCTGTTCCGCCGGGGCGTAGCCCTTGCCCTTGCGGGTCACGATGTGCAGGAACTGGGGGCCGTCGAGCGAGCGGAGGTTTTGCAGCGTCGTGACCAGCGTGTCTATGTCATGGCCGTCGATCGGCCCGATGTAGTTGAAGCCGAATTCCTCGAACAGCGTGCCCGGCATGACCATGCCCTTGACATGCTCTTCGGCGCGGCGCGCGAGGTCCCGCATCGGCGGCACCGCGCTCAGCATCTTCTTGCTACCCTCGCGCACCGTCGAGTAGAACTTGCCGGACAGGAGTTTCGCGAGGTAGTTCGACATCCCGCCGACGTTCGGCGAAATCGACATCTCGTTGTCGTTAAGGATCACCAGCAGGTCGGCGTCGCTGTTGCCGGCGTGGTTCAGTGCCTCGTAGGCCATGCCGGCGGTCATCGCACCGTCGCCGATGATCGCGACGCTGCGCGAGTCTTCGCCGCGTCTGCGCGCCGCGATCGCCATGCCGAGCGCGGCGCTGATAGAGGTGCTCGAATGCCCGGCGCCGAAGGTGTCGTACGGACTCTCGTCACGCTTCAGGAAGCCCGACAGCCCGCCCTTCCTGCGCAGCGTCGCCATCGCCCTGCGGCGGCCGGTCAGCACCTTGTGCGGGTAGGCCTGGTGGCCGACGTCCCAGACCAGCTTGTCGTTCGGGGTGTCATAGACATAGTGCAGCGCCACGGTCAGTTCGACGGTGCCGAGGCTGGATGAGAGGTGGCCGCCGGTCCTAGACACCGATTCGATGATGAAGCGGCGCAATTCGTCGACGACGGCCTGGAGCAGGCTTTCGGGCAGGGCGCGGAGCCGGCGCGGGTCGTCGATGTTCTCCAGCAGCGGGTAGGGCGTGGTATCCATGTCGGGGCGGAAAGTCCTTGTGCGATCTGAAATAATGCGGCGTTCGGCGGGGTGATGCAAGCGTCCCGGCCGGCGCCTCTCAGTGCATGCGGTGCACGATATAGGCCGCTATAGCCCGTAACAGCGCCGAGCGCTCTCCGAGCGGGTCGAGGTGGTCGACGGCCTCGTCGTGCAGGCGCATCGCCATCTCCTTGGCTCCGTCCAGGCCGAGCAGGCTGACATAGGTCGGCTTGTCGTGCCGGCTATCCGCGCCCTGGGTCTTGCCGAGGATCGTGGTATCGCCCTCGACGTCGAGGATGTCGTCGCGGATCTGGAACGCGAGACCGATGCAGTGCGCGTAATTGCCGAGGATGCGCAGGGTTTCGTCGTCGTGAATATCCGCGCCCAGCGCGCCGAGCAGTACGCTGGCGCGGATCAGTGCGCCGGTCTTGCGCAGGTGCATGTTCTCGAGGTCGACGAGCGCGAGCGTCTTGCCGACCGACGCGAGATCGATCGCTTGTCCGCCGGCCATGCCGATCGAGCTGCCGGCGATCGACAGCGTGTCGATCATCTTCAGGCGGTGTTGCGGCGCGACCGCGATCTCCGGGTCGCTGGCCAGGATATGGAAGGCCAGGACCTGCAAGGCGTCGCCGGCGAGGATCGCGATCGCCTCGCCGAAGGCGACATGGCAGCTGGGCTTGCCGCGCCGCAGGTCGTCGTTGTCCATCGCCGGCAGGTCGTCGTGGATCAGCGAATAGGCATGGATCAGCTCGACCGCGCAGGCCGGTCCGTCGAGTTGTCCGATCGCCGTGCCGAAGGTGCGTCCGGTCGCGTAGACGAGCACCGGACGGATGTATTTTCCGCCGGCGAGCGCCGAATAACGCATCGCCTCGTGCAGGCGGTCCGGCGGGGTCTCGGCCGGTGGCAGCCAGTGGTCGAGCGCGCGCTCGACCTGGAGCCGGCACAGTTCCATGAATACAGGGAGTGAGGCGGGCGCGTCAGTCCTTGTCGTCGACGGCGAAATTTCGGGTGTCGCTCTGTCCATTTTCCTCGATCAGGATGTCCACTTTCTGTTCCGCTGCCTTCAGTGCCTGCTGGCAGGCGCGGGTCAGCGCGATGCCGCGCTCGAACTGCTTCAGGGATTCCTCGAGCGTAGTGTCTCCCTGTTCCATGTGCTCGACGATCGCCTCGAGCTCCGTCAGGGCCTGCTCGAAATCAGGGGTGTCTTCTGCGGGGCGGGCGGGTTTTTTTGCCAATCTCGTCTACCTTCCGTTGGCGTAATCAGTGTCGCCTGGAGCGGGGACAGTATATAACATCCGGCCCGCGCTGCGGTATTTTCCGGGCCCGGCGCATTCGTGAATCCTCCGGTGCAACAGGGACTTCGGCCCGGGCGCGCTTGCCTGGTCCGGTCTTCATGTTAGACTCGGTCGGCCTTCGGGCTATGGCGGGCCATGGGACAGACACGGGAAGGACAATGGAGGGACAGTCGCAGTCATGAGCAGGGTGTATGACGCCGCCGCGATCGAGGTGCTGACGGGGCTTGAACCGGTGCGCAAGCGCCCCGGCATGTACACCGACACCACGAGGCCGAATCACCTCGCCCAGGAGGTCATCGATAACAGTGTCGACGAGGTCCTCGCCGGGCATGCGCGCAACATCACCGTCACGCTGTACAAGGACGGTTCGCTCGGCGTCGAGGACGACGGGCGCGGCATGCCGGTCGATATCCACCCCGGGGAAAAGGTGTCCGGGGTCGAGGTCATCCTGACCCGCCTCCATGCCGGCGGCAAGTTTTCACAGGGGAACTACCGCTTTTCGGGCGGGCTGCACGGGGTCGGCGTCTCGGTCGTCAACGCGCTGTCGAAGCGCCTCGAGGTGCGCATCCGGCGCGGCGGCAGCGAATACCGGATGAAGTTCGCGAACGGCGAGCCGGCCTCGAAGCTCGAGGTCACCGGCAAGGTCGGCCAGAAGAATTCCGGTACCTGGCTGCGTTTCTGGCCCGATCCGAAATATTTCGATACCGACAAGTTCTCGCTGTCGCGCCTGAAGCACCTGATGCGCGCCAAGGCGGTGCTCGCGCCGGGGCTGCGGGTCAGATTCGAGGATGAAAACACCGGCGAGTCGCTCGAATGGCATTACGAGGGTGGTCTGCAGGACTATCTTCGCAGCGAACTCAGGGACGCGGAGATGCTGCCCGAGCCGGCGTTTTCCGGCAGCATGGAAGGCCACAGCGAGGCGGTCGACTGGGCCGTCGCGTGGAACCCGGACGACGCCGACCTGGTCACCGAGAGCTATGTCAATCTCGTGCCGACTACCCAGGGCGGCACGCATGTCAACGGCCTGCGTACCGGGCTGACCGACGCGGTGCGCGAGTTCTGCGAATTCCGCAACCTGCTGCCGCGCGGCGTCCGGCTCGCGCCCGAGGATGTCTGGGACCGCTGCGCCTATATCCTGTCGGTCAAGCTCGACAATCCGCAGTTCTCGGGCCAGGTCAAGGAACGGCTGTCCTCGCGCGAATGCGCGACCTTCGTCTCCGGCGTCGTCAAGGACAGCTTCGCGCTGTGGCTGAACCAGCATGTCGAGAGCGGCGAGAAGATCGCGCAACTCGCGATCTCGCGCGCCGAGACCCGGCTGCGGGCCGCGCGCAAGGTCGTGCGCAAGCAGGTGACCAGGGGGCCGGCCCTGCCCGGCAAGCTTGCGGACTGCACGCTGCAGGACCTGGCGCGGACCGAGCTGTTCCTGGTCGAGGGCGATTCCGCGGGCGGTTCGGCGAAGCAGGCACGCGACCGCCAGTTCCAGGCCGTGATGCCGCTGCGCGGCAAGATCCTGAACACCTGGGAGGTGTCGCCGTCCGAGGTGCTCGGTTCGCAGGAGGTGCACGACATCTCGGTCGCGATCGGCGTCGAGCCGGGCTCGAGCGATCTCTCCGGCCTGCGCTATGGCAAGATTGCGATCCTCGCCGACGCGGATTCCGACGGCGCCCATATCGCGACACTCCTGTGTGCACTGTTCATGCGCCACTTCCGCACGCTGGTCGCCGCCGGTCACGTCCATGTCGCGATGCCTCCGCTGTATCGCATCGATCTCGGCAAGGACGTCTATTACGCGCTCGACGACGAGGAGAAGCAGGGCGTGCTCGACCGTATCGCCGCAGAACACAAGAAGGGCAAGGTCAACGTGCAGCGTTTCAAGGGCCTGGGCGAGATGAATCCGATCCAGTTGCGCGAGACGACGATGGCGCCGGACACGCGCCGCCTGCTGCAACTGACGATCGAGGACGGCGACGAAACCGAGCAGATCCTGGACCTGATGCTCGCGAAACGCCGCGCTGGCGACCGCCGCGGCTGGCTTGAACAGAAGGGCGACCTCGCGGAGCCGGTAATCTAGGTCCGCAATCTTCGTGAAGGCGGTTGTCGTGGTATCAGGGCCTGGGCGGTCGGGTCTTTTCAGGACCGCCATGAACCCATCCCTGGGGGCTGCCGGCGAGACATCCTGTCTCGCAGGCTCCTGAAAAGACCCGACCGCCCAAGGCCCTGCTGATAGCTTGTGCGGTTCATGAATAATGCGATCCTGAGGCTTGTACGATGAATGAAACGATAGAAATCGACTACGAAGGCATCGAACGCCGCCCGCTGAAGCAGTTCACCGAGAAGGCGTACCT
>CAZJKV010000091.1:0-7694 GCA_964546765.1 uncultured Chromatiales bacterium
GTCGTCGCAATCGCGACGCCGGCACAGGCCCCTGCGCCGCCGGCCAGACCCGCGCCGGCGCCTGAGGTACCGGCCGCCGGGCAGGCGCCGCCACGCTTCGATTTCTACACGCTGCTCCCGGAGATGGAGGTCGAGATCACGGACGAGAAGCTGAACGAAGCGATGCAGGCCCTGCCGAAAGGACCTGACGGACCCTATATACTGCAGGTCGGTTCCTTCCGCCGCCATGACGAAGCCGACAACCTGAAGGCGCGCCTTGCGCTGCTCGGCATCGAGGCGAAGATCCAGACCGTGATCATTCGCGACGACGACATCTGGTATCGCGTGCGCGTCGGCCCCTACAACAGCATCCGCGACCTTGCCCAGGTCAGGAACCGGCTCAATCGCAACGACATCCAGTTCATGCTGCTCCGGATCGGCGCCTAGTCCTCGAGATAGGTGTAGCCGGTGATCCCCGCCTCGAATGTCTCCCGGCACATCGCCTGCCGGCGCTCATCGAGGCGTCCCGACGCGACGGCCTCGTTGAGGCGTTCGAGTAGCGTCTCGGGCACGAAATTAACGTAGCGCAGCACCGTGGCGACGGTGTCCCCGATTTGCGGCGTGTTCAGCCGGTAGCCGCCGCTGCCATCGAGCTCGACGTTGATCGAATGCGTGTCGCCGAACAGGTTATGCATGTCGCCGAGGATTTCCTGGTAGGCGCCGACCATGAAGATACCGATCAGGTACGGTTCGCCCGGAATCGGGACATGCAGCGGCAGGGTCGACTCGATGCCCTCGCGATCGACATACTGATCGACACGGCCGTCGGAGTCGCAGGTGATATCGAGGATCACCGCGCGGCAGTCGGGGCGCTCGTCGAGCCGGTTCAGCGGCACGACCGGGAATATCTGGTCGATCGCCCAGACGTCCGGGATGGACTGGAACACCGAAAAGTTGCAGAAAAACTTGTCGGCGAGCTTTTCGTTCAGTTCGTCCAGGATCTCGCGATGGACGCGCGACGAGGCCTGCAGTCGGGGATGGATGCGGCGGCAGGTGACGTAGTAGATCTGCTCTGCGCGGGCGCGCTGTTCCAGCGTCAACAGGCCGTGGGTGTACATGTCCTGGGCCGCCCCGAGCCAGTGTACCGCGTCGTGATAGACCTCGACTACCGATCCCGACGCGCTCTCGTCGAACGCTGCCTGGAGGTTTTTCAGCACCTGGGGGTCGTCATCTCCGACCGGCGCCGGCGCCCCGTTCGGCACATGCTCGGTGTCGATGACATTGGTGATCAGCACGGCGTGGTGGGCGGTCATTCCGCGTCCCGACTCCGTGACGATGTCGGGATGAGGCAGATCGTGCTCCTTGCAGATCTCCCACAGCGTATGCACGACGTTGTACGCGTACTCCCCGACACTGTAGTTCATCGAGCAGGCGCTGCGCGAGCGTGTGCCCTCGTAGTCGACACCGAGCCCGCCGCCGACGTCGAAGCAGTCGACCGGTGCGCCCATCGCGCGCAGCTCGGCGTAATAGCGCGCCGCCTCGCGCATGCCGCGCTGGATGTCGAGGATGTTCGCGATCTGCGAGCCGAGGTGGAAATGCAGCATGCGCAGGCAGGTCGTCATACCGGCCTGCTCCAGGCGGCGCACGGTTTCCAGCACATCGGGGGCCGGCAGCCCGAACTTGGACTTCTCGCCGCCGGTGTTCTGCCATTTGCCCTTGCCGATCGATGCCAGTCGCACGCGGATCCCGATCAGCGGCTCTATACCGAGCGCGCGTGATTCCTCGATGACCAGGTCGAGTTCGGACAGCTTCTCGACGACGATGTAGACCCGGCTGCCGAGCAGGCGTCCGATCAAGGCCATGCGGATGTATTCACGGTCCTTGTAACCGTTGCAGACGACGATGCGGTTGCCGGTGCCGGATACTCCGAGCACCGCCATCAGCTCCGGTTTGCTGCCGGCCTCGAGTCCGACGCGATCGTCGCCATGCCGCAGGATCTCCTCGACGACACTGTGCTGCTGGTTCACCTTGATCGGGTAGACCGGCGTATATTCGCCGCGATACCCGAGTTGCGACATCGCGTCGCCGAAGGCGTGATGCAGCACATCGATGCGATGGTGCAGTATATCGACGAAGCGCACCAATACCGGCGTCGACAGGCCCTGTTCCCGGATCCTGCCGGCGAGCTCGTGGAGGTCTATTGAACCGCGCGCGGGATCGACCCCGGGCCTGGCCTCGAGGTGCCCGCGCGCGTTGATGTCGAAATATCCGTTACTCCAGTGAGCGATGCTGTAGGTCGCGCGCGCCTGATCGAGATCCCAATCTGCTTTCATCCCGCCACTGTCTCCCCCGTTGCAGTGCCGCCTCGCGGCGAGGCGCTGTCCCGCGGCTGTCATCGCGACCAAACCCCGACTATAATAGGCGCGCATTCACCATTTTGAAACCTTTCCGGGGAGACCGATGAGGCTGGACAACGACTGGTTTACCGAGATCGCAGGCGAGAGCGGCGTCGCCTTTTCGCTGAAGAGCAGCGGGAAGCTGCATGAGGAACAGACCCCGTACCAGAAGATCGAGGTCTACGGAACCAGCCACTTCGGCAATCTGCTGGTCATCGACGGGTGCGTGATGCTGAGCCAGCGCGACAACTTCCTTTATCACGAAATGATGTCGCATCCCGCGCTGTTCTCGCATCCCGACCCCCGGGATGTGCTGATCATCGGCGGCGGTGATTGCGGCACACTGCAGGAGGTGCTGCGCCACGATTCGGTGCGGAGCGCGACCCAGGTCGAGATAGACGAGCGCGTGACCCGGGTGTCGGAGCGCTGGTTTCCCGAGCTGTGCGCCGCGAACGACGACCCGCGCGCGAGACTCGTGTTCGATGACGGGATCCGCTGGGTGAAGGACAGTGCGCCCGGCAGCCTCGACGTGATCATCGTCGACAGCACCGACCCGGTCGGCCCCGCGGAAGGCCTGTTTCGCAAACCTTTTTATGAAGACTGTCTTGCCTGCCTGAGGCCGGACGGCATCCTTGTCCAGCAGAGCGAATCACCGCTGCTTCATATGTCGATCATCCGGTCGATGCGGCGCGAGATGCGCGGGGCTGGCTTCGAAAGCCTGCTGACGATCAATTTCCCGCAATGCGTCTATCCGTCGGGATGGTGGAGCGCGACGCTGGCCGGAAAACGCAATCCGCTGACGGAGTTGCGCGAGCAGGACATCGCCGGCAAGCCGTTTCCGACGCAATATTACAACCTGGCCATCCATCGCGCCGTGATGGCACAGCCGGAATTCTTCCTCAGCGGGTTCGAACAGGGGGACTGACGATCCCGGCGGCGCTCAGTCGCACCAGTGCGCGACGTCGTCGCGCGAGCGCTTGAGCAGCGCCTCCCGCTCCTCGTCGCCCAGAAATACGCGCTCCCCGTATTCATCCAGGCGGAACATGCGGTCGATGTTGCTGTTGTGTTCGAGGGTGCGGCGGGCGATCTCGCAGTTCGCGGCACGGATCTCGCGCTGGTGCCGGGCCTGTGCGTCGTCCTGTTCACCGGTCTCTGCCGCATCGTCGGCGACGTCCGGCGTGGCCGGCGGAGGTGCGGCCGGAGTGCCGCTCCGCGGCATCGTGATGCGTTCGGCCTGCCGTTCGCTATGGGGCTGGTCGCTGAAGTGGACGACGCCGTCCTTGTCCGTCCACTTGAACAGCGCCGCCGCCTGGACGGGTCCGCAGGCCAGCAGCCCGAGCAGGACGATCATGCCATACAAGGTCTTGGTCATCGGTTCTGGCTCATGATGGTGCGAAGTCACCCATTAGTATCGGCGCGGCGCGTCCGGACCTTATTCGCCGGGACGGCGGTGACAGGCGGTGCTATAATGCATCCTTGCCAAGTATTACCATATAAATCAAACGATTATCATAGGGGAGGTCCCATGTCGGAAAAACCCGTCATCGCGCAGAAATCGCCTTATGTGATGAATCTCGCACCCGGCACCTATCACTGGTGCGCCTGCGGACGCTCCGCGAACCAGCCCTTCTGTGACGGCTCTCACAAGGGCACCGGGTTCACGCCGCACGAGTTCACGATCGACAAGCCGACAACCGTCGCGCTGTGCGGCTGCAAGCACACCGGCGACCGTCCATACTGCGACGGCACCCACGCCAGCCTCTGACCGCCGCCCAAAAAAACGGCGGGCGCATCATCTGCGCCCGCCGCGTGCTTCCCTGCCTGCCAATAATCTTCCCTGGGGAGAGTCCTCTCAGGCCGGTTCGTTGGCCCGCGGGAATTCCGGATAGGCCTCGATGCCGCACTCGACGACGTCCAGACCGTCGTACTCCTGCTCCGCGCTGACCCGGATCCCGACCGTGTATTTCAGGATCGCCCACAGCACGAGGCTCGCGGCAAAAACCCAGGCGAAGATCGATGCGATACCGATCAGCTGCGCGAACAGCGTCGCCTCGGGATTCGAGATCACAACCGCGAGCACACCCCAGATACCGACCGTGCCATGCACCGAGATCGCACCGACCGGATCGTCGATCCGCAGCTTGTCGAGCAACACGATCGAGTAGACGACGACGATGCCGCCAACCATGCCGATGATCATCGCGAGGAACGGCGACGGCGACAGCGGATCCGCGGTGATCGCCACCAGGCCGGCAAGCGCGCCGTTCAGCGCCATCGTCAGATCGGCCTTGCCGAAGGTCAGGCGTGCTGCGAGCAGCGCCGCGACGACGCCGCCGGCGGCCGCGAGGTTGGTGTTCGCGAACACCATCGCGACGTTGTTCGCGGACACGACATCGGATACCTTCAGCTCGGAACCACCGTTGAAACCGAACCACCCCAGCCACAGGATGAAGGTGCCGAGCGTCGCGAGCGGCATGTTCGCGCCCGGGATAGGATGGATCTGACCCTGCGGGCCGTATTTCCCCTTGCGCGCGCCGAGCAGCAGCACCGCAGCCAGCGCGGCGGTCGCGCCGGCCAGGTGCACGATGCCGGAACCGGCATAGTCGGAATAGCCGATTTCACTGAGGAAGCCGCCGCCCCAGCTCCAGTAGCCCTGCACCGGGTAGATCACCGCGGTCATGAACACCGCGAAACCGAAGAAGGCCCACAGTTTCATGCGCTCGGCAACGGCGCCCGAGATGATCGACATCGCGGTCGCGACGAACACGACCTGGAAGAAGAAGTCCGCCATATTCGAGTAGTACGGCGCATCCTCGCCGCCTGCGACCACGTCGGCGACGGTATTGTCCTCGCCGAGCAGGAAGCTGATGCCCGGTATCAGGGAGCTGAGGCCGTCGCCGTACATGATGTTGTAACCGACAATCATGTACATGATGCACGCGATCGAGTACAGGCCGACGTTCTTGGTCAGGATCTCGACGGTGTTCTTCGACCGGACCATGCCGGCCTCGAGCATCGTGAAACCCGCGGCCATCCACATGACGAACGCGCCCGCGATCAGAAAATAGAACGTGTCGAGCGCATAACTGAGTTCTGCGATTGATTCCACTTTATATTCCTCCTGGATACGAAACTGGTAATTAAAGTGCTTCGACGCCGGTCTCGCCCGTACGAATGCGTACGGCCTGCTCCAGGCTGAATACGAAGATCTTGCCGTCACCGATCTTGCCCGTCTGGGCCGACTTGCTGATCGTCTCGATCACCCGGTCGGTCAGGGAGTCGTCGACGGCGATGTCGATCTTGACCTTGGGGAGAAAATCGACGACATACTCGGCGCCGCGATAGAGTTCGGTATGGCCTTTCTGCCGGCCGAAACCCTTGACCTCCGTCACGGTGATGCCCTGCACGCCGATCTCGGACAGGGCCTCGCGCACGTCATCGAGTTTGAACGGCTTGATAATCGCGCTGACTAGCTTCATGACAATTCCTCTCCTGCTAATAAGTATTCGGATGATTACGCCCCGCCGGGTGCGGACGGGACCTCGGACACTCAGGGAATTGCAGCATCCATGCCATGGGAATAATTACTTGTTAAAACATATAGATATATAATTTTTCGGGGTGCGGCCAGGGGGCGTGATGCACCAAAATAATCGTGCCGGATCGGCGCACGCACCGATATGGGACGGTGTCTGCGTCAGCGGGATCGACTAGAATGGATAGGGACGGCAGCGCGCCGCGTACCCTTTCCCGACAACGAAAGCGAGCGAACATGATCGATCCGAAGATCATTGAAGACCTGACGAAGCGTCTGGCGGACCTGGTCCCGGATGGCGCGCGGACGCTGCAGCACGACCTCGAGAAGAATTTTCGTGCGTCGCTGAACAGTACCTTCTCCCGGTTCGACCTGGTGACCCGCGAGGAACTCGAGGTCCAGCAGGCGGTGCTCGCGAAGACGCGCGAAAAGATCGAGTATCTCGAGGCCCGGGTCAGTGAACTCGAGGCCCTGCTGAAGGAACAGGAGATGCCGCGCGACGATTAGCCCCGCACGCGGGCGTTACCGACATACGGTCCGGGAAGGACCGACGACACACAGGAATTCAGGGATGAATCGCCGTGTCACTCGCCATTGTATTCAGCCGCGCCCAGTCCGGTATTGACGCACCGCTGGTGACCGTCGAGGTGCACCTCTCGAACGGGCTGCCGAGCCTTGCGATCGTCGGGCTGCCCGAAACGGCGGTCAAGGAAAGCCGGGAACGGGTGCGCGCTGCGATCCAGAACGCCGGCCTGGAGTTTCCGTTGCGCCGGATCACGGTCAACCTCGCGCCGGCTGACCTGCCCAAGGTGGGCGGGCGTTACGATCTCGCGATCGCGCTCGGCATCCTCGCCGCCTCGGGTCAGCTGCCGGCGAACCGCCTGCCCGACTGCGAATTCATCGGCGAGCTCGCGCTGACCGGGGAACTGCGCCCGGTGCGTGGCACGCTGCCGACCGCCTTGCAGGCGCATGCGGCCGGACGCATGCTGATCGTGCCGGCGCAAAACGCCGCCGAAGGCGCGTTGGTCGCCGGGGCGCCGGTGTTCGGCGCCCGTCACTTGCTCGAGGTCTGCGCCCATCTAGACGGGCGCGCGCTGCTTGCCCCCTCAGATCCTGTCATGACCTGCGCGGCGGCGCCGGACGACGGCGCCGACATCGCCGATATCCGCGCCCAGCACCAGGCCAAACGTGCGCTCGAGGTCGCCGCCGCGGGACGCCACAACCTGTTGATGATTGGCCCGCCCGGCACCGGGAAGACGACGCTCGCGTGCCGCTTCCCGGGGATCCTGCCACCGATGACCGATCAGGAGGCGCTGGAGGCCGCGGCGGTCGCGTCGATCAGCGGCACGGGTTTCGATTTCCGCGACTGGCGCCGGCGCCCGTTCCGCGCGCCGCATCATACCAGCTCCGGCATCGCGCTGGTCGGCGGCGGCGGTATGCCACAGCCCGGCGAGGTTTCGCTCGCGCACAACGGCGTGCTGTTCCTGGACGAACTGCCGGAGTTCGACCGGCGCGTGCTCGAGGTATTGAGGGAACCGCTGGAATCCGGTCGCATCATGATCTCGCGCGCGCGGCGGCGCGCGGAATTCCCGGCGCGCTTTCAGCTCGTCGCGGCGATGAACCCGTGCCCGTGCGGCTGGCACGGCAGCCCGGACGGACGCTGCCAGTGCACCGCCGAACAGGTGCAGCGCTATCGCACGCGGCTGTCCGGACCGCTGCTCGACCGCATCGACATGCAAATCGAGGTCTCGCCGCCACCGCGCGCAGCCCTGACGGCGCCGGCC
>CAZJKV010000092.1:0-7648 GCA_964546765.1 uncultured Chromatiales bacterium
CCGCCGAAACTCAGGAGGCCGATGCGCAGCCAGACCTGGAACGCCTCGCCAAGGCCGATGGTCCGCGGGCGATCCTGATCGGCCTCACTCTGGCCAGACGTAATCAATAATAAACTCCTCTCAAGACTGTGCGGTACGCTTTCGGCTCGCCGCCACGCCAATCGAATCGTAACCCGTGGGCGGGGATGCCGGCACGGCATGGTCGTAGACCGAATACTGTAGCAGGCGCATACGCCGCCGTGCGCCTCGCGTGATGTACTGCGTGTCATGGTGAAGATGGGGTATCTCGATATGTACCGGCAGATCCCCCGCCACGGTGCGCCCTTCGGCCCGTACCAGGGGCCCGGTGCGGACGACTTCGTCGATGACCACGTCCAGCGCCGGATCGTCATCGTCTGCGAGTCGCAGGTCAGCGGGGCGCACGTATAGCACCGCGCTGCCCTGCGGCGCGATGTGCCCCGTCACCAATGGCCGCCCCCCGCCAGGCAGGGAGACCTCACGTCCCTTGACGGTCACCGGCAAGACGTTCGCGCTGCCCAGAAACTCGAACACAAAGGGATTTTCCGGGTGCTCGTAGAGACTGTCCACCGATCCGACCTGGGCGATCTCGCCCTTGTTCATCACGACGATACGGTCCGCCACCTCCATCGCCTCTTCCTGGTCGTGGGTGACGAACACGGTGGTGATGTGCAACTCCTCGTGCAGCCGGCGCAGCCAGCGACGCAGGTCCTTACGCACCTTGGCGTCGAGCGCGCCGAAGGGCTCGTCGAGCAGCAGCACACGCGGCTCTACGGCCAGTGCGCGCGCCAGTGCGACGCGCTGGCGCTGACCACCGGAGAGCTGCGCCGGAAAGCGGCCGCCCAGCCCGTCGAGTTGCACCAGTTGCAGCAGCTCAGCGACGCGCTTCTCGATTTGCGCCCGCGGCGGACGCTCGCGGCGTGGCAGCACCGACAGCCCGAAGGCGACGTTCTTCGCCACCGTCATGTTGTTGAACAGTGCGTAGTGCTGAAACACGAACCCCACCCGCCGGTGCCGGACGTGGACGTGGGTCATGTCCTGGCCGAAGAAGGCGATCTGGCCCTCGTCGGACTGCTCCAGGCCGGCGATGATGCGCAACAGTGTCGTCTTGCCGCAGCCCGACGGGCCGAGCAGCGCCACCAGCTCTCCGCTGGCGACGTCCAGCGATACACCCTTGAGCGCACGGAACTGCTCGAAGTCCTTGACGATGGAACTGATGGATATGCTCATGACACAAGCTGCTCCTGTATTTGCCGGGCACCGCTTTGCGCGGCGCGTTTGAGGTCACGTTCGGCCCGCCATTCGACGACGCTCTTGACCACCAGTGTCACCAGCGCCAGCCCCGCGAGCAGCGAGGCCACTGCGAAGGCGGCACCGAGCTGGTACTCGTTGTAAAGCACCTCGATGTGTAGAGGCATGGTGTTGGTCTCACCGCGGATGCGGCCGGACACCACCGCCACCGCGCCGAATTCACCCATCGCGCGCGCGTTGCAAAGGATCACGCCATATAGCAGTGACCATTTCACCGCCGGCAACGTCACGCGGAAGAAGGTCTGCAGGCCGCTGGCGCCCAGCGTCAGCGCCGCCTCCTCGTTATCGTTGCTCAGCGCCTGCATGTGGGGGATCAACTCACGCGCGACGAAAGGGAAGGTCCCGAAGGTCACCACCAGGATAATCCCGGGAACCGCGTAGATCACACGGACGTCGTACTCGGACAACAACGGACCGAACCAGCCACCGCTGCCCCACAACAGGATGTAGATCAGGCCGGCGACGACGGGGGAGACCGCGAAGGGCATGTCGATCAACGAAATCAACACCTGTTTGCCACGGAACTGGAACTTGGTGATCACCCAGGCCGCGGCGAGCCCGAAGACGATGTTCGCGGGGACCGCGAAGGCTACCACCAGGAGTGTCAGCCGGATGGCCGACAGCGCATCCGGCTCGGTGATCGAGGCCCAGTACACCGCCAACCCCTGGCGGAAGGCCTCGTAGAACACGGCGACCAACGGCAACACCAGCAACAGGCTGATGAAGGCCAGCATCACGCCTATGGCGGTGAAGCGCATCCAGGCCGGGTCGCGGAGCGCCACCCGCCGATTCTGCTGCGCGCCCATCAGTGCCGCCCTCCGCGCGAACTCGCCCACAGCTGCAATCCATTGATGACCAGCAGCATGACGAATGCAAACATAAGCATGACACTACCCAGTACCGCCGCCGCCGCGAAGTTGTATTGCTCAAGCTGGATGAAAATAAGCAGCGGCGTGATCTCGGTCTGAAAGGGGATGTTGCCGGCGATGAATATGATCGATCCGAACTCGCCCACCGCACGCGCAAAGGCGAGGGCCACGCCGGACAGCAGCGCGGGCAGCACGGCGGGCAGCACCACGCGCGTGAAGGTGGTCACCCGGCCGGCGCCGAGCGTCGCCGCCGCCTCCTCCACCTCCGGCTCGAAATCGGCGAGTACCGGCTGCACCGAGCGCACCACGAAGGGCAGGCCGATGAAGGTCAGCGCCACCACGATGCCGATCTGTGTATAGGCGATCCGGATGCCAAACGGCTCGAAGTACTGGCCGACCCAACCGGTAGTGGCGTAGATCCCGGTCAAAGCAATACCCGCCACCGCGGTGGGCAACGCGAAGGGCAGGTCCACCAGCGCATCGATGAGACGCTTGCCCGGAAACTCGTAGCGCACCAGCACCCACGCAGTGAGGAGCCCGAAGACCATGTTGAGCCCGGCGGCGATGGCCGACGCCACGAACGAGAGCTGGTAGCTCGCCACTGCCCGCGGCGTGGTGGCGATTGCCCAGAACTCTGCCAGGCTCAGCTCCGCTGCCTTGAATGCCAGCGCGGCAAAGGGCAGCAGAACCAGCACGCCAAGGTAGGCGACGGTAAAGCCCATCGTCAACCCGAAGCCGGGTATGACGGAGGGTCGGGCCACCAGAGGCAGATGCGATGCCTTCAGTACAAGGGACGCCATGGCGGTTCAGCGCCGCCCGTCCGGGGCATAGATGCGATCGAAACTGGCGCCATCCTCGAAGTGGGCCTTGTTCGCCGCGGGCCACCCGCCGAAGACCTCGTCGATGGTGAACATATTGATCTCAGGGAACTGGTTGGCGTACTTGGCGAGAAATTCGGGATTGGCCGGGCGGTAGTAGTTGCGCCCGGCGATGTCCTGGCCGACGTCCGAGTACAGGTACTCCAGGTAGGCGCGCGCGACGTCCTCAGTGCCCTTGCGCCGGGCGTTCTCCTCGACTACTGCGACCACCGGCTCGGCCAGTATCGACACCGGCGGCACCACCAGCTCAAGCCCGGCCTCGTCGATCTCGCGAGCGCCCAGCAGGATCTCGTTCTCCCAGTTGATGAGGACATCGCCGATACGCCGCTGAATGAAGGTATTGGTCGCCCCGCGCGCAGCCTGGTCGAGTACCGGAACGTTGCGATAGATGCGGCCGACGAATGCCTCCGCCTGCTTCTGCGCCCGGGCCACGGCGTCGGCCTGCGCCGGATCGCCAATCTTCTGGATGAAGTCCTCCCCCAGTTCTTCGCGCAGTGCGTAGCCCCACATGGCGAGATAGTTCCAGCGCGCCACGCCGGATGTCTTCGGGTTGGGGGAGATCACCTCGACACCTTCGCGCGCGAGGTCTGACCAGGTGCGGATGTTCTTGGGGTTACCCTTGCGCACCAGGAATGCCAGCGTCGATGCGTACGGGGCGCTGTTGTTCGGCAGCCGCCCCTGCCAGTCCGCGGGCACGCGTCCCGACCGCTCAGCGATGGCTGTGATATCCGCCGCCAACGCCAGCGTCACGACATCGGCGTCCAGGCCGTCGATGACGGCGCGCGCCTGGCTGCCGGATCCGCCATGGGACTGACGGATGTTCACACGCTGGCCGGCCGTCTCTTGCCAGTGCTTCGCGAATGCCTCATTGAACTCTCGATACAGCTCGCGAGTGGGATCGTAGGAGACGTTGAGGAGATCAACGCTCCGGGCCGTGCCCGCGGCATGGACGCCCGTGGCAATGCCAAGCGTCAATGCGAACCCTATCAACAGTGAAACGATCGTCTTCATATTCATTTGCTCCTGTAATCAGTGACTCAGAATCGATAGATTGTGCCGAAGGAAACGGCGCTCGCCTTCTCGCCGTTCGCGGCGATTAAGAGGTTGTCACCGCGACCTTCGCGGTAGGGGGTTCTCGAGCTGTTGTCATCATTGTCCAGCGTCGCGTAATCGAAATAGATCGTGAGCGGTTTCGACAACGCATACTCAAGGCCGAGTGCCAGCAGGGTCGCATCCGCGTTGTCTGCATCCGCGCTCAACTGATAGGCCTGTCCCTTGAAGGCCCAATCGCCAGTGTGGTAGCGCAGTCCCAGACCGTAGACATCCTGGTCGCTTGCGGTTGCCGGGCCGGAAAACGTCTGCCACAAAGCGGTGATACGCAAGGCATCAAGGTCGTAGTAGCCGGCCACGCGTAATACGGCGGGGTCGTCCTCGCCCACAGTCGTAGTGCCCGTCTGCTCGAAACCCGCAGCGACGAACAAAGAATTAATCTTGTAACTCAGTCCTACGCTGAACAAGTCATTGTCATTGTTGGTGGCAGCATCATCGATGTTAGTGGAATACTGGGCGGAAGCGCCGAACCCCGAAAAATCAGCTGAGTCCCAGCCGATGGAGTTATTGACGCGCTCGTCGGCGTAGGTGGCACCGCTGACACGTGCCCGTGTCAGATTACGGAAGTCGCCGACCTGGTTTCCGAACAATTCGACCTGCCGCCCGATCAGCTTCACTGGCGTATCAAATCGCCCGGCGCGCACGGTACCGAAGCCGCCCTTCAAACCGACGAAGGTGTTACGCGAGGCCAGGGTGCCGGTATTGGCGCTGTCGGCACGGAGTTCTGACTCGATCTGATAGATACCTGTCAGACTCTCGTCTATCTTGATATCGCCCTTGACACCGAGCCGACTGCGGTTGCTTGAAAGATTTAATGCGCTGTCATCGCCGTTATCGAGGTGATCGAGTGACAGATGCACCTGACCGTACAAGGTGGGACCATCGGCCAACGCGACCGCGGGTAGACCATTGGCCGTGAGGACGCCTGCGATGCCGACGGCAAGCGACAATCTCCGGTTCGTGAGACTCATCATTCCTGCTCCTGTGGTGAACACGTATGCCTTCGGTGGTCCGGTCGGATCGTCGTGTGTTTGTTTATGGGATAAAGAAAAGAAACCTCCGGTCGTCCGGTCGGCACAAAGGGAGAGGCTGTCAACAATCAATACACCGCATGCTCATCGATCCCCGCCCTGTCGCTTGTGACTGGCAGCAAGCGGATCGACGCGCAGCTTTTCCTTGCGATCAATCTGCAGTACACGGCCTTCATGGATGATGAATTCCACCGATTCAAAGCGGATCGTCTTCAGCGCATCGCGCAGATAGACGATGGCCTCTTCGGCGTCTTGGATGGGCCTGTCCAGGTGCTTCGGTTCCATTTCGTACTTCCTCTGTCACTCTCGGGAGCCCATGCCGGCATGCCGTCCGTGGCTGCGCATCCCTGACCTTGCCGACATGATGCAATGTGTCTATTCCATGTTTCGTGCCAAGTACCGATAAGACATATTAAATATTTGTTTATAATGAATTATTAACAAACTACCGACACGGTAACCCTGTCCATAAATATTTATATTTAAATGATATCTGTTAAATAATTTATATTTTGATTATATTTAACGAATCATGAGCAAGACCGATCCATTATTGCTGGACGCATGGCGCGAGGTGGGACGACACATCGACCTCCCCGGGGCGATCGAGACCCTCGCCGGCATCCTGAGCCCCGCCCTGCCGCTACGGGCCATCGAGGTTCTGCGCCCGGATCCGGCGCGCTCCGACCTCGAAACCATCGCGGCCTGCCGCCTCGACGGTAGTACGCCGATGCATGGGCGCCGTATCGCTCTCACGCGGGGGCGGTTCGAAAGGCTGATCGACTGGTGTGAAAAGACGCAGGTATCCGCACAGCCACGGCAGGCACCCTGGCCGGAGGCACTGATCCCGCTGCGCGATCTGTATGAGGCCGGCGATGCACTGATCGGGGTGCTGAAAGACCGTACGGCACGACCTGAAGGGATCGTGGTCCTGATCGCGGAACCAGGCGCGTATCACTCAAGACATGCGGCCCTGCTGGCGGGGCTGCTGGAACCCCTGACGGTCGCGCTCGAGAACGATGGTCGTCTGCGCGAACTCGAACAACTGCGCGCCGCGGCCGAGGCCGACCGCCAGTCGCTGCTGAGTCGACTCGGCCGCGATCGCATCAGTGACGAGATCATCGGCGCGGCCGGTGGCCTGCGAGGCGTGCTGACACGGGTCGACCAGGTCGCGCGCTCCGACAGCTCGGTGCTGCTGCTCGGTGAGACCGGCTCCGGCAAGGAGGTCATCGCGCGTGCGATCCACGACCGCTCGCCGCGCGCGGACGCCCCGTTCGTTCGCGTCAACTGCGGCGCCCTGCCGCCGGAACTGATCGACTCGGAACTGTTCGGTCATGAGAAGGGCAGCTTTACCGGCGCCGCCGCGCGCCGCAAAGGCTGGTTCGAGCAGGCCGACGGCGGCTCGCTGTTTCTTGACGAGATCGGCGAGTTGCCTCCCGCGGTGCAGGTTCGCCTGCTGCGCGTCCTGCAGGACGGCATCATCATACGAGTCGGCGGCGAACAGGCGATCGAGGTCGACGTGCGCGTGATCGCGGCGACGCATCGCGACCTTGCATCGATGGTACAGCAGGGCGCATTCCGCGAAGACCTGTGGTACCGTATCGCAGTGTTTCCGATACTGATCCCGCCGCTACGCGAACGCGTCGAGGATGTTCCGGAACTCGCGTGCCACTTCGCGCGCAAGGCATCGATCAGACTCGGCCTCCACCTGTGCCTGCCGACCACCGGAGATATCGAGCTTCTCCAGGGCTATCATTGGCCCGGCAACGTGCGGGAATTCTCGTCGGTGATCGAGCGTGCAGCGATACTCGGCGAAGGCGATCGGTTGGAAGTGGCCACCGCGCTGGGTCAGGGTGGTCCGGTGCGACGCGAGGCGCCGGTATCGGGGGGCGGCAGAAATTTCATGACGCTCGACCAGGCCATAGACAGGCATATCCGCGCAGTACTGACGAGAGCGCGCGGCAAGGTCGATGGACCGCGGGGTGCGGCCCGTATACTGGGACTGAACCCCCACACCCTGCGCTCGAAGATGCGCAAGCTCGGGATAGACCCTCGCCCCTTCCGCGAAGACTGAGATAACTGCAATGAATGCTTCAGTGATGGCCGCGCGCTTTCGCGGCTTTCTCCCGGTCGTCGTCGATGTCGAGACCGGCGGCTTCGACCACCGCAGCGATGCGCTGCTCGAGATCGCGGCGGTGCTGGTCGGCTTCGACGAGGAGCGGCGGCTACGCCGCCTGGAGACAATCGCGCATCATGTACTGCCCTTCGACGGTGCGAATCTCGATCCGAAGGCGCTGGCCTTCAACGGTATCGAGGACCCCTGGCATCCGTTTCGCGGAGCGGTCGACGAGCGCGAGGCCCTGACTGAGGTATTCAGCGCGGTGCGCCAGGCAATCAGGGAGAGCACCTGCACGCGCGCGATCCTCGTCGG
>CAZJKV010000093.1:0-7625 GCA_964546765.1 uncultured Chromatiales bacterium
GAAGAGCACACGTCTGACTGGAGTTCAGACGTGTGCTCTTCCGATTCCGGGTTCAGTGACATGACGGGTATTCTGCAATCGGGCAAAAGTCTGGCATTATAATAGGCATTCATCTGTTCCGGTACACCGGAGCGGTATCAGGCCCACCCGAGGAGTCCAGCGCATGCCCCTGCCGCAGGCACAGACAGACGCCGTTGCCCTCGCGGACAGACGCGTCACCACCGAGCGCCGGCAGCAGACCTTGCGCACCCTGCTTTGCAGCCTGTACCGCGGCCGGCGCGATGCGCCGCGTCGCGCCGGCGGGTACGGCAGCGGTCAGTATGCCGATGTCGTCCGCCCCGTTGCCGCGGTCCCCGCGATCGCGATCCTGATCCTGTCCTGCGTCGACTGCCTGTTCACGCTGCTGCTGCTCCAGCGCGGCGCAATCGAGATCAACCCGGTGATGGACATACTGATCCGGACCGATATCACGCTGTTCGTCGGCGCCAAGCTCGCGATCACTGCGGTTTGCGTGCTGTTCATCGTCGCGCATCGCCATTTCCGCTTCTTCGGGCTGCGCGGCGGACATGTACTTTACGGGATCCTGGCGATGTACCTCGGACTCGTCGGCTACCAGGTCTCGCTGCTCGGCGCCTGACCCCTCCCCCGCGCCCCCGCGCCTGAGGTCGCCGGGATCCGGCTAAGTTTTCCCCCTCCGGGACCGATATCCTGTCACAGGCGCCCGCCCGGCGATCGCAGTTTATTGTCGCGGAATCAACTAGATGGTGAAAACCATACGTAACACGACGCTCTCGCTGAGCGGACATTTCTCCTTGTATCTGACCGGGATGCTGCTGCTGATCGTGTTTCTGCTCGTCACGTCCTGGCTCACGCTGAAATCGACGATCGACAACTACGACACCCTCGCGGAACGCGAATTCATGGAGATCCGCCGGCTCGTGTTCCTGCGGGACGTCACGCTGGCCAGCGTCGAACCGATCTATCGCTACCTCGCCTGGGGCAACCTGGATGAATCCGGGCTGTTCGAACAACGGATCGAGGAGGTCGAACAGGCCTTCGCCGACGTCGTCGAACTGCCGTCCGTGACCGCCGAACAGAAACGGCTCCTCGCGAACACACGGTATGAATGGCTGGCTGCGGTCAACGTCGGGCGCGCGATCTTCATGATCACAAACCAGTCGCCGATGGACGGTGAAGACCAGATCCGGGCCAGCGACATGTTCCAGAATCACATCACGGCAGCGACCAACATGATGTACGAGGCGCACAATGTGCGGATCGCGCACATCGAGCATTACCAGAAAAAGATCGCCGCTCGCCACGAACTCATGGGCTGGATCATGTTCGTTTGTTTTGCCGGGGGACTGCTGATCTTCGCGGTCGCGAGCTTCACGATGGCCCATCATGTCCTTCGTCCCTTGCGGCTGCTCGGGGACGGGATCCGTCGCTACGGCGATGGCGAGCTCTCCCATCGCATCGAGGTCGGAACCCGCAACGAGCTCGGCGACCTCGCCCACGGCATCAATCAGATGGCCGAGCGGCTGGAACAGGACCAGATCGAACTCGAGGAGCTCGCGATCCGCGACAGCCTGACAAACCTATATAACCGTCGTGAATTCGACCGCCTGCTCGAGGAAGAGATGCACCGCGCCCTGCGCTATGAACATCCCCTGTCGCTGCTGCTGATCGACCTCGACAAGTTCAAGGAGATCAACGACAACCTCGGCCATCGCGCCGGCGACCAGGCGCTGCGGCTGGTCGCGACCATGATCAACGGGATCAGCCGCAAGGGCGACGTGATCGCGCGCTACGGCGGGGACGAGCTGGCCTTGCTGCTGCCGGAGACGCCGGACGAGGACGCGATGATACTCGCGGAACGCTTGCGCAAGAAGATTGCGCGCGAGCAGATCGGCGTCGAAGACGGCGAGCAAATCGGACTGACGCTCAGTATCGGCGTCGCGACGACGGGCCCGGATATCAGCGATGGCGCGGAACTAGTCGATGCCGCCGACCGCGCGATGTATACCGCGAAGGCCGACGGCCGCAACCGGGTGCGCAGAAACGAGCCGAAAAGCGGTCCGTTGCCGCTGGCAATGCCCTGAAACTGTCTAATCGGAAACCGTCTATTCGATCCCGATCAGTTCGATGTCGAACACCAGGGTCTCGTTGGGACCGATGTTCTGGCCTGCACCGCGCTCGCCATAGGCCAGGTCCGCCGGGATGAAGACCTTCCATTTGGCGCCCACCTTCATCAGTTTCAGGGCCTCCTGCCAGCCGGGGATCACGGCATTGACCGGGAAGGTGACCGGCTCGCCGCGCCGGAAGGAGCTGTCGAATTCCGTGCCGTCGATCAGCGTGCCGCGATAATTGACGACGACGGTGTCGGTTTCTGCGGGTTGCTTGCCGCCGCCATCCTCGACGACCTGGTACTGCAGTCCGCTCTCGGTCTCGACGACACCGGGCTTGGTGCGGTTGTCCGCGAGAAACGCCTGACCCGTGCGCAGGTTATCCTTGGCGTCGGCCTCGCGCGCCTCCATCTGCTGCATCTGGAACGACTGCACCGCGGTCTGCATCTCATCCATCGACAGACGCGGCGGGGTGCCTGAGACGACATCGCGGATCGCCTGGCTCAGCGCATTGACGTCGATATCGAGACCGTCCTCCATCAGGCTCTGACCGATCTGGAATCCGACGGTGTAACTGAATTTTTCCTTGTCGCTCCCGAGCGAAGCGGCTGGTGCCGCGGCGAGCGCCGGCCAGCCGGCGACAAGCGCCAGTACCAGCCCCACAGTCATCCCGAATTTCGTGATACTCATTGAGAACCGCCTTTTGCCGTTGATTTTGAGTGGTGTTATGGTAACAAACGACCATGGCTGTGTGCCACGAAATTTCTCGTGGTGCGGCGGACATCCCGTGACAAGCCAGAATCCCCGGAGCATTCAATGAGATCGTTGAGCTGCCGTGTGCTCGCGGCGGTGCTGCTGCTGTCGCCGTTTACCTACAGTGCGCAGGCCTGCGCCGCCGACGCCGTCGCCTTCATGTACCACCGCTTCGGTGAGGCCGCGTTCCCGAGCACCACTGTCAGGCTCGACCAGTTCGAAGCGCACCTCCATCACCTGGAACAGGGCGGGTACACGGTGCGTCCGCTCGCTTGGATCGTCGAGCGCCTGATTGCCGGCGAAGCCCTGCCCGACCGCGCCATCGCGATCACGATCGACGATGCCTACCTGTCGGTCTATACCGAGGCCTGGCCGCGACTGCGGGCGCGCGGCTGGCCGTTCACCGTCTTCATTGCGACTGATTCGGTCGACCAGGGGGTGGCTGCCTATATGAACTGGAGGCAGGTGCGCGAAATGCACGATGCGGGGGTGACCTTCGCGAATCACTCGGCGACTCATGACTCCCTGGTCAGGCGCCGTGCCGGGGAAAGCGGCGTCGCATGGCGTGAACGCGTGAGCGGCGATATCGAGCGCGCCCAACTGCGACTGCATGAGGAACTCGGCGCGGCGCCGATGCTGTTCGCCTACCCGTTCGGCGAATACGATCGCGCGCTCGCCGACCTCGTCCGGGACCTCGGCTACACCGCGTTCGGACAGCATTCCGGCGCGATCGGCGCGCGCTCCGACCGGCGCGCGCTGCCGCGGTTCCCGATGGCCGAGGCCTATGCCGGCATCGACGAGTTTCGCCTCAGGGCTGCAAGCCGTGCGCTGCCGGTCATCGAATACGAACCCTGGGATCCTGTCGTGACCGATGCGTCGCAGGCGCCGCGCCTGACCTTCCGGGTCGCCGAGAGCGACGCGCGGCTGTCCGAACTGGCCTGTTTCGCGAGCGGGGTGGGCAGGATCGAAGTCGAGGCGGTCTCAGGGGAACCCCGGGTATTCACGACCCGTTCGCCGGAACCGCTGCCGGTCGGACGCAGCCGGTACAACTGCACTGCCCCGTCGTCCGAGGCCGGCCGGTTCTACTGGTTCAGTCAACCCTGGTTGCGGCAACCTGCAGATTGATACCGCGGGCCGGCGGCGCGAACGCGACGGCCGCCGCCGTGTCGCGCAGATCGGCCCGTGCGAGCCGGCCGAGGTCGTTGAACCGGATGATCGCGCGGATCTCTTCGACATACTCCTCGCCGCGGATGGAATAGCGCTCGAGGCCCGCCGCGAGCGCCAGCGCATCGTGCGAATCGCCGCGTGCACGCATCTTCGCGCGCGCCGCGCGCAGCTCGTCGTAGGCATGTCCGATATTCAGGTTCAGGATATAGGAGCGCACCGAGGCTTGCAGCGTGCTGTAGCGGCGAACCAGGTAGGTCTCCCCGTCGGGTCTGTCGGCGGGTACGATGCCGTTTTCCGGCAGATAGGTCCAGAGCCCGAACAGGTTGTTGCCTTCCCGAGCGAAGCGCGAATCGCCCCAGCCGCTCTCGTTCGCCGCCTGGGCGAGGATGAGGGCGACCGGGATCGCGTCGATGCGGTCCAGCAGGGCCTGCTGGACCGACGGATCGGCGGGATCGCCGTCGACCCGGTAGTCCTGCACCAGCGCCTCGAGCGTGCGCCAGGCATCGTGATCCGCCGGGAGCGCTGCGTGCGATTCGTGTTGGACCGCTGCGATCGCCGCCGTCAGGCGCTCGCGCTGGCGCAGCACGCGCTGGTTCTCGGCCAGCGCCATCGGCAGCAGGATCTTGAAAAACATGTCCTTTTTATCCTGGAGATCGATCGGCCACGCGAAATCGTCGGGCAGGTAATCGACCGCGACGCGCGGCACCGTGGGTCCGGGCGCCGGTGGCCAGGTATAGCCGAGCGCGTCGAACAGGCGCTCGAGTTCGCTGGCATTGCTGAAACGCGCCGGCTGGAGCTGCGGTGACAGAGATATCCGGGCGAGGTGCGTCGCTTCTGCGATTGCGCCGGCAGGTGCCTGCTGGACCGTGCCCCGTGCACCTACTGCGATCGCCAGGGCGATCGCCAGGGCGAGTGGCGCACAGAACGCGGCGCATGCAGGAAATTTGAGACGATTCCATGTCATAGCGCACAGTATAGCAAACTGTACCGACACGCCGTCAGTTGCATCGCGCACCGAACCGCCCGCTAGCCGACCCAGCGCCGCGCGTTACGGAACATGCGCATCCAGGGGCTGTCCTCGCCCCAGGCCGCCGGTCGCCAGGAAAGCTGCACGCTGCGAAACACCCGTTCCGGGTGCGGCATCATGATCGTGAAGCGGCCGTCGCCGGTCGTGAACCCGGTGAGACCGCCGGGCGATCCGTTCGGGTTGGCGGGATAGGTCGCGGCGGGGCGTCCGTACTTGTCGACATAGCGCAGCGTCGCAACCGCCTGTCCGCCTCCCCGCGACTCGGCCCTGCCCTCGCCATGGGAGACGACGACCGGCATCCTGGAGCCGGCCATGCCATCGAGGAACAACGACGGGGAATCCAGTATCTCGACCATGGACAGGCGCGCCTCGAACTGCTCGGAGGCGTTACGAACGAAATGCGGCCAGGCCGCGGCGCCCGGGATCAGGTCACGAAGATTCGCCATCATCTGGCAGCCATTGCAGACCCCGAGCCCGAAGCTGTCGGGACGCGCGAAAAATGCCTCGAAGGACTCCCGCACGGCGGGATTGAACAGGATCGCCTTGGCCCAGCCCTCCCCGGCCCCGAGCACGTCGCCATAGGAGAATCCGCCACAAGCGGCGATGCCGTCGAAATCGGCGAGCCGAGACCGGCCGTTCAGCAGGTCGCTCATGTGGACATCGAAGGCCGCAAAGCCGGCGCGATCGAAGGCCGCTGCCATCTCCTGCTGGCCGTTGACCCCCTGCTCGCGCAGGATCGCGACGCGCGGCCGGGCGCCGCGCAGCACCCGCGGGGCGCATACCGGTTCGTCCATGTCAAAGGTCAGGACGGCCCCGAGTCCCGGATCCGCGTCGTCCAGCAGGCGATCGTATTCCTCGCGTGCGGTCTCCGGATTGTCGCGCAGGGCCTGCATCCGGTAACTGGTCTCCGACCACTCCCGGTGGAGATTGACTCGGCTGTCGCCGAGGACCTCGTGCTGGCCATGGCGGAAGGCAATCCGGTCGCGATCGTTCAGGGCGCCGATGACATGGCTGACGTGGGCCAGCCCGGAGCGGCGCAGCCATTCGAGCACCGTGTCGGTGTCGCTGTGACGCACCTGGATGACGGCGCCGAGTTCCTCGCTGAACAGCGACGCGGCGGGGTCCTCGCCGAGCGTATCGAGGTCGACATTGAGCCCGACATGGCCGGCGAAGGCCATCTCGCACAGTGTCGCGAACAGGCCGCCGTCCGAACGGTCGTGATAGGCCAGCAGCAGGCCCTCCTCGTTGAGTTCCTGGATCGCGTCGAAGAACGCGGCGAGCATCGCGGGATCGTCGAGGTCAGGGGTATGATGGCCGAGCTGGCGGTAGACCTGCGCCAGCGCCGAGGCGCCGAGACGATTGCGGCCCTTGCCGAGATCGATCAGGATCAGGTCGCTGTCGCCCTCGTCGGTGCGCAACTGCGGGGTCAGGGTCAGGCGCGCATCGACGACCGGCGCAAACGCGCTGACGATCAGCGACAGCGGCGCCGTCATCACCCGCGCCTCCCCCTGGTCCGTCCAGTCGGTCTTCATGGACAGCGAATCCTTGCCGACCGGGATCGCGATGCCGAGCGCGGGACAGAGCTCCAGCGCGACTGCACGGACAGTATCGAACAGGGCGGCGTCTTCTCCGGCGTGTCCGGCGGCGGCCATCCAGTTCGCCGACAGCTTGATATCAGCGCGCGCGCGGATGCGCGCCGCCGCGATGTTCGTCAGCGCCTCGCCGATCGCAAGTCGCCCGGAGGCCGGCGGATCCAGCAGCGCGACCGGCGCACGTTCGCCGATCGCCATCGCCTCGCCCTGGTAGCCTTCATAGTCGGCAAGGGTCACCCCGACGTCGGCGACCGGCACCTGCCAGGGACCGACCATCTGATCGCGCGCAACCAGTCCGGTGACGCTGCGGTCGCCGATCGTGACCAGGAAGGACTTGTCGGCGACGGCCGGGAGCTGGAGTATCCGGCGCGCCGCCTCGCGCAGGTCAATCCCGCCGGCGTCGAATGGCGGTTTCTGGAAGGTGTGATGATGCACGTCGCGCAGGGTCTTCGGCGCCTTGCCGAACAGCAGCGGCATCGGCATGTCGACTGCGAGCGCGTCGAAATGACCGTCGCCGACCTTCAGGTGTTGGTCCGCGGTAACCTCGCCGACGATCGCGACGGGACAGCGTTCACGCTCGCAAATCGCCTGGAACCGCGCGAGGTCTTCCTGCGCGACCGCGAGGACGTAGCGCTCCTGGGCCTCGTTGCACCAGATCTGCATCGGGGACATGTGCGGGTCGTCCGACGGGATCGTGCGCAGTTCGATCTTCGCGCCGCGTCCGCTGTCATGCACCAGTTCCGGCAAGGCGTTCGACAGGCCGCCGGCGCCGACATCGTGGACGGACAGTATCGGATTGTCATCGCCGAGCTGCCAGCAACGGTCGATGACCTCCTGGCAGCGGCGCTGCATCTCGGGATTGCCGCGCTGGACCGATGCGAAATCGAGGTCCTCGCTGCTGGCGCCGCTGCTCATCGAAGAGGCCGCGCCGCCGCCGAGTCCGATCAGCAGCGCCGGACC
>CAZJKV010000094.1:0-7612 GCA_964546765.1 uncultured Chromatiales bacterium
GAACCTGCTACCCTCGGCTTAGAAGGCCGATGCTCTATCCAATTGAGCTACGGGCGCAGGCTGCAAGTTATCAAAGTCGCTGCCTTATCAGTTCGGATGGTCGGGGTAGAGGGATTCGAACCCCCGACATCCAGCTCCCAAAGCTGGCGCGCTACCAGGCTGCGCTATACCCCGTCAAGGCAGCGGGTAGTGCGATTATGCCCGATCCCGACGCAAGGATGGGAATGATACGCCGTGGTTTCTGGCCCGTCAAACTCCGGAACCCGGCATCCGGACAGGGGTGACGTTGTTCCTGACGCGCTGTAAATACATCCCTGTACGCTCGACGCCCGCATCCCTGCGGGCGACGGTCAGGAACATCGATACCCCTGTACGAATGCCTGCAGTGCAGCATCATTCGACAGCCCGGTTCCCATCCTTCGGACTACTCGCGGAGATGCCGCGCAGCGCGACGATGAATGCGGTCGCGCTTACCAGTGCAGCGATCAGGAAGGTCGGGGTGGCGCCGGCGCTGTCCCAGAGGTAGCCGGCGTAGAGGCTGCCGAGGGCACCGCCGGCGCCGAAGCTGAGACTGCTGTAGAGGGCCTGGCCGCGGCCCTGGTGACTGCCGGTGAAGTAGCGGTGAATCAGGCCGATCGCGACGGCGTGATAGATGCCGAAACTGGCCGCGTGCAAGACTTGCGCAAACAGCATGACCGGCAGCGCGTCGACGAAGAGCGCGATCAGCAGCCAGCGTAGCGTGGTCAGCGCGAGGCTCGCGAGCAGCAGCCGGCGCACGCCGAAGCGCGGCAGCAACCGGTGCATCAGCAGGAAGACACCGATCTCGGCGAGGACGCCGAGCGCCCACAGCTGTCCTATCAGCCAGCCGGGGTAGCCGTGGGCCTCGAGATGGATCGAAAAGAAGCTGTAGTACGGGCCGTGGCTGGCCTGCATTAGGAAACAAACTGCCAGCAGCGCGAGGATCTCGCCCCGGCGCAGCACCTGCCACAACGGCGGCTGTCCTGTCCGGTGCTCGACCGGCGGCGGACGCTCGGGGACGGTCAGGCTGGAACACCAGATCGCGAAGTACAGCCCGAGTAGCACCGCCGGCAGTATGGCGATGCCATGGCGATCAATCGCCGCGCCGAGCGCGACGACCGCGGCGATGAAGCCGATCGAGCCCCACAGGCGGATCCGGCTGTAACGATCGGTGCGCTCGCCGAGGTGGCTCATCGTCACGGCTTCGAACTGGGGCAGGGCGGCGTTCCAGAAGAAACTGAAGGTCGCAACTACGAGGGCCAGCCACCAGTATCCGTTGCCGAGCAACACCCCGGCGAATGCCAGCGCCGCGAGCAGTGAGGCGACCTGGACGATACGCATACGCCGGCCGCTGCGGTCGGCGATCCACCCCCAGATGTTCGGGGCGATGATCTTGGTCGCCATCATGATCGCGATCAGTTCGCCGATCTCGACGGCCGAATAGCCGAGCGACTTGAGATAGAGACCCCAGTACGGCAGCAAGGCGCCGAGTGCGGCGAAATACCACAGATAGAAGCTGGACAGGCGGAGATACATCAGAAGTGATGTATCTCAATCATCCGCTGAGGCTGGAACGATCGGGGTCCCGGACTGGACGTCGAGGTTTTGCGCGCGGTGGCGCAGCGCGTGATCCATCAGCACGATCGCGAGCATCGCCTCGGCGATCGGCGTCGCGCGGATGCCGACGCAGGGATCGTGGCGGCCCTTGGTCATGATCTCGACCGGTTCACCCCCGAGATCGATCGTGCGGGCCGGCAGGCGGATACTCGAGGTCGGCTTCAGCGCGATGCTCGCGACGATATCCTGGCCGGTCGAAATGCCGCCCAATATGCCGCCGGCATGGTTGCCGATGAAACCGCCGGGCGTGATCTCGTCACGGTGCTCGGTGCCCTTTTGCGTGACCGACGCGAAGCCGGCACCGATCTCGACGCCCTTGACCGCGTTGATGCTCATCAGCGCATGCGCGATATCAGCGTCGAGGCGGTCGAAGACCGGCTCGCCGAGGCCCGGCATCATGCCGATGGCGACGATATTGATGCGTGCGCCAACCGAGTCGCCGGACTTGCGCAGCGCATCCATGAAGGCCTCCATCTCGACGACCTTCGCGGCGTCCGGACAGAAGAACGGGTTACGCTCGACCTCGTCCCAGTCGAAGGCCTCGGCGCGGATCGGGCCGAGCTGCGCCAGGTATCCACGAACCGTGATACCGTACCGGGTCGCGAGATATTTCTTCGCGATCGCGCCGGCGGCGACGCGCATCGCGGTCTCGCGCGCCGAGGAACGCCCGCCGCCGCGGTAGTCGCGCCGCCCGTATTTCTGCTGGTAGGTATAGTCGGCGTGACCGGGACGGAAGCGGTCCATGATGTTCGAGTAATCGCGCGAGCGCTGATCGGTGTTACGGATGAGCAGCCCGATCGGCGTGCCGGTGGTATTTCCCTCGAACACGCCGGACAGGATTTCGACCTCATCGGCCTCGCGGCGCTGGGTCACATGGCGCGACTTGCCGGGCTTGCGCCGGTCGAGATCGAGCTGCAGGTCGGCCGCACTCAGTTCGAGTCCCGGCGGGCAACCGTCGACGATACAGCCGAGTGCCGGCCCGTGGCTCTCGCCGAAGCTCGTGACGGTGAACAGCTTACCGAAGGTGTTGCCGGACATGCGGGTTATTGTAGCGGGCAATCCGCAGGCAGACCATGATTATCGGGGTATAAAAAGGGTCTGACCCTATTGCATGCTAGATCACCCTGGAGAACCGCTGCTCCCCGCTGTCACGCAGACGGCGGTCGAAGACCATGCAGATACTGCGCACCAGCAGGCGGCCGAGCGGTGTAATGCGTATCAAGCCGTCGTCGAAGGTCAGCAGGCCGTCGTCCGCGATAGCCTCCAGGGCCGCGATCTCCGGTTCAAAATAGCGCCCGAAGTTGATCGCGAATTCTGCCTCGATCGCGGCCGGGGCGAGTTCGAAGTTGCAGATCAGCCGCGTGATGACCTCGCGGCGCAGGCGGTCATCGTCGTCGAGTGCGATGCCGCGCCACACCGGCAGGCGCCCGCCGTCGAGCCGTGCGCGGTATTCGTCCAGGTCCTTGACGTTCTGCGCGTAGCTGTCGCCTACCTTGCCGATCGCGCTGACCCCGATGCCGATGAGGTCGCAATCCGCATGCGTCGAATAGCCCTGGAAATTCCTGTACAGGGTGCCCTCGCGTTGCGCTGCGGCGAGCTCGTCGTCCGGCAACGCAAAATGATCCATGCCGATATAGACATAACCGGCGCCGGTCAGGCGTTCGATTGTCGAGCGCAGGATCTCGAGCTTCTCTTCCGGGGGCGGCAGGTCGGCCTCGCGGATGCGGCGCTGCGGCGTGAACATCGCGGGCAGGTGCGCGTAATTGAAGACAGACAGCCGGTCGGGTCGCGCATCGACGACCTTGTCGAGCGTCCGGCTGAAACTCGCGACGCTCTGGAACGGCAGGCCGTAGATCAGATCGAGGCTGACCGAATGGAAGCCCCCGGCACGTGCCTGATCGAGGACCGTGAAGGTCTCTTCCTCGCCCTGGATGCGGTTGACCGCGCGCTGTACCACCGGGTCGAAGTCCTGTACACCCATGCTGAGCCGGTTGAAACCCAGGCTGCGCAGCAAATTCAGCGTATCGGGCCGGGTCTCGCGCGGGTCGATCTCGATTGAGTATTCGCCGCGATCGTCGTCGCGCAAGTTGAAGTGCGCGCGCGTCACGCGCATCAGTTCCTCCATCTGCGCGTGGCTGATGAAGGTCGGCGTGCCGCCGCCCCAGTGCAGCTGTTCGACGACACGGCTGCGATCGAACAGTGCGGCATGCAGCGCGAGCTCGCGATGGACCGCCTCGAGGTAGGGGACCGCGTGGGCGCGATTCTTTGTCGCGATCTTGTTGCAGGCGCAGTAGAAACACAGCGTGTCGCAGAACGGGATATGAAAGTACAGCGACAGCGGACCCGGCGCGGGTCCGCGCTGCGTTCGCGCGACGGCCTCGCGATAGTCCCGCTCGCCGAATCGCTCGTGGAAGCGGTCCGCGGTCGGGTAGGAGGTGTAGCGCGGGCCGCTGCGGTCATAGCGGCGCATCAGCGCAGTATCGAATTGCAGCGTCTGGTCCATCATTCCCTCACGGACATTATTCCCTCACTGAAAGCAGGGCCATGATAACCGATTTCGGGGACCGAGGCCGCTCAATCGCCGCCCGCATGAAAGTTCGGGGCCGCGGCTGCCAGTTCCCCGGCGGTCAGCAGGAATACGCCCTGCCCGCCATGTTCGAACTCCAGCCACAGGAACGGCACCCGGGGATAACGCCGCATCAGGGCGTCCTGCGATGCGCCGACCTCGACGACCAGCACCCCGTCCGGCGCCAGATATCCCGGGGCCTCGCGCAGGATGCGCGTGACGATGTCGAGTCCGTCGCGCCCGCCGGCGAGGCCGAGCGCCGGCTCGCGGCGGAATTCCTCGGGGAGCGCCGCCATCTCCTTCTCGTCGACGTAGGGCGGATTGCTGACGATCAGGTCGTAACGTCGCCCCTCGAGCGCCTCGAAGAGATCGGAGCGGATCGCGCGCACCCGGCCGGCGAGACCGTGCGCATCGATGTTCCTGCGCGCGAGCGCGAGCGCCGCCTCCGACACATCGACGGCATCGACGTCCGCCCCGGGGAACATGCTGGCGCAGGCGATCGCGATGCAAGCGCTGCCGGTACCGATGTCGAGTATGCGGTCGACGGTGCGGTCAGGCGCGATCCATGGCGAGAATCCCGCCTCGATCAGTTCGGCGATCGGGGAACGCGGGATCAGCACATTCGGATCGACATGAAAGCGCAGACCGCAGAACCAGGCGTAGCCGGTCAGGTAGGCCGTCGGGACGCGCTCGTCGATCCGGCGCGCGGCGAGTCGCGCGATGATGTCCTGCTCCTGCCCGGTCAACACGGTATCGTAGACCGCGGGCGGCACCACCGGCGGCAGACGCAGTGCCGCGAGCACCAGCCATGCGGCCTCGTCGAGCGAATTGTCCGCCCCATGGCCGTGGCACAGTTCTGCCTGCTCGAACAGGCCGGCGACTCGTTGTATCGCCTGCCCGATGGTCTCACTCATGGCGCGCCCCTTGCATATGCATATCCGTTCACGCAATCATGCATGCCAATGATTCGGAAATCACATGATACCTCGCACAGGATCAGTGTCGGCTGGCGTGAATGGCTTGCGCTGCCGGAACTCGGCATTCCTACGATCAAGGCCAAGATCGATACCGGCGCCCGCACGTCGGCGCTGCACAGTTACCGGGTCGCGCCGTTCCGCAAGCGCGGCAGAGACATGGTCCGGTTCGACATCCATCCGCTGCAGGCCCGTACCGATGTCACGCTGAAGTGCAGCGCCGAACTCGTCGACCGGCGCTGGGTCAGCGACTCCGGCGGCCATCGCGAACTGCGCTACGTCATCAGCACCCTGCTGCGCCTCGGCGACGGCGAGTGGCCGATCGAGGTCACCCTGACCAATCGGGATCCGATGCGCTTTCGCATGCTGCTCGGCCGCACTGCGATGCACGGACGAATCAACGTGATCCCCGATGCCTCTTATCTGCTGGGCAAGTTTTAGTGGCCTGTTGTTGAACTACGCGCCGGAGGCCAACTCCTTTTTACGGGACACGCTGTGAATACATCCCTGTACGCTCGACGGCCGCATCCCTGCGGCCGACGGTCCCGTAAAAAGGAGTTGGCCTCCGGCGCTCCGTATCTTTTTTGAACCTCTATTATCCTTTTCCGCGAGTCCGGGTGCGGTTCGCGCGCGCGTTCTTCTCGGCGAACTCGATGATCATGCCGGCGATGTCGGCGTTCGTCGTTTCCTCTATGCCTTCGAGGCCCGGCGACGCGTTCACCTCCATGACGACCGGACCATGGTTCGACCGCAGTATATCGACGCCGGCGACATTGAGGCCGATCACCCGCGCCGCGCGCACCGCGGTCGAGCGCTCTTCCGGCGTCAGCCGCGTCACCGACGCCGTGCCGCCGCGGTGCAGGTTGGAACGAAACTCGCCCTCCTTCGCCTGGCGCTTCATCGCCGCGACGACCTTGTCGCCGATCACCAGGCAGCGGATGTCGGAACCCTGCGCCTCGCGGATGTATTCCTGCACCAGGATGTTCGCCTTCAGCCCGAGGAACGCATCTATGACGCTCTCGGCCGCCTTCGGCGTCTCGGCCAGCACGACCCCGATACCCTGTGTCCCCTCGATCAGCTTGATCACCAGCGGCGCCCCGCCGACCATCGAGATCACATGCCGGATGTCGTCCGGCGAATGCGCGAGCCCCGTCACCGGCAGGCCGATGCCCTTGCGCGCCAGCAGCTGCAGCGAACGCAGCTTGTCACGCGCCCGCGACAGGGCGACCGATTCGTTGACCGGGTACACCCCCATCATCTCGAACTGCCGCAGCACCGCCGCCCCGTAGAACGTGATCGACGCCCCGATTCTCGGAATCACCGCATCGAAGCCGGTCAGCTCCTCGCCCTTGTAATAAATCGCCGGCCGGTGCGTCGTGACGTTCATGTAGCAATGCAGCGGGTCGACGACACGCACCTGGTGCCCGCGCTCTCGCGCGGCCTGGACCAGGCGGCGCGTGGAATACAGACTCGACTTTCTGGAGAGGATGACGAATTTCATGGCAAGGCTGCAGGGAGCGCTGAATGACTCTAACTATAGCATATGGCTGGATTTGCGATGGCTTCTGTCGGGCAAACAGCAGCAGGCGTCAGGTGGATACTTCTCTCCCTGACCCTCGGCCGCAGGGATGCGGCCGTGGAGCGTACAGGGACGTATTCACAGCGTGTCAGGGAGAGAAGTATCCACCTGACGCCTGCGGGTTCGAGGCACGAACCTGAACGCCTGTGCTATCATCTCCGGCATATTTTCAACCGCATCGTTACAAATTCCGGAATCCCCATGGCGCAATACATATTTACGATGAACCGCGTCGGCAAGGTCGTGCCGCCGAAGCGCGAAATTCTAAAGGACATCTCGCTTTCGTTCTTCCCCGGGGCCAAGATCGGCGTGCTCGGCCTGAACGGCTCCGGAAAATCGACCCTGCTGCGCATCATGGCCGGCGTCGACAAGGATCATCTCGGTGAGGCGCGCCCCCAGCCCGGCATCAACATCGGCTACTTGCCCCAGGAACCGCAACTCGATCCGGCCAAGGACGTGCGCGGCAACGTCGAAGAGGGCGTCGCAGTGACCAGGGCGCTGCTTGACCGCTTCAACGAGATCAGCATGAGGTTCGCCGAGCCGATGGGCGACGACGAGATGAACTCGCTGCTCGAGGAACAGGCGAAACTGCAGGACGCGATCGACGCGGCCGGTGGCTGGGAACTCGATCGCCGCCTCGAAATCGCCGCCGATGCGCTGCGACTGCCGCCGTGGGACGCGGACGTCACCCGCATATCCGGCGGCGAAAAGCGCCGCGTTGCACTGTGCAAGCTGCTGCTGTCCGGCCCTGACATGCTGCTGCTCGACGAGCCGACCAATCACCTCGACGCCGAATCGGTCGCGTGGCTCGAGCGCTTTCTGCACGATTTCCCCGGCACCGTCGTGGCGATCACCCAT
>CAZJKV010000095.1:0-7558 GCA_964546765.1 uncultured Chromatiales bacterium
GCCGCGAGGCGGCGGCCGGGGGGGCACGACATGGCAAAGCGTAGGCAGCAGGCCGCACGCCACAATGCGCCGGTCGGGACGCGGGCCAGGCTCCGGCGCTGGCTGGCGGCGCCTCTGGTCGTCGCTGTCGTTGCGCTCACGTCTTGGGCGTTCGCGGAAGGGATCGTTGCGCCGCCCGAGCCGGATTTTCCGATCCGGACGCTGAAGGTTGAGGCGACCTTCAAGGAGGTCAGTGCGCAGGAGGTTGCCGCGGTGGTCGTACCGCTGGTCGCGCGGGGATTCTTCGAGACCGACGTCGGCGCGATCAAGCAGGGCCTGAACGCGCTGCCCTGGGTACAAAGCGTATCGGTGCGGCGGGTCTGGCCCGATGCGCTGCATGTCACCGTGATCGAGCAAGAGGCCGTCGCACAGTGGGCCGATGTGGGGCTGCTGAATCCGGACGGCGAACTGTTCACACCGGCGGCGACAGAGCGCAGTGCCGGGCTACCGCGTCTCGAGGGACCGCCGCGTACGTCGCAACTGGTCATGGCCCGCTACCGGCAGTTGAGCGCCCGGCTCGATCCGCTCGGCCTCGGCATCGAGCGTCTCAGCATGGATCCGCGGCGGGCCTGGGAGCTGACGCTCGACAACGGCGTCACGCTGATCCTCGGGCGCAAGGATACCGAGCGGCAGGTGCAGCGTTTCGTTCGCCACTGGCCCGGGGTGATCGCGGCACGGGCCGCAGAGATCGCCGAGGTCGACCTGCGTTATCCGAGCGGGTTTGCGGTCAAGTGGCATGCGCAGGGCGCGCCGGCGCAGGCGGGCGTCGCCAGGAGAACGGGAGACAAGGGGTAAATGTCGAAGAAAGACGAAAAGGACCTGATCGTGGGCCTCGATATCGGCACCTCGAAGGTCGTTGCGATCGTCGGCGAGATCACCGAAGACGACGGTATCGAGATCATCGGTATCGGCTCGCATCCGTCGCGCGGTCTGAAAAAGGGCGTCGTCGTCAATATCGAGTCGACGATCCAGTCGATCCAGCGCGCGGTCGAGGAGGCCGAGCTGATGGCCGGCTGCGAGATCCACTCCGTCTACGCCGGCATCGCAGGCAGTCATATCCGCAGCATCAACTCGCACGGCATTGTCGCGATCCGGGACGAGGAAGTCACGGCGGGCGATGTCGAGCGGGTCATAGACGCCGCGCGCGCGGTCGCGATTCCGGCCGACCAGAAGATGCTCCACGTGCTGCCTCAGGAGTTCGTCATCGACAACCAGGAAGGGATCATGGAGCCGATCGGGATGTCCGGCGTGCGTCTCGAGGCCAAGGTCCATATCGTTACCGGCGCGGTCAGCGCCGCCCAGAACATCATCAAGTGCGTGCGCCGCTGCGGACTCGAGGTCGACGACATCATCCTCGAACAGCTGGCGTCGAGTCATTCGGTGCTGACCGACGATGAAAAGGCGCTGGGCGTCTGCCTTGTCGACATCGGCGGCGGCACGACCGACATCGCCGTGTTTACCGACGGATCGATCCGCCATACCGCGGTCATCCCGATTGCCGGCGACCAGGTCACCAACGACATCGCGGTGGCGCTGCGCACGCCCACCCAATACGCCGAGGAGATCAAGCTGAAGTTCGGTTGCGCGCTGACGCAGATCGCGAATCCGAACGAGACCATTGAGGTCCCGGGCGTCGGCGATCGCAGGCCTCGCCGGCTCGCGCGCCAGACCCTGGCCGAGGTCGTCGAGCCGCGCTACGACGAGTTGTTCACGCTGGTCCAGGCCGAGTTGCGGCGCTCCGGTTTCGAGGACCTGATCGCGTCCGGTGTCGTGCTGACCGGCGGCAGCTCGAAGATGGAAGGCGTCGTGGAACTCGCCGAAGAGGTCTTTCACATGCCGGTCAGGCTCGGCATGCCGCACGACGTGCGCGGACTGGCGGACGTCGTGCGCAATCCGATACACGCGACCGGTGTCGGCCTGCTGATTTACGGGCATCAGCAGCGCTTTGCGAAACGGCCCGCGCTGCGCAGGGGGAGCGGAGTCAAGGGGATCTGGGACCGGATGAAGGGCTGGTTCCAGGGAAATTTCTAGGCATGGAGTCAGGGTTCACTTTTTCACTCACCAGGAGGGCAGGGCAATGTTCGAATTGATGGATTCCTACAGTCAGAATGCAGTCATCAAGGTCATCGGCGTCGGCGGTGGCGGCGGAAATGCGGTCGAGCACATGGTGTCGGCGAACATCGACGGCGTCGATTTCATTTGCGCGAATACCGACGCGCAGGCGCTGAAGAGTTCGTCGGCGCGAACGACGCTGCAGCTCGGCGCGAACATCACCAAGGGGCTCGGCGCCGGCGCCGACCCGGATGTCGGCCGCCAGGCCGCGCTTGAGGACAAGGAGCGCATTACCGAGGTGCTGGAAGGCGCCGACATGGTGTTCATCACCGCTGGTATGGGCGGCGGCACCGGGACCGGCGGCGTACCGGTCGTCGCGCAGGTCGCGCGCGAGCTCGGTATCCTGACCGTCGCGGTCGTGACCCGGCCGTTTCCGTTCGAGGGCCGCAAGCGCGCCAAGATCGCCGACGACGGCATCCGTGACCTGACCCAGTATGTCGATTCGCTGATCACGATCCCGAACGAGAAGTTGTTGTCGGTGCTTGGAAAATCGATCACGCTGCTCGACGCGTTCAGGTCGGCGAACAACGTCCTGCTCGGGGCGGTCCAGGGCATTGCCGAGCTGATTACCCGTCCGGGGCTGATCAACGTCGACTTCGCTGACGTGCGCACCGTGATGTCCGAGATGGGCATGGCGATGATGGGCACCGGCAGCAGCCGCGGCGAGAACCGGGCCCGGGACGCAGCCGAGGCCGCGATCGCGAGTCCGCTACTCGAGGACGTCGACCTGCAGGGCGCCGGCGGCATCCTCGTCAACGTCACCGCCGGCCTCGACATGTCGATCGGGGAATTCGAGGAAGTTGGCAATACAATCAAGGAGTTTGCTTCGGAAAACGCGACTGTCGTGGTAGGCACCGTGATCGATCCGGATATGGGCGACGAACTGCGGGTCACCGTTGTCGCGACCGGTCTCGGGCGCGAGGCGACGCGCGCGGCCCTGCCGACCCAGGAGGCGACGGTCAAGCTGGTGCGCAAGAAAACCGGCGAGGTCGACTATGACCGTCTCGAAAAGCCGACATTTATCCGCAACCAGCCGGTCGAGGAAATGGCCGGGCTGCGCGACGGCACCAATTTGGACTATCTCGACGTCCCGGCGTTCCTGCGTCGTCAGGCCGATTGAGGAAAATTTTTCCTTTGCTCGAAAATGAGAACGGGTTATTGTAAAAAACGGAAATATTGACGATAAGCCGCCATGGGTTCGGAATTGGGATGGAGTCCGGGTTGTGATATGATGACCGCCTTTTGTCGCACAGGCGAATACAACAGGAGAAGACGGGACAGGGACTGATGATCAGACAGCGCACCTTGAAAAATGTCATCCGGGCCACCGGCGTCGGTCTGCATACCGGCAAGAAGATCTATCTGACGCTGCGTCCGGCCGCGCCGGACACCGGTATCGTCTTCAACCGTACCGATCTCGATCCACCGGTCGAGATCCGCGCCAGCCAGGACAATGTCGGCGACACCACGCTTTCGACCACGCTCGTCAGCGGCGATGTGCGTATCTCGACGGTCGAACATCTGCTGTCCGCGTTCGCCGGACTCGGCATCGACAATGCCTACGTCGACCTCAGCGCCGCCGAGGTACCGATCATGGACGGCAGCGCCGGTCCCTTCGTGTTTCTGATCCAGTCGGCAGGCATTGAGGAACAGAACGTGCCGAAGAAGTTCATCCGGATCAAGCGACCGGTCTTGGTCGAGGATGAGGACAAATGGGCGCGCTTCGATCCGTTCGAGGGTTTCAAGGTGTCCTTCGGGATCGAGTTCGATCATCCCGCCTTCCGCAGTCACGCCAAGCAGGCGACGGTGGATTTCTCGACGACCTCCTTCGTCAAGGAGATCAGCCGCGCGCGCACCTTCGGTTTCCTGCGTGACTACGAGCGCCTGCGCGAGATGAATCTCGTGCTCGGCGGCAATCTGAACAATGCGGTCGTCGTCGACGAATACCGCGTGCTGAACGAGGACGGCCTGCGTTATGAGGACGAGTTCGTCAAGCACAAGGTGCTCGACGCGATCGGCGACCTCTATCTGCTCGGTCACAGCCTGATCGGCGCCTTCAGCGGCTACAAGTCGGGGCACGCGCTGAACAACCGGCTGCTGCGCTCACTGGTCGCCGACCAGGAGGCCTGGGAACTGGTGACGTTTTCCGACCGGGACCAGATACCGATTTCCTATGGGCAAGTGGTTACGGCCTGACTTCTCCGCGCGGCCGTCCCTCCGGGTCGGCCGCCGTCACCGATGTGCGATTGAAACGGCCGAAGTCTGCCTGAAGCGAATTACCGCGGCGCGATGGCAGCCGCCATTATGTTTACGAGCCGGCGCGCGCTGCGAGCCGCAGCAACGCGTCTCGCAGCGCTGGGTCTGCGATCGAAGCGGCGGCTGCGCGCAGATGCGCGGCGGCCGCGTCCGGCAGGATCGCAGTACGCAGTTCAGCGCGCCGGACAGGCGCAGACGGCTCCGGTGCGGTGCGCAGGCGGATCTCGCGCAAGGCCCCGGCCCCGAGTCGTTCGCGCAAGTCTGCGAGCAGGCGGGGATTGTGGAAGCGCAATCGGGTGGTCCATATCGGCGCATCGGTGTGGATGACGAGTATCCCGTCCGAGATGTTGGCGACGCGGCAATGCCGATTCAGGGGCGCGGGCAGAAGGTCCGGGAGCAATGCCGAGACTCGCTCGAGGCGGTGGCCGTGCCCGACGAGGCGTTGCAGCGGACCGCGGTCGCCGGACAGCAGGCTGCGCACGGATCTTGCAGGCGATTTCATGACGGTTTTCATGATGGAATTCGATATGACCAGGACGGTTTTCCTCCGGTGCGGGGACGGACCGGCCCCGACTGACCGGGAACAATGAACATTATCATATATACCAAGCGCTCAAGGACACCGGGCTCGTTCCGCCTGCGCGGCTGGCAGCTTGCCCTGGTGGCGCTGATGGTCGTGCTGGTGCTGCCGGGTACGGCGCTGTACGTCGGCGCCATGATGGGCGAGCAACAGGTACGCAATCACCTGTTGCCCGGCGAATGGAAGCTGGAAATGGAGCAGAATCGGGTGGAGGTCGCGCAGGCGACCCGCAAGGCGCGCGAGGAGATGGACGCGCTTGCGTTGCGGCTCGCCCACCTGCAGGCGCAATCGATTCGCCTCAACGCGCTCGGGCAACGCCTCGTCGACATCGCCAAACTCGACGAGGGCGAGTTCGACTTCAGCAGTCCTCCCGGCCTCGGCGGTCCTGGAGACGAGGGCAGTAGCGGGCAGGGGATCGACATGCCCGATTTCATCCGCTCTCTGGACCGCCTGGCGACGGAACTCGACGATCGCGAGCAGCGACTGATCGCGCTGGAATCCTATTTCATGACCCGTAACCTCGTCCTGGATATCGTGCCCGCCGGACGTCCGGTGCGCAGCGGCTGGATGTCCTCGGGCTTCGGCACGCGTACAGATCCGTTCTCGGGTTCCCGTGAATATCACGGCGGGGTCGATTTCGCCGGCAAGGAAGGCACCGAGATCCATGCAGTCGCCGCCGGCGTAGTCACCTGGTCCGGTGACCGCTATGCCTACGGCAACATGGTGGAAATAAGCCATGGTAATGGTTATATTACCCGCTACGCGCACAACAAGAAGAATCTGGTCAAGGTCGGCGACGTGGTGGAGCGAGGACAGCTGATCGCATTGATGGGCACGACCGGTCGATCGACCGCCCCGCACGTCCATTTCGAGGTGATCAAGAACGGCCGCGCCGTAGATCCCGCGAGATATATCCGCGCAGCCAGGTAAGGCTGGCGGTGCGTCAAACCTTGTTTTTTTTCAGTCCCCACCCATTTCCGGTTACATGGTAAGCGGTTTTCTCAGCAAGATCTTCGGAAGTCGCAATGAGCGGCAGCTCAAGCGCATGCGCGCGCAGGTCGATCAGATCAATGCGCTCGAAGACTCGGTCGCGGCCCTGTCCGACGCGGAGCTGCGGGCAAAGACCGATGAATTCCGCCGGCGACACGCCGACGGGACGACAATCGAGGATCTGCTGCCCGAGGCCTTCGCGGTGGTGCGCGAGGCCGGCAAGCGCGCCCTAGGGATGCGCCACTTCGACGTTCAGCTGATCGGCGGCATGGTATTGAACTCCGGCCGCATCGCCGAGATGCGCACCGGCGAGGGCAAGACTCTGGTCGCGACCCTGCCCGCCTACCTGAATGCGCTGACCGGCAACAGCGTCCATGTCATCACCGTCAACGACTACCTGGCGCGGCGCGACTCGGAGTGGATGGGGCGACTCTTTGGCTTCCTCGGCCTGACGACCGGCGTCATCTATAACGGACAGACTCCGGACGAGAAGCGCGCCGCCTATGCCTGCGACATCACCTATGGCACGAACAACGAATACGGCTTCGACTACCTGCGCGACAACATGGCCTTTCGGTTCGCTGACAAGGTCCAGCGCGGTCTCCATTTCGCAATCGTCGATGAGGTCGATTCGATTCTGATCGATGAGGCGCGCACGCCGCTGATCATCTCGGGTCCGGTCGATGAGAACTCGGATCTCTATCTGAAGATCAACAAGCTGGTGCCGAAACTCAAGCGCCAGGCCTCGGACGATGAGCCCGGCGATTTCACCGTCGACGAGAAGGCGAAGCAGATCTATCTGACAGAAGACGGCCATCTCCACGTCGAGGAACTGATGACGAAGGCCGGCCTTCTGAACGAGGGCGACAGTCTCTATTCCGCCTCGAACATCCGGCTGCTGCATCACCTCAACGCCAGCCTGCGCGCGCATGTCCTGTTCAACCGGGATGTCGAATACATCGTCAAGGACGGCGTCATCGTCATCGTCGACGAGTTCACCGGACGCACGATGCCGGGGCGACGTTGGTCGGACGGCCTGCACCAGGCGATCGAAGCCAAGGAAGGGGTCGCGATCCAGAACGAGAACCAGACGCTCGCGTCAATCACGTTCCAGAACTATTTCCGCATGTATCACAAGCTGTCCGGCATGACCGGAACCGCGGACACCGAGGCCTACGAGTTCCAGCAGATCTACGGACTCGAGGTCACCGTGATCCCGACGCATCGACCGATGATCCGCCAGGACAACGGCGACCTCGTCTATCTGACCGCGGAGGAGAAATACGAAGCGGTCATCGCCGACATCGTCGAGTGCCACCGGCGCGGCCAGCCGGTGCTGGTCGGCACGACCTCGATCGAGATCTCGGAGAAGCTCTCGAAGCTGCTGCGCAAGAGCGAAATCAGGCACGAGGTGCTGAACGCGAAGCAGCACGAGCGCGAGGCCGAGATCGTCGCCCAGGCCGGTCAGCCGGGCGCGGTGACGATCGCGACCAACATGGCCGGTCGCGGCACCGACATCGTGCTCGGCGGCAACCCGGAGATGCTCGCGCGCTACGAGGTGTTGCAGGCAGCCGATGAAGC
>CAZJKV010000096.1:0-7360 GCA_964546765.1 uncultured Chromatiales bacterium
GTAGATTACCCGGCAATGCCCGCCGGCCGCGGCGCGCGCCGCCTGGATCGCGTCGCGCAGCGGCTGTACCATCATGACCATGCCCGGTCCCCCGCCGAACGGTCGGTCGTCGACGGTGCGATGCGCGTCACGGGCGAAATCGCGCGGATTCCAGCACCCGAGTTCGAGCACGCCGCGCCCGATCGCCCGGCTGATCACGCCCCATCCGGTCAGGCCCGTGATCATGCCTGGAAACAGTGTTACGACTTCGATACGCATTGCGCTGCCCCCGGTTCCCCGGGGCCTTCAGTCTGTCAGTCGTCCGGATCCCAGTCGACGACGATCTTCGCGCCCTCGACATCGACCTCCGTTACATAGCGCCCCTGTACGAAGGGGATCAGGCGCTCCCGCTCGCCGGCGACCACCATGACGTCATGGGCGCCGTTATCGAACAGGCGATCGACGCGTCCGAGGGCGCGACCGTCCCGGTTGACCACCTCGGCCCCGACCAGGTCGGCCCAGTAGTACTCGCCCTCGGCGGCCGGTTCCAGCGCCGCGCGCTCGACCGAGATCTCCGCCCCGACCAGGACCCGTACGGCCTCGCGGTCGTCATAACCCTCGATGTGAGCGATCAGACCCTTACCATGCACCTTGCCGTCATCGACATGGAGCGGCGTCCACCGGTCCTCCATCCGCACCCACCATGGCGAATAGGCGAACAGGCTGTCCGGCGGCGCGGTATGCGAGTGGACCTTGAGCCAGCCGCGTACCCCGAACGGGGCGCCGAAGCGGCCCATAGTCAGCCGCCCGTCCTGCCCTGCCATCGCAGCGACCTCAGCCCGGGCCGATCATGCCGCGGGACATCCCGGTTCCCGTCCCCGCAGCCTCAGGCCGCAGCGCTGTGCTGCTTGACCAGCTGCGAGACCCGTTCCGAGGCCTGCGCGCCCTGCGAGAGCCAGTAATTCAGGCGCTCCCCATCAACTTTCAGCTTTTCCTCGTGGCTCGCAGCGATCGGGTTGAAATATCCGATGCGCTCGATGAAACGGCCATCGCGCGGCGATCGGCTGTCGGTCACGACGACATGGTAAAACGGCCGCTTCTTCGCGCCGCCACGGCTCAGACGTATGGTAACCATAAACCCTTGGATCCTCTGAATAAAATAACGTCCCGCCCCGCCCGCGCTCGGGTCGCGCGCCGGGTCCGGGAAAAACAGCTCATTTTACTGGATTTTTTCTAAAAGGGAAGTTTCCCCTTCAGGCCCTGCATCATGCGCCCGATGCCGCCCTTGGAGACACGCTTCATCATCTTCTGCATCTGCTGAAACTGCTTCAGCAGGCGGTTGACGTCCTGGACCTGCAGGCCGGCGCCGGCCGCGATACGGCGCTTGCGCGAGGCCTTGATGACGTCCGGGAAGCGCCGCTCCTGTGGCGTCATGGAATTGACGATCGCCTCCATGTGGCGAATCTTTCGGTCGTCGACCTGGTCGCGGGCGGCCTGGGGCAGGTTTGACATGCCGGGCAGCTTGTCGAGCATACCGGCGATGCCGCCCATGCTGCGCATCTGCTGCATCTGTTCGCGAAAGTCCTCGAGGTCGAAGCCTTTGCCCTTCTTGAGTTTCTGCGCGAACTTCTCGGCCTTGTCGCGATCGATGTTGCGTTCGGCCTCTTCGATCAGGCTCAGCATGTCTCCCATGCCGAGGATCCGGGACGCGATGCGGTCGGGATGGAACACCTCGAGCGCATCGGTCTTCTCGCCGACACCGAGGAACTTGATCGGCTTGCCGGTCACATGGCGCAGCGACAGCGCCGCGCCGCCCCGGGTGTCGCCGTCGATCTTGGTCAGGATGACGCCGCTCAGCGCGAGCGCGTCGTGAAAGACCTTCGCGGTATTGACCGCGTCCTGGCCGGTCATGCTGTCGACGACGAACAGGGTCTCGGCCGGTTTCACGAGCGCGTGCAGACGCCGGATCTCGCCCATCATTTCCTCGTCGATATGCAGCCGGCCGGCGGTGTCGACGATGACGACGTCGATGAACTTGCGGCGCGCATGCTCGATCGCCGCGGCGGCGATCTTTTCCGGCTTGTCGTCGGCGGCGCATGGGAAGAATTCTGCGCCGACCTCGCCGGCCAGCACCTCGAGTTGCCGGATCGCGGCCGGCCGGTAGACGTCGGCGCTGACGACCAGCACCGATTTCTTCTGCCGCTCCTTCAGGTGGCGCGCGAGCTTCGCGACGGTCGTGGTCTTGCCCGAGCCCTGCAGACCCGCCATCAGGATTACGGCAGGCGGCGTCACGTTGAGTTCGAGCCCGGCGGACTCAGCGCCCATGATCGCGACCAGCTCGTCGCGGACGATCTTGATCAGGGCCTGCCCCGGGGTCAGGCTGCCGCTGACCTCCTGTCCGACCGCGCGCGCGCGTACATGCTCGACGAATTCGCGCACCACCGGCAGCGCGACGTCGGCCTCGAGCAGGGCCATGCGCACCTCGCGCAAGGCGTCCTTGATGTTGTCCTCGGTCAGGCGGCCCTGCCCGCGCAGGTTTTTCAGCGCCCGGCCCAGGCGGTCGGTCAGGTTTTCGAACATGGGGTATCCGCCGTACAGCGTAGAATCACAGAAGGCGTCATGATACACGGGAAATCAGGCGGCGAACAAACCTGCCGCAGGATCCGGAAGGACTTCAGACTTCGATGATCATCCCGCCGCTCAGGCGATGCAGGCGACGGTCAGTGATCTGCCGCGTGCATTGCTCGAAGATCGTCGTCTCGGCGCCCGGCTTGTTGTGGGTGAGATAGATCTCCGGGTCGTGGCGAAGCTTGAGGAGGTCGGCGGCGAGCAGCGAGGGACAGTAGTGACGCGACTGGAGGGAGAGTTCGCGGAAACTGTCGGTGAAGGCGACCTCGACAATCAAGGTGTCGAGGCGTTCGCCGGCGTTCAGCGCATCCCAAAAGGTGTCGTTGGTCGTGGTGTCGCCGCTGAAGGCCACGACGCTGCTGCCGCATGCGATGCGGTAGCCTACGGTCGGTACGATGTGGTTGACCGGGATCATCTCGAAGCTGCGTGTGCCGACGATGCAGGACTTGCCGGGTTCGTGAACCTGGTAGCGCATGACCGGCTCCGCCTCGGACGGAAGGCGCGAGAAGTCGGGCCAGATCGCCCAATTGAAGATGTGCTTCTTCAGGACCTCGATGGTCGAGAGCTGGCCGTGGATCAGTAACGGCGCGGAGATGTGCGGGAACAGGCTGTCGATCATCAGCGGCAGGCAGGCGATGTGATCGAGATGGGTGTGGGTCAGGAAGACGTGGCGGATGCGCATCATTTCCTGCAGCGTGAGTTCGCTGATGCCCGTGCCGGCGTCGATCAGGATGTCATCATCGATCAGCAGGGAAGTCGTGCGCAGCTCGCCTCCGATGCCACCGCTGCATCCCAGTACTCTTATCTTCATGCCAGATATTCCGTTCGGTACGGACCGTGTGCGCATTCGCCTGGCGTGCCCGTCCCCCTCTCCCTGCCCTGCAGGCAGACGCCCCGCCGACGCCGTTTTGACCAGGACCGTAAAAACCGCTAAATTCGTTCCGACAGGATGTCCACCCCGGACAATACCCCTACCGTGCCCGTCGAAGCGGGCATACGCTGACAGTATCGACCCTTGACGGATATTCTAGAGTGTACAAGGAGATTGAGTCGACTTCCGGTCACGTCTTCCATGCCGGCGCCTCCTGATCCCGAACCACAGCCCCGCCTGCCCGACACATGAACACACTACTGCTGAGCCTGCTGGCTGTCCCGGCGTATGTTGCGACCGGCCTGCTGTTCGCGCTGCGACTGACCGGCCGGGTATCGCGCAAGACCTTTACCGGCAATCGCCTGCTCGCCGCCGGCGCCGTGGGGCTGACCCTGCACGCCCTCCTTCTGTCGCAGCACCTGATCACACCGGAGGGGCTCAATTTCGGGTTCTTCAACGTCGTGTCCCTGCTGACCTGGGTCATGGCGGCGCTGTTTCTTCTGAGTTCGCTGAATCACCCGGTCGAGAATCTCGGCATCGTGATCCTGCCGCTGGCCGCGCTCGGCGTCCTGCTGGAACAGGCCTTCCCGTCCGAGCACCTGCTGCAGACCGGACGGGAAATGCTCGATATCCACATCCTGATTTCGATCACCGCCTACAGCATCCTGGCGCTGGCGACCGTGCAGGCGATACTGCTCGCGATCCAGGAACGGCATCTGCACAGCAAGCATCCCGGCGGCTTCATCCGCAAGTTGCCGCCGATGCAGACCATGGAGCGCATGCTGTTCCAGATGATAGTCGCCGGGTTCCTGCTGCAAAGCCTGTCACTCTTAACCGGCTTCATGTTCATCGAGGACATGTTCGCGCAACACTTGGTCCACAAGACTTTTTTCGCGGTCGTTGCCTGGATGGTGTTCGGCATCCTGCTGTGGGGCAGATGGAAGTTCGGCTGGCGCGGGCGCATCGCGATTCGCTGGACACTAGTCGGCTTCATCTCGCTGCTGCTCGCCTATCTCGGCAGCAAGCTGGTTCTCGAGCTACTGCTTGGCTATTGACCCGGAACGCCGGCGCACGCCATGACAGACCTGTCCATCCAGACCCTGCTGATCATCCTCGTTGCGCTGCTCTTCCTGTCGGCGTTCTTCTCGGCGTCGGAAACGGCAATGATGCGCCTGAATCGCTACCGCCTGCGCCACCTGGTTCAACACAAGCACCATGGTGCAATGCGCGCCCACAAGCTGCTCGAGCGCCCGGACCGCCTGATCGGCTTCATCCTGCTCGGCAACAACTTCGTCAACATCCTCGCCTCATCGATCGTCACGATCGTTACGATCAAGGCCTTTGGTCAGGCCTGGATCGGGGTCGGGGCCGGACTGCTGACCATCGTGATCCTGATCTTCGCCGAAGTCGCGCCGAAGACGATGGCCGCACTGCATCCGGAACGTATCGCGTTCCCGGCCTCGTTCGTGATGCGACCACTGCTGATCCTGTTCTCTCCGCTGGTCTGGGTCATCAACATGATCAGCAACGGCCTGCTGAAGCTGCTCGGCGTCCGCACCGAGGAGGAAGACGCGATGCACCAGCTGAGCCGCGACGAGCTGCGCACGGTAGTCAACGAAGCCGGCGCACTGATACCGCGCAAGCACCAGCGCATGCTGATCAACATCCTCGATCTCGAAAAGGCGACGATCGAGGACATCATGATCCCGCGCAACGAGATCGTCGGCATCGACCTGTCGCAGGACCTCGACGAGATCGTCGAATTACTCTCCAGCTGCCTGTATACCCGGATGCCGGTCTATCACGACGACATCAACGAGGTCATCGGCATACTGCACGTTCGCAACGCGCTGCCGCACCTGATCCGGGGCCAGTTCGGCAAGGAGGCGCTGGCGCAATGCGCAGAGGAGCCCTACTTCATCCCCGAAGGCACGCCGCTGAACACCCAGTTGCTGAATTTCCAGCGCCAGAAAAAGCGCGTCGGCCTGGTCGTCGACGAATACGGCGACATCGAGGGCCTGGTCACGCTGGAAGATATCCTCGAGGAGATCGTCGGCGAATTCACGACGGACATCTCGTCGGCGATCAAGTATGTGCACTCACAGCCCGACGGCAGTCACCTGGTCGACGGCAGCGTCAACATCCGCGCGCTGAATCGCATGATGAACTGGCGCCTGCCGGTCACCGGCCCGAAGACGCTGAACGGACTGATCATCGAGCATCTCGAATCGATACCGGCGACAGGCACCAGCATGAGGATAGACGGTTACGCGATCGAGATCGTGCAGATCGCCGACAACGCGGTCAAGACTGCCCGCATCCGTCCGCTCGCCGTCTAGGCGCTCAGAACGAGGCCCCGAACGTCACGCCGTACAGGCCGAGACGGCTTTTCGGCTGCCATACCAGCAGATTGCCGACATCGGCCGAGGGCGACTTCCCGAAGCGGTAACTCTCGTAATAGAACTGCATGTAGAGTTGATACGGCGCGCCGGACCCGGTCGGCGACAGGGAAAACCTGTAGGCGGCAAAACCCGAGACGTGTTTGCCTGGGTGCAGCCGGAACGGCACACCGCCGAGTACGATATCCTCGTATATGGACAGCGGGCGGCGCAATCCGAGCGTCAGGTACCCCGGTCGCGTGTCCTGGTTGTGGGCGAGGCCCAGCCCGGCCCGGAAATAGCGTACCGTGTAGTCCTCGATCAGGCCCTGGACCGGTGCGCCGAGGGCATTGGTGCCGCCGTTGATATCGCGGCGCCACTGTTCCATGCCGGCTCCGGCGAACAGGTCGAGCGCGGCGGCCCCGCCGGCCAGGCCTGCGAAGCGGTAACCGCCGTCCACCCCGAAATCCCAGCCGGTGTAATCGGTCTCGGTGCTGACGAAGCGTCGGGTGGAGTCCTGGCCATCGTAGTGGACGGCAGCGACATAGGCCTTCAGGCGCGAGGAAAGCACGATGCCGCTGTCGGGGCGCGCGAGATTGTCGAGCGCGGCGCTGACCGCGAGGCGGGGGCCATGTTCGGTCAGTAGACGCCGATCCTGATCGTCGAATTCCTGCCAGCGCAAATACTCTACACCGACGCCGATCGCGAATTGTCCGGCGGCGGGATCAGCCGTCGCATCCTCCGCAAGCGCTGTCGCCGAAAGCACGAACAGGGTAAGCCCCACAAGGCCGGCGCCGAGTCCGGAAAAGGCTGAGATCATCTTGATGGCGGGATTACCGGAGCCCGAGCACGTCCTGCATATCGAACAAGCCGCGATCATGCCGCATGAGCCAGCCCGCGGCGCGCAATGCCCCGATGGCGAAGGTTGTGCGGCTGGAGGCGATATGCGCGATCTCGACGCGCTCCCCGTCACCCGCGAACATGACACGGTGATCGCCGACGATGTCGCCGGCGCGGATCGTCTCGAAGCCTATGGTCTTGCGATCGCGGGCGCCGGTGCGCCCTTCACGGCCGTAGACGGCACAGTCAGCGAGATCTCTGTCGAGCGCGGTTGCGACGACCTCGCCCATGCGCAGCGCGGTGCCGGAGGGCGCGTCTATCTTGTTTCTATGGTGCGCCTCGATGATCTCGATATCGACGGTGTCGCCGAGCACGCGCGCGGCGAGGTCGAGCAGCTTGAAGCAGAGATTGACCCCGACGCTCATGTTCGGGGCCATGACGATCGCGATGTCGTTCGCGGCGCCGCGGATGCGCTCGCGCTGCGCCGCGCTGAAGCCGGTCGTGCCGATCACGACGCGCCGTCCCGCGGCGCGACAGGTCTCGACGTTTGCGAGGGTCGCCTCGGGGACGGTGAAGTCGATCAGGACGTCGAAAGCGCCGGTGATGGTCGCGAGGTCCGAACCGAGCGCGACCCCGATCGGGCCGAGCCCGGCGAGTTCGCCGG
>CAZJKV010000097.1:0-7232 GCA_964546765.1 uncultured Chromatiales bacterium
CCTGCCCGGCGGCCGACGCTGTATTGATGGGTGCATTATCGAAACAGCGTATCGAGAAAGCGTGACAACCCGTCGCGATACTCGGCGCCGGAACGGACGAAGCCGTCGTTGTGACCGCCGCGCAACTCGACCAGCATGCGTGGGCCGGCGGCCGCTTCGTACAGACGCAGACCGTGACCGAACGGCACGATCTCGTCGTCGCGGCTGTGTGCGATCAGCAGCGGCGCCTCGATCGATTGCACCGCGGACAGCGTGTCATATTCTGCGCGCAACAGCAGACGCACCGGCAGCCAGGGGTAGATCTCCGCGCCGAGATCGGCCGCGCTGGTGAAGGCCGATTCGAGGATGACGGCGCCGGGTTCAGTGCGCGCGGCCAGCCAGGCCGCGACCGCGGCGCCGAGTGAGCGGCCGAACACGACGATGTCGCCGGCCGCGATGCCGCGCTCGTCGCGCAGGTGACGCCAGCCGGCGAGCGCGTCGAGATAGAGCCCGCGCTCCTCCGGCCGGCCTTCGCTTCGGCCGTAGCCGCGGTAGTCGATGATCAGCACCGCGAGGCCGAGTTCATGGAAGATCCTGAGCGATGCGATCCGGTGGCTGATATTGCCGGCGTTGCCGTGCAGGAACAGCAGCGTCGGCGCACGTCCTTCCGTTCCCGTCCCGTGCGGCGCCGGCAGGTACCAGCCGTGGATGCGCACGCCGTCTTCGGCCGTCAGCCAGACCTCCTCGTACCGGAGGCCATGCGCGTCGGGCGTCGTCACGTGCACCGACATCGGCAGATAGATCTGGCTGTCCTGGGTCAGGGTCAACATCGCGGCGAAGGCGGCATAGACCAGGGCTGCGGCCAGCAACACCCGGGACAGCCGGCGCAAGCCGACCCGCGCCGTCATGGCTACAAGCCCCGTACCAGCAGCGCGGCGATCCGCAGCGACGCGATGACCACGAGGCCGGTCAGCAGTGTCATCGCGAGCGCCATCAGCCACAGGAGGCCGCGCCGGATCCGGATCGCCAGGCGCGCGAACCAGCCCGCCTCCGGTCCGGCTGCCGGCGGCGGCGCGGTGAAGGTGTAGGCGAGCGTCAACAGGCTGATGGACCACAGCAGCACGGCGATCGCGCCGAGGGTCGCCGACTGGTCGCCGACACCCTCAAACAGCAGGGCGCCGGCGAACATCGCGACCGCCAGCGCCCCCAGCAGCCACAGCGCCTGCCGTGCGGAGTACAGCCGCCGGGCCAGGCGGTGATAAAAATCCAGCATCGCGCACCGATCCATCTGCGCCGGAAAAACCTCCGGTAATTCCAAGGGTAACGATCCACAGCCCGGGGGATCAAGCCGCCACGCCGCCTCCCGGGAGCCCCCGGAGGCTTGAATGATCTCATAATGTTCTCTATGCTCGGGATACCCATGGAAACCCCGCTGCCCGCCAGCCCCGACACGCCGCCCCGACCGGCCCTCTGGCCGCGCGCAATCATCCTGGTCGACATGAACGCGTTCTTCGCCGCGATCGAGCAGCTCGACTTCCCGGAGCTGCGCGGCCGGCCGATCGCCGTCACCAACGGCCTGACCGGCACCTGCATCATTACCTGCTCGTATGAGGCACGGCGCTTCGGCGTGCATACCGGGATGCGCATCCGCGAGGCGCGCCGCCTGTGCCCGGACCTGGTCCAGCGCCCGGCGCGCCCCGGGCGCTATGCCGCGGTCTCGACCCGGATCATGGCCGGCCTGCAGGACGTCACGCCGGACATCGAGGTGTTCTCGGTTGACGAGGCCTTTCTCGACGTCACGCATTGCCAGCGCCTGTGGGGACCGCCCGGGATCATCGCACGGCTGGTCCGGGACAACGTTCGCGCGAATTCCGGCCTGCCCTGCTCGATCGGCGTCAGCGGCGACAAGACGACCGCGAAGTACGCCGCGAAGCTCGTCAAGCCGGACGGCCTGACGCTGATCCCGCCCTGGGACGCAGAGGCGCGGCTGCGCGACGTGCCGGTCTCCGAACTGTGCGGCATCGGCCACGGCATCGCCGCCTTTCTCGCCCGTCACGGCGCGCGGACCTGCGGCGAGGTCGCCCGACTGCCGATCAGCGTGCTCGCGCGGCGCTTCGGCAACCCGGGCAGGCGGATCTGGTACATGTGCCAGGGCCGGGATCCGGACGGCCTGCAGATCAACGTCCCGGCCCCGAAATCGCTCGGCCACGGCAAGGTCGTGCCGCCGAACACCCGTGACCCGCAACTGATCCACACCTGGCTGCTGCACATGAGCGAAAAGGTCGCCGCGCGCCTGCGCCGCCACGACCTCGAGGCGCGGGACTTCTTCATCGGCTTGCGCGCTGCCTCCGGCTGGCTCGGCGGCAAGCGGCGCTGCGCGCTGCCGACCCGCGACGGACGCGTGATCATGTCGCTGTGCCGGCAGGTCATACGCGCCGAGTGGCGGGGACAGGGGATCTTCCAGGTGCAGGTGACCGCGCTCGCCCCGCAGCCGGCGCAAGGTCAGCGGGAGATGTTCGCGGACGACGGCGCGCGGCGGGATGCGGTCCACCGGGTCATGGACCGCATCAACGGCCGCTACGGCGACTTCACCGTTGCGCCGGGTCGGCTGCTGCAGCGCTCGACGATGCCGGACGTCATCGCCCCGGCGTGGAAACCGCACGGCCACCGGCGCACGGTCTGAGAACCACCGCACTCCTTCGCCATTGCGATCTGTTAAACTTGCAGCACGCAGGGACATCGGGACAGCCCATTTTCGATCATTCCAGGAGGAACCATGGCCGAGAAACATGCAACGATTCTGATCATCGGCGGCGGCGCCGCCGGCGTCTCGGTAGCGAACAACATGCGCCGGCAGAATGCTGACATCGATATCACGATCATCGAACCCTCCGAAAAGCACTATTACCAGCCCGGATTCACGATCATAGGCGGCGGCGCCTACACCCTGGAAAAGGCCACCCGGAACGAGGCCGACCTGATCAGCCCCGGCATTGAGTGGATCCGGGATTACGCGGAAGGTTTCGACCCGGAAAACTACAAGGTGACCCTGCGTTCCGGCGAGGTGATCAGCTACGACTACCTTGTGGTCTGCCCTGGTCTGCAACTCGACTGGGACAAGGTCGCGGGCCTCAAGGAGACCCTGAACAGCAACGGCGTCTGCAGCAACTACTCCCCGGACACCGTCGAGTACACCTGGGAATGCATCAAGGGGCTGCGCTCCGGCACCGCGCTGTTCACGCAGCCGCCGATGCCGATCAAGTGCGCCGGCGCGCCGCAGAAGATCATGTATCTCGCGGCCGACCGCTTCCGCAAGAACGGTACCCTGAAGATGTACAACATCGAGTTCTGCAACGCCGGCCCCGGCATGTTCGGCGTGCCGTTCTTCGCAAAGCCGCTCGCGCAGGTGGCGGCCGGCTATGGCATCAAGACCAGATTCAATCACAATCTCGTCGCGATCGACGGGCCGGCGAAGGTTGCGACCTTCGAGGTCACCGACGCCGACGGCAACAAGTCACGGGTCGAGAAGAAGTTCGACATGATCCATGTGACGCCGCCGCAGAGCGCGCCGGACTTCATCAAGAACAGCCCGCTCGCCGCCGCCTCCGGCTGGGTCGACGTCCACGAGAACACCCTGCAGCACAAGAAATACCCGAACGTCTTCGGGCTCGGCGACGCAACCACGACACCGAACGCGAAGACCGCCGCCGCGGTGCGCAAGCAGGTGCCGATCGTCGTCGACAACATCCTGAACCAGAAGGCCGGCAGGCCGGTCGAAGCGAAATACGACGGCTATGGCTCCTGTCCGCTGACGACCTCTCTCAGCACGGTGATGCTCGCCGAGTTCGGCTACGCCGGCAAGGTGCTGCCGTCGTTTCCGCTGCTCGACCCAAGGAAGAACCGCTACATCTGGTGGATCGGCAAGACCACGGGATTCCCGTGGCTATACTGGCACATCATGCTGAAGGGTCACCGCATCGACCTGGCGAGCAGGGAATCCTACGCCCGCAAGTTCGTCGAGGCGGGCTGAGACGAATCTCGGCCGGGATCAGCCCGGCGGCGCCTTGCCCGGCGCCACCAGGTCCTCGAGGCCGGGCTGGCTCCCGGCCGGCGCGCCGAACATGCCCCCGGTCAGCATCTCGATGATGCCGTAGTAGTTCAGCAGGCTGTAGAAGAAGCCGATGACGACGACCAGCATCAGGAGTTTCGGCCACGCGGCAGGACGCTGGCCGAAACGTTCACCGGCCTCGATGCGCGCGCCCGGCGGCAGGTGCGCGACGCCGGTCAGGCTCGCGCCGAACGGGACATTGATGCGCGCCTTCGCGTTGACCGCCCAGCCGTTCGCATCGAGGATCGGTCCGAGATTGCGCTTTCTGAGCTTGAGCCAGGCGATCAGCACGGACGGGGCGGAGATGATCAGGAACAACGCCGCAAGCGCGATGCAGAGCTGCCAGAACGGCAGATTGAACAGGCCGCTGGCGTAGCCTGCGATCGCCGCGACTGCGGTCATCAGGGCGCCGAAGGCGACGCCCATCGCGGCGACGGTGCCGACGTCGATCTTCCTGCTCTCCGGCGGCCGGGCCTTGTCGGCATTCGCCGCGTCGGTCGCGGCCGTCTCCATCTTCGACGCCGAGGCCGCCTCGGCGGCCGCGGCGCGCTTGGCGACCTGCTCCTCGATCAGACGCACCAGCTTCTTGTACGGCGCCCAGAAGGCCTGCCGCACGCTGATCGGATTCTCGATGATCTTCGTGATCGTCGCATCCCAGTCTCGCCCCGCCCGATCGTAGAAGAGACCGTTTCTCCCGACCATCAGATTGTCCCCGTCGCCGTTGGTGACGGCCGCGACGATCTGCTGCTTCTCCCCGGTGCTCTTGCGCACGCAATCGCAATAGAGGAGATAGGCGCCGGCCATGCCGGCCATGGTCGCCTGGCGCGCGGCGTCATCGGCCAGCAGGGTGAGGTCGCAGCTGCGCTGATCGATAAACAACCTGCCGACCTGAAAGATCGCGGACTCCTCGCCGCTGTAGAAGTGCCGGAAGTTGACGAAGTTCTCGCACAACAGGTGCAGGTGGCGACTGTAGCGCACCAGCCTGTCGACGGCATGAATCTCCTCCGCCGCCTCCTTCTCGACGAGATCCCGATCGATCAGGACGGCCAGGCGTTCCCCTGCCGTGCCGGCCAGGATTTCCCGCACCCACCCGCCCGGCAGCGCGTGCAGCGCAGACGCGGCCATCGTGCCGTTCCATGCCTCAAACGGCGCGATCTTCGCGAGCATTGTCTGCCAGTCATCGAGCGTCAGGGCCTCGCGATCGCCGAGCAGTGGCACGATCGCATCGACGCGCAGCCGCTCGAGCGCCGCATCCCATGCCGGATTGACGCCTTCTGTCAGCACGAGGGCCTTCCCTGCCTCGACATGTGACAGCGGCAACGCGGCGATCTCCGCCGCGTTCGGCATCAGATCCGCCACCGACAGCTCGAGATAATCCTTCTCGTCGCGATTGAGCGCGCTCCCGGCACGCGGGTCGAACTCGGCGAGCCGGCAACGGGTAAAATAATCGGTAACCTTGGACCGGACGACATCGATTGCCGCCGCGGCCGCCGCGGTCTTGTCGCCCAGCGGCAGGATCGCCTTGTCCTTCTCCGCCTGCCGCTCGATCGCCGAGTACGCGGCCGCCTCGGTCATGAAGCGGTCGAGCTTGTCCCGGGAGATGCCGGGCTTTCCGGAGAGATCGGTATCGGCGCCGAGACAGGCAATGATATCGTCGATGACGGACACTAGCGCTTCGTCGCCGCCGGCGGCGGCGGCGGTGATGATCCCGTCACCGTTGAAGGTCAGTTGCGCGAACCGTCCAGCGGCCTCGGCCGTGTCCGCAACGCTGATCTCTGTCGCCTCGAGCCTGCCGAGCAGCACCAGCACGTGCCGGGCCGCGGACAACATCGCGGCGCCGTCCGGATTCGAATCGTCGATCACCTCGAGCGGCACAGCATCATACTTACCGAGGAGCACGTCGGAACTCCGGAGCAGGCCGCCGGCCCATTTGATCGCCGCGATCAGTTCCGGCGCGCGTATCCTGCCGTCGCCATCGGAGTCGATCAGCTCGAGCGTCCTGGCGTCGAAGTGCAGGCCCTTTACCGGACAGGCGAGCGCCGCCCAGAGTTTCTGGTCGAGCTGATCCAGGGCCATCATATCGGCGCCGGTCGTCAGGGATACCTGGTCGAATTCTCCCGCGCGAAAAAAAGTCCAGTCGTGCCCTGCTCCAGACTGCACCATGACTATCCCTCCCTGCACTTAAATCCATCGAAACCGGGCCTGCACCCGCCGGCGGCCCGTCCTGCAAGGCCTCGGGGATTATAGTCACAGCATGGAAACCCGCGCCATATTCGGCGGAAACCGGGAAAGCGTTTGGATCGGACGCCTACATCACGGCGGGCGCGGACAGCAGATAGAGTTGCAGGATGAAATTGATCAACGACAACACGCCGAACAGGCGCACGATCAGGATCAGCGCGCTGCTCTGTCCCCAGGCGGCAAGCAGGCCGGGATTGCCGCTCGCGCGCGCGAAGAAACCGACGACAAAGTGGACGACCTGGCGCGGTCGATGAAGACACACGACACCCGCCCACAGGAAGAAGACGGCCATCAGGATGATCATGATACTGTCCATGCGCCGGGCTTACTCCATCGTCATTGGCAGGCGAATCGTGACCTCGAGCCCGCCGCCTTCGGCATTGGACGCGGTGATGCTGCCTCGATGCAGCTCGACCGCGCGGCGCGCGATCGCCAGGCCGAGGCCATGACCGCCGCTCGCGCGATCACGGGCCTCGCTGGCGCGAAAGAACGGATCGAAGATCATCGCGAGCATTGACGCATCGACTCCAGGTCCGTAATCACGTACCGCGATGACGGCCTGCCTCGCCGCCTCGTCTGCTGCCAGCGAGATCTCGACCGTCGTGCCGCGCTCCGTGTAGTGTACCGCGTTACGCACGACGTTCTCGATCGCGCTGTGCAGCAGTTCGGCATTGCCGTCGATCGTCAGCGGGGCGCCGTGGCTGACTGCGACGCGGCGATCGTGCTGATCGGCCTCGAAGCCGGCGTCCGCGGCGACGGCGTCGACCAGCGCGTCGAGATCTACCGGCTCCCGGTCACTGCCGCCGTACCCTGCGCCGCTGTTCAGCCGCGCCAGTGACAACACCTGGCCGATCAGTTCGTTGAGGCGTTCGGCCTCACGCTCGATGCGGTCGAGTTCGTCGTT
>CAZJKV010000098.1:0-7039 GCA_964546765.1 uncultured Chromatiales bacterium
TCACCGAGTGTGCCGCTCACGATGATCCGGTCGCCCGCGCGCGCGCCGTCGCGCCTGAGCGCAGCGCCGCGCGGCACGAGACCATGAACCTGCACCGTGACCGACAGGGGCCCGCGGGTCGTGTCCCCCCCGATCAGCCCGACGCGGTATTCGCGCGCGAGCGTGCAAAAGCCGTCACAGAACGAAGCGAGCCAGTCCTCGTCGGGCGCCGGCACGGTCAGCGCGAGTGTCGCCCAAGCGGGCTCGGCCCCCATCGCCGCGAGGTCGCTGAGGTTGACCGCGAGGGCCTTGTAGCCGATTGCTTCAGGATCGGTTGCGGCAGGGAAGTGTACGCCGGCGACCAGCGTATCGACCGAGGCGACGATCTGCTGTCCGGCCGGCGGCTCGAGGATCGCCGCGTCGTCGCCGATGCCGAGCACGACGTCGTCGCGCGGCGTGCCGCAGCGTGTGAAATAACGCCTGATGAGATCGAATTCGGACGCGATATTCAGCGCTTGTCCCTGTGCACGACAGCGACCTCCTCGGCCCGGAGGCGCTCGGCCAGCTTGTCGAGAATGCCGTTGACGTAGCGGTGACCGTGATGGGCGCCGAACACCTTGGCCAGCTCTATCGCTTCGTTGATAACCACCCGGAACGGGATTTCCGGATGAAAGCGCAACTCGCACGCGCCGAGCCGCAGGATCGCGCGTTCGACCGGGTCGACCTCGGTGATGGGGCGGTCGAGCAACGGGATCAGCAGCTCGTCGAGGGTATCGACACGCTCGAGGACCTCGTTCAGCACCGTATCAAAGAAGGCGCGGTCGACTGCGCCTTCGCCCTCGTCGATGTAATACTGCGGGTCGATCGCCGCGGCGTCATGACCGGTCAGCTGCCACTGATACAAGGCCTGGATGATGCACAGGCGCGCCCGGCGGCGGGCGCGATTGGTTTGCTGACCTTTCATAAAAGCCTCCCTGCCGCTCAAGCTTCCAGCTTGCGCAACAGGCTGACCATCTCGATGGCACTGAGCGCGGCGTCGGCGCCCTTGTTGCCGGCCTTGGTACCGGATCGTTCGATCGCCTGCTCGATCGTATCGACGGTCAGCACCCCGAAGGCGAGCGGGACATCGCTGGCCAGGTTGACCTCGGCCAGTCCGCGCGCGCAGGCGCCCGCGATATAGTCGAAGTGCGGCGTGCCGCCGCGGATCACCGCGCCAAGTGCAATGATCGCATCGAAACGGCGGGTGCTCGCGATTCGCTTCGCCGCCAGCGGCAACTCGAACGCGCCCGGCACGCGGACCAGCGTGATCGCGTCGGCGGACACGCCGTGGCGGCGCAATACATCGACGGCGCCCTGCACCAGGTGATCGACGATGAAACTGTTGAAGCGGGAAGCGACCAGCGCAAAACGCGCGCCGTCCGCCGAAAAACCGCCCTCGATAACTCGAATATCCGACATTGTGCTGACAACCCCGTGAATGAATAGACCCTTGGATGAATAGGCCCGTGGATGAATAGGACAGTGTAACCCAGCAACCGCCGACCGGCTATGTCCCGGGCAGGTACTCGTCGATCTCGAGGCCGAAACCGGAAAGGCCGTAGAGCTTGATCGGCGAGCCCAGCACGCGCATGCGGCGAACGCCGAGATCGGCCAGGATCTGCGCCGCGACGCCGTAACTGCGCAGCTCGGAGCCGGCGGCCGGCGCCTGGGCGAAATGGACGCCCTGCTCCTGCATCCTGTGGTTGCGTATGCGACGCACCAGCGTGTCGGGATCGTCGCCGCCGCGCAGCAGCACCAGCACGCCGCCGCGCGGTTCGTCGGCGATGCGCTGCATCGCGGAATGCAGGTTCCAGCTCGTCTCGTGCCAGGTCGCGTTCAGCGTATCGCAGAGCCGGTCCTCGATGTGTACCCGCACCAGCACCGGCGCCTTGCCGTCGATCTCCCCGCGCTGTAGCGCAAAATGTATGCGATCGCCTGCAGTATCGTGATAGGCCATCAGCCTGAAATCTCCGAAGGCGGTCGGCAGGGGGCAGTCGGCGACCATCTCGACGGTCTTTTCGTGACGCATGCGATGACTGATCAGGTCCGCGACCGTACCGATCTTGAGGCCGTGACTGCGCGCAAAGCGCATCAGCTCCGGCCGCCGCGCCATAGCGCCCTCATCGTCCAGAATCTCGACGATCACCGCCGCCGGCTCGAAACCGGCAAGTCGCGCGAGGTCGCTGCCGGCTTCGGTATGCCCCGCGCGCGCGAGTACGCCGCCGGGTTGCGACATCAGCGGGAAGATGTGGCCTGGCTGGATGATGTCTGACGGACAGGCATCCGGCCTGACCGCCGCGCGAATCGTCGTCGCGCGGTCAGCCGCCGAGATCCCGGTCGTGACGCCCTCGGCCGCCTCTATCGACAGCGTGAAATTCGTCTGATGCCTGGAGTTGGTCTCGCTGACCATCAGAGGCAGTCGCAACTGCTCGCAACGCTCGCGCGTCAGCGTCAGGCAGATCAGGCCGCGCCCGTAGCGCGCCATGAAGTTAATGTCTTCGGGACGCACGCAGGCGGCCGCCATGATCAGGTCGCCCTCGTTCTCGCGGTCCTCGTCGTCGACCAGCACAACCATCCGGCCATAACGGATCTCTTCGATCAGCTCGGCGGTCGTATTGAAATCGACGTCATCGCCGGCGGCGCTCATGTCTTCCCTGTCCGTCATCCCGTAACCCTGTTTAACCGGCATCGGTGAGATACCCGTGTTCCTCGAGAAACGCGCGGTCAATGCCGCGCGGCACAGTCTCGCGTACCGCCAGCAGCCGCTCCAGATAACGCGCGATCACGTCGACCTCGATATTGACGCGACTGCCGCTGCACCAGCTCCCGATGATCGTCTGCTCCAGCGTATGCGGGATGATGTTCACGCTGAATTCTTCGCCGGCAACCTCGTTGATAGTCAGACTGACGCCGTCGACGCAGACCGAACCCTTGGCCGCGATGTAGCGCGCGAGCGCTGCGGGCGCCGCGATCCGGATCACGTGCGATCGTCCGGCCGCGCCGATCCGCACAACCTCGCCGACGCCGTCGACATGGCCGCTGACCAGATGCCCCCCGAGTCGAGTCGTCGGCAGCAGCGCGCGCTCCAGGTTGACCTTGTCGCCGGCCGCGAGCCGCCCGAGTGTCGTGCACGAAAGCGTCTCGACCGACACGTCGGCGGCGAATACTCGTCCCTCAAGCGCCACGACGGTCAGGCATACGCCATTGATCGAGATGCTGTCCCCCGGTTTCGTATCCGCGAGATCGAGCGTGCCGCCATTGACAAGAATGCGCTGGTCCCCGCCCCGCGATTCGAGGGACTGGACACTGCCTACCGCTTCGACGACTCCCGAAAACATCTGGTCACCCTCTGTCAGACTTGTCACCCAGCTCCCCGGAAGCCGGCCGGGCCGTAATCCGCCAGTCACCGCCGACCGCCCGGATATCGTCGATCGACAACCCGATCGCCTGGTCCAGCCGCTCGAGTCCCGGCAGCGTGAACAGGCCGCGCGCGGCGTCGCCGAGCAGTTTCGGCGCCATGTAGATCACCAGTTCGTCTACGAGGCCGGCGGCGAGCATCGCGCCGGAAAGCGTCGGTCCGGCCTCCAATAGTATCTCATTGACCTCACGCTCCGCCAAAAGCGACAACAACGCCGCAAGATCGACACGCCCGTCCGCGTTTGCCGCCAGGCGGCATATCTCGACGCCCACGCGCCCCTGCAGATCGGCGCGCACACGGTCAACCGCGGCAGCGATCATCAACGGTCCCGGCTGCGTGAACAGACGCGCGTCCGCCGGGATGCCGAGCCGGCTGTCCACGATCACGCGCAGGGGCTGGCGAGACCGTGGCAGCTCGCACCCGGCAGCGTCATCGCCGGCAAACAGTTCGTCCGTGCGCACCGTAAGCGAAGGATCATCCGCGATCACCGTCCCGATACCGCTCACGATCGCCGAACTGCGCGCGCGCAGTCGCTGCACATCGCGGCGCGCCGCGGCCGACGTGATCCAGCGGCTCTCGCCGGACACCGTCGCGGTACGCCCGTCGAGGGTCATGCCGAGCTTGCAGCGCATGTACGGCCGGCGCCTGCGATGGCGCGACACGAAGCCCGGGTTGAGCGCGACGGCCTCGGCTTCCAGCAATCCGGACTCGACCTCGATGCCCGCCGCCCGCAGTTGCGCGAAACCCGCGCCTGCGGTCCGTGGATCGGGATCCGTCATCGCGGCGACGACGCGGCGCACGCCGGCCTCGATCAACGCCTCGCTGCACGGCGGCGTGCGACCGTGATGGCGGCAGGGTTCGAGCGTCACATAGGCGGTCGCGCCTGCAGCTCGCTCACCGGCCTGCTGCAGTGCATGGGCCTCGGCGTGAGGCTCCCCCGCACAGGCATGCCAGCCTTCGCCGACCACATCGCCGTCGCGCACCAGCACGCAACCGACACGCGGATTGGGGTCGGTCGTATACAGTCCGCGCACCGCCAGCGCGAGCGCGCGGGACATGTATGACCGGTCGGCGGCGTTCACGACCCGGGTGCTTCGCCCGAACCGGGTTCGGGATCGAGCAGGGAGATCTGGCGCTTCTTCAACTCCGGTGAGGTCGCGTTCTGGAGGCGTTCGATCTCTTCGCGAAACGCATTGACGTCCTGGAACCGGCGATAGACCGATGCGAAACGGATATAGGCGACCTCGTCGAGCTCGCGCAGCTCCTCCATGACCCATTCCCCGAGTTCGCGCGACCGTATCTCGCGTTCGCCCGAGACATGCAGGCGATGCTTGATGCGATCGACCGCCGACTCGATGTCCTCGATCTCGACCGGGCGCTTTTCGAGCGAGCGCAGCATGCCGTGGCGCAGCTTTTCCTCGTTGAACGGTTCACGCGTGCCGTCGTGCTTGACGATGTGGGGGTAGACGAGCTCGGCGCTCTCGAATGTCGTGAATCGCTCTGAGCAGGTCGCGCACTCGCGCCGGCGCCGGATCGAGGCGCCCTCATTGGCCAGCCGCGAATCGATGACCCGGGTGTCGCCGGCACCGCAGAACGGGCAACGCATCGCAGCACGCCGGCCGTGTCAGCCGCCGCCGTCGGCGCGGCGCGCGCCGTCAGTGTTCGTAGACCGGAAAGCGTCCACAGATCTCCAGCACCTTTTCGCGCACCCGTTCAATGACCGCACTGTCATCCGGCCGGTCGAGGACATCGCAGATCCAGTCCGCCAGGTCGCGCGTCTCCGCCTCGCCGAAGCCGCGTGTCGTGATCGCCGGCGTGCCGATGCGGATGCCGCTGGTCACGAACGGCGAGCGCGGATCATTCGGAACGCTGTTCTTGTTGACCGTGATATGCGCTGCGTCGAGGGCGTGATCCGCCTCCTTGCCGGTGATGCCCTTGTCGATCAGGTCGACGAGGAACAGGTGATTGTCGGTGCCGCCGGAAACGATGCGATAACCGCGCTCCTGGATGCGCCCCGCCATCACCCGGGCGTTTGCGACGACCTGGCGCTGATAGTCGCGGAATTCCGGCTGCAAGGCCTCCTTGAAGGCCACGGCCTTCGCCGCGATCACATGCATCAGCGGTCCGCCCTGCGTGCCCGGAAAGACCATGGAATTGAGCTTCTTTTCGATCTCCTCGTTGGCGCGTGCGAGGATGATGCCGCCGCGAGGGCCGCGCAGCGTCTTGTGCGTCGTCGAGGTCGTGACATCGGCGATCTGCACCGGATTCGGGTAGCAGTCGGCCGCGACCAGGCCCGCGACATGGGCCATGTCGACGAACAACAGTGCGCCGATTCGGTCCGCGATGTCGCGGAAGCGCTGCCAGTCGACGATGCGCGAATAGGCGCTGAAGCCGGCGACGATCATCTTGGGACGGTGCTCGCGGGCGAGGGCCTCGACCTGCTCGTAATCGATCTCGCCGCTGTCGGGGTTCAGGCCGTACTGAACAGCGTGATAGAGCTGTCCGGAGAAATTGACCTTCGCGCCGTGCGTCAGATGACCGCCATGGGCGAGGCTCATGCCGAGGATCGTGTCGCCGGGATTGAGCAGCGCCATGTATACAGCGGCATTGGCCTGGGAACCGGAATGCGGCTGCACGTTCGCGTAATCCGCGCCGAACAGTTCGCGCGCGCGCTCGATCGCGAGTCGTTCGGCGACGTCGACGAAGTTGCATCCGCCGTAATAGCGCTTGCCGGGATACCCCTCGGCATACTTGTTGGTCAGGACGGAACCCTGGGCCTCGAGCACGCGCGGGCTCGCGTAGTTTTCGGAGGCGATGAGCTCGATATGCTGTTCCTGGCGCCTGGCCTCGCCGCGGATCGCCTCCCACAGCTCATCGTCGAAGCCCGCAATTTTCATCTCGGAAACAAACATTTCTGACACCTTTCACCGGCGTGGTGACTGGAGAGCGATTGATGGAAAGCCGCTAAGGATACATGATCACGCCGGTATTCGCCTACCGCCGACCCTGCCGCGCCATCCGGGCCATTATACTATCCTTTTGTTTTTAAAAGATAAACAAAAATATACCCCAAATGGGCGTCTGTTATTTGACAGGTCGCTGTGATAAGCTTCCCGGCATACGACAGCCGTGCCTCCTGACCGGGGCAGGCTCGCCGGGAGGGAGACATCCGGTGATAAATAATATAATTGGAACAATGACTTGACAGACTCATCCCTGACCGGCGCAGGCGCCTCCGTCATCCCCAGGATCCTGCATCTGCTGGCCGATCTGCGTCAGACTCCGACCGGCGACGCGATCTGCCGCCATATCCAGGACATCCTCGAGGCCTACGAAAGCGAGGTCAGCGAGACCCGGGATACCAGTCTCACCCTGTTGCGCGCGCTCCTCGAGGCCTGGTCGAGGCGGGTATCCACCGATTCGCCCGAGGCACTGGAGATCCGGATGCTGCATAAGCGCCTGACCCAGACGCCGCGACGCAGCGAACTCGATAGCCTGCAGCATCACATCCAGGCCCTGGCGGGCGAGAATCGCGACCCGATGCCCGGCGCGGCGCAGACACCAGGCCCCGTGCAGACACCAGGCGCCGTGCAGACGCCTGCC
>CAZJKV010000099.1:0-6949 GCA_964546765.1 uncultured Chromatiales bacterium
GCGAACTCGGCGGCGCAGGTATCGCCCCGCTTGTAGACCGGGCGGACGCCGAGACGACGCCGCAGCGCCCGCACCTCGTCCTCGCCGGATCCCAGCAGGCGCGCGAGACGACGGTCGGAAAAGCCGGCGCGCTTGAGCGCAAACAGCCCGTCGCGGTCCAACGACGCGAGCGCGCGCCCGCGCAGCGCGTCTTCGCGCCGCACCAGATCCTCGATCTGCGCCAGAAACCACGGGTCGACGAAACTCAGCTCGAAGACGCGCCCGATGTCGAAGCCGGCGCGGAACGCATCGGCGATGTAGCGGATGCGCTCCGGCCCGGGGTTGCGCAATTCGTGCACCAGCCTGGATTGCGCTTCCTCGTCCCGTACGTCGATGATCTCGTCGAGACCGTCGATACCGGTCTCCATGCCGCGCAGCGCCTTCTGCAGCGACTCCTGGAAGCTGCGACCGATCGCCATGACCTCGCCGACCGACTTCATCTGCGTCGTCAGGCGCGCGCTCGCCTGGGGAAATTTCTCGAACGCGAAGCGCGGGATCTTGGTGACGACATAATCTATGGTCGGTTCAAACGAGGCCGGACTGACGCCGCCGGTGATCTCGTTGCGCAGCTCATCCAGGGTGTAGCCGACCGCGAGCTTGGCCGCGATCTTCGCGATCGGGAAACCGGTCGCCTTGGATGCCAGCGCCGACGAGCGCGACACCCGCGGGTTCATCTCGATGACCAGCACACGGCCGTCGTCGGGATTGATTGCGAACTGCACGTTCGAACCGCCGGTGTCGACGCCGATGCGACGCAGCACCGCGATCGACATGTCACGCAGGCGCTGGTATTCCCTGTCGGTCAGGGTCTGCGCCGGAGCGACGGTGATAGAGTCGCCGGTATGCACACCCATCGGATCAAGATTCTCGATTGAGCAAACGATGATGCAGTTGTCGTTGCGGTCGCGCACGACCTCCATCTCGAATTCCTTCCAGCCGAGCACCGACTCCTCGATCAACAACTCGTGGGTCGGCGACAGGTCGAGCCCGCGCTCGCAGATCTCGACGAACTCCTCGCGGTTGTAGGCGATGCCGCCGCCTGAACCGGCGAGCGTGAACGAGGGCCGTATGATGGTCGGATACCCGATGCCGGCCTGGACCTGCAGCGCCTCCTCGAGGCTGTGCGCAATCGCGGCACGCGGGCAGGAGAGGCCGATCTCGCCCATCGCGATCCGGAAGCGGTCGCGATCCTCGGCAGTGTCGATCGCCTCCTGCGAGGCGCCGATCAGTTCGACGCCGAAACGCTCCAGCACGCCCTCGCGCGCGAGATCGAGCGCGCAGTTCAGCGCGGTCTGGCCGCCCATGGTGGGGAGCAGCGCGTCGGGTCGCTCCTTTTCGATGATCTGCGCGATGGTCTGCCAGCGGATCGGTTCGATATAGGTCGCGTCCGCCATGCTCGGATCGGTCATGATCGTCGCTGGATTCGAATTCACGAGGACCACGCGGTAGCCTTCGTCGCGCAGCGATTTGCAGGCCTGGGCGCCGGAATAGTCGAACTCGCACGCCTGCCCGATGACGATCGGACCGGCGCCGATGATCAGGATCGATTCTATGTCTGTGCGTTTCGGCATCGTACAGTCGCGCGCCTAGCGGCGCGTCCCGTTGTCGTCCATCATCGAGATAAAGCGATCGAAGAGCGGCCGGATGTCGTGTGGTCCCGGCGCCGCCTCCGGATGCCCCTGGAAACCGAAGGCCGGGCGCTCGAGATGGCGGAAGCCCTGCAGCGTACCGTCGAACAACGAGCGGTGCGTCGCGCGCAGATGGTCCGGCAGAGATGATTCGTCGACTGCGAATCCGTGGTTCTGGCTGGTGATGAACACCACCCCGGTCTCGAGGTCGAGCACCGGGTGGTTCGCGCCGTGATGACCGAACTTCATCTTGTGCGTGCGGGCGCCGCCGGCCAGCGCCAGCAGTTGATGTCCGAGGCAGATGCCGAACAGCGGCATGCCGGCGTCGAGGAATTCGCGGATCGCGGCAATCGCGTAGTCGCAGGGACCGGGATCGCCCGGACCGTTGGACAGGAACACACCGTCGGGCCGCAGCGCGCGCACCCCGGACGCGGGCGTCTGCGCCGGCACCACCGTGACACGGCAGCCGCGATCGACAAGCAGGCGCAGGATGTTGCGCTTGACGCCGAAGTCGTAGGCGACGACATGATAGCGGGCGTCCCGGTCGTCGAGCGCGGACGCGGACGCGCTGTCGATATCGATGCCGCCCTCCCGCCATGAATAGGTGCCGGCGGTGCTGACTTCGCATGCGAGGTCCATGCCCTCCAGCCCCGGAAACGCGCGCGCGGCCGCGATCGCGGCCTGCTCGTCGATCGCGTCGCCGGCGACGAGGCAGGCGTTCTGCGCCCCGTGCTCGCGCAGCAGTCGTGTCAGGCGCCGAGTGTCCACGTCGGCGATACCGATCACCGAATGACGGCGCAGATAATCGGCCAACGATTCGCGCGCGCGCCAGTTGCTTGTGATCAGCGAGAGGTTGCGGATCACGATCGCGGCCGCGCGCACCCGCTCCGATTCCTCGTCGTCCGGATTGACACCGGTATTGCCGATGTGGGGACAGGTGAAGGTGACGATCTGGCGCTCATAAGAAGGATCGGTCATCACCTCCTGATAGCCGGTCATCGCGGTATTAAACACGGCCTCGCCGACCGTCTGCCCGGGCACGCCGATCGATCGGCCCCGGAACAGCGTGCCGTCTGCAAGCGCCAGCAGGGCCGGTTGATGCAACTCTCTCTCCTGGTTTCGGACAAACAAAACGGGAGCAGCCGGCATGACCCTCCCGTTTCCGGATTATCGCGTGATGATCGGAAAACCACTCACAATTCAAGATCTAAGCAATTCTACCCGATGACTCCGGGCGCTGTCCACGGACCGGCCGCAATTCAATTTTCGACTTTCAAGTCAGTCACGTGCGCTCCGTCGCAGGCGGTGTCGAAGCACTGCCCGTGGCGCAGGCGGGCGCGCAACCATTCACCGATGAACAGGTTGACCTGGCGTTTCTCGAGCGGGCTGCGCAGGTCGCGGTTCGGGTACGGGTAGTACGGCGCGAAACGGGTGCGTCCCTGGTACGCAAGCACCTCGAGCAGTTGCGCATCGTGACAGACGCGGAACCCGATCACGAGGTCGCGCAGGAAACGCGGCCCTTGTGCGGAGAATGCCTGGCTGACGATGCCGCTGCTCGTGTAGCGGCCGCACTCGTGGATCGAGATCCTGATGCCGGACGAACCGTCGAGCAGCAACGAAACCGGCCGGCGAATGGCCGGCAATGCAGGCATCCAGCACAGCATCAGCCGATAGTTGTCTTCATAGACCGGCATCAGACTGCGGATGCGGTGATCGGGTCGTGTCCTGAGCATGTCCCTTTCGCGTTGGACGCCGTTCGCAACGGCGCACGACCGATTATACCATTGCGCGATCAGCGGGGCGCCCGGAAGACGCGAGCGATGCGGCACGGGCCGGCCGTCATCGGAAATCTCTTGACATCAGCGATCGATCTTGTCAGCCGCCGACTGTATCAATTTCTGGAACGGGGTGAGCAGGTCCATCGGTAACGGGAACACGATGGTGGAATTCTTTTCCGCGGCGACATCGCTCAGCGTCTGCAGATATCGCAGCTGCAGCGCCTGGGGATGCCCGCCAAGGATGACGGCGGCCTCGGTGAGCTTGACCGCGGCCTGCAGCTCGCCCTCGGCGTGAATGACCTTGGCGCGCCGTTCGCGCTCCGCCTCGGCCTGGCGCGCGATTGCGCGAATCATGCTTTCATCGATGTCGACGTGCTTGATCTCGACATTCAGCACCTTGATGCCCCAGGCGTCGGTCTGTGCATCGAGGATCTGCTGAATATCGACGTTGAGTTTCTCGCGCTCGGCGAGCATCTCGTCGAGTTCGTGCTGCCCCAGCACCGACCGCAGCGTGGTCTGGGCGAGCTGGCTGGTCGCCATGCCGAAGCTCTCGACCTGGATGATCGCCTTTTCAGGATCTACGACACGGAAGTAGATCACCGCATTGACCCGCACCGAGACGTTGTCGCGCGAGATCACGTCCTGGCTCGGCACATCCATGACGACCGTGCGCAGATCGACGCGCACCATCTGTTGCACGACCGGGATGAGGATGATCAGGCCCGGACCCTTGACCTTCCAGAAGCGGCCGAGCTGAAAGACCACGCCGCGTTCGTACTCGCCCAGCACCTTGATCGCGCTGGCGAGAAAGGCGACGACCAGACCGATGACCAGATAGATTGCATATGTCGACATGTCAGCTCTCCTTTTTCTCATTGGTGCCGGCTTCCGGCCTGACCAGCAGCGACAGGCCGTCCATGGCGACGACGCGGACCCGGTCGCCGCGCCGCAGCGGCGTCTCGCTGTGCGCGTTCCACGATTCGCTGTGCACGCGCACCCTGCCCTCGCCGTCGAAGTCCTCGAGCGCCTCGCCGTGCGCGCCTATCATCTCCTCCATGCCGCTGACGATCGGCCGCTTGCGCGACTTGATCACCATGCCGAGGATGAACATGAAAAATCCGGCGCTGGTTGCCGCGAAGAACGCGATCAGCGGGATCGAGACGCCGTATCCCGGGATGCCGGTGTCAAGCAGCATGATGGAGCCGATGACGAAGGCGATCACGCCGCCGATGCCGAGCGCGCCGAAGCTCGGCAGGAAGAGCTCTCCGATCATGAAGGTGATGCCGAGCAGCATCAGCGCCAGGCCGGCGAAATTGATCGGCAGCACGTGGAACGCGAACAGCGCGAGCAACAGCGAGATCGCGCCGACGACGCCGGGAAAGATCATGCCGGGGCTCGCGAATTCGTAGATCAGACCGTAGATGCCGATCAGCATCAGGATGTAGGCGATGTTTGGATCGGTGATCGTCGCGAGCAGGCGCGAGCGCCAGTCGGGCTCCACATGCCGGATCTGGATATGCGCGGTCGACAGCACGCGCTTCATGCCGAGTGCCTCGACCTCGCGGCCGTCGATTGCGGCGAGCAGCTCCGACAGGTTCTCGGCGACGACATCGATGACGTTCTCGTCCAGCGCCTCGCGCGCCGACAGGCTGACGCCTTCACGCACCGCCTGCTCCGCCCACTCGGCGTTTCGACCGCGCATCTGCGCGAGGCCGCGGATATACGCAACCGCGTCGTTGATGATCTTCTTCTCCATCGCGCCAGGCTCGGGACCGGATTCCGGCGGCTCCCCGTCCTCGTCCCCGCCGCCGGGAAAGCCGGCGATCTGCACCGGCGTCGCGGCGCCGAGGTTGGTCGCCGGCGCCATCGCCGCGATATGGCTGGCATAGAGGATGTAGGTGCCGGCGCTCGCGGCGCGGGCGCCGCCGGGATAGACATAGGTGACCACCGGCACCGGCGACGAGAGGATCTCACGGATGATGTCGCGCATCGACGTGTCAAGGCCGCCCGGGGTGTCGATCTGGATGATGATCAGCGCGGCCTGACTTTCCTGCGCCTGTTTCATGCCGCGCTTGAGATAGTCGCCGACGGCCGGTCCGATCGCGCCCTCGACGCTGAACACGACGGCGCCGCCCTGCGGTTGCGCGATCACGGCCGGGATCACGGCGTGCAGCATCAGCCCTGCCGCGAACAGTCCGGCGAACGCCAGCAACCTGTATCGAAAACGCCGGATCGGGGCGATCATGTCCACTGCCTCCCGTCAGATATCGATGAACCTTGTGAATCGCCGCGCCGGTGCGAGCGCGCGAACTGATTCTATCAATCCGCGGGAGGTTCCCCACGCCCGCCATCGCGGCGATCCGGACCGGTCAGGGCCTCGCGCTTTTCCTCGGCTTCGCGTGCCTTTCTGCTGCGATAGTCGTCCCATGCAAGGAAGGCAAGAAAGCCGATCAAAAGAGCGATGATGCTGACCTTGAGTATGATGGATCCCATGTGTCTCCCCAGGTGAACGTGCGGGGATCGCAAGTCCCTACCATGCTGTTGTTCCTGCGGGCCGGGTGCCCGCACTTCGCCTTCATGGTAACACCAATGACCTGCTGCTTCACCCGGTGGCCCGCGTGAATAATTACTGTAAAACTGGTGCGCCCGGCGGCGGCGCTCAAGTAAGATCACCCGATGACAGCGACCACACCCCCGCCGTCCGGCCCTGTTTATCTCGCCATCGACCAGGGCGGTCACGCCAGTCGCGCCCTGGCCATCGATGCGTCGGGGGCGATCGTCTGCCGCGGCGTGCGCGAGATCGTCCCTCGGCGCTACGGCGATGCGCGTATCGAATACGACGCGGAGGCGATGCTGGCCTCGGTACGCGGCGCGATCGATGACGCTGTCGATGCGCTCGGCGCACGGCGCGATTGCGTGAGCTGCGCCGGTCTCGCTACCCAGCGCTCCAACGTCGTGTGCTGGGACCGGGGCAGCGGCGCGGCCCTGTCCCCGGTCATTAGCTGGCAGGACCGTCGCGACGCAGACTGGCTGCGCGGGATCGCCGGCGAAGAGGATGCCGTGCGCCGGATCACCGGCCTGCCGCTGTCCGCTCATTACGGCGCCAACAAGCTGCGCTGGTGCCTGAACGAACTGCCCGCGGTGCGCCGCGCCCTGCGCGAGGGCCGGCTCGCGTGGGGACCCATGGCGGGCTTTCTGCTGTTTCGACTGCTGCGCGAGCAGCCGCTCCGTGTCGACCGGGTCAACGCCGCGCGCACCCAGTTGTACGACCTCGCCGGCGCCGGCTGGTCCGCGGAGATGCTCGAACTGTTCGGCCTGCCGCGCGCGCCGCTGCCGGACGTCGTGCCATGCCGCGCCGGATTCGGGACCCTCGACTGCGGCGCCATTGCGATTCCCCTGACAGTGGTTACCGGCGACCAGTCCGCCGCGCTGTTCGCGGCGGGCCCGCCGGCGGAAGCGGCCCTGCATGTCACGGTTGGTACCGGCGCGTTCGCGCTGCGCGTC
>CAZJKV010000100.1:0-6935 GCA_964546765.1 uncultured Chromatiales bacterium
CTCCTCGCTGCTGTCGACGACGCGCGCCGCGCAAATGATCGCGCGCGCGCGGCACGACGGGTTGCCGGTCACGGCCGATGTCAGCATCCATCACCTCCACCTCAGCGAGAACGACGTCCTCGACTTCGACAGCCTGTGCCATGTGCGGCCGCCGCTGCGCACCTTGCGTGACCGCGACGGGCTGCGCCAGTGGGTCAGGTCCGGCGTGATCCAGGCGATCTGCTCCGACCACCAGCCGCACGAGGCCGACGCCAAGCTGCGGCCGTTCAGCGAGACCGCGCCCGGAATCTCGGGCCTCGACACGCTGCTGCCGCTCGCGCTCCGGCTCGTAGACGAGGGCGTGTTCGATCTCGCCGCGATGATCGACCGCCTGAGCACTCAGCCGGCGCGTATCCTCGGTATCGACGGCGGCGACCTCGCGCCGGGCAGGCGCGCCGATATCTGTATCTTCGATCCGGAGGCCTGCTGGGTGCTAGACGCCGGCACGCTCGCGAGCCGGGGACATAACACGCCATATATGGACTGGGAAATGAAGGGGCGGGTCACCGAAACCCTGCTGGCGGGGCGGGTCGTCTATCCGCGGGAAGACGGGGCCAGGTGACGGTCGTGCCCCAATCCGCCGACCGGGACCGGACACATCGCCATACGATCTTCCTCGAAGACGCCGAGCTGCTGTCGCACCAGGCCTTCGACGGCAAGCAGTATGTGATGCGACTGCAGGCGCCGAAGACAGCGCAGGCGGCGCGGCCCGGATCGTTCGTGCATCTGAGCTGCGATCCACAGCTGCCGATGCGGCGGCCGTTCTCGATCATGCGCAGCGGCCTGGAGGCCGGCTGGATCGAGATCCTGTACCGGGTATTCGGTTACGGCACGGCGCTGCTCTCGCAGCGCAAGCCGGGCGACCGGCTCAGCCTGCTCGGGCCGATCGGCGTGCCGTTCACGGCGCACCCGGAACGTCCGCGCGCGCTGCTGCTCGGCGGCGGGGTCGGCATCCCGCCGATGATATTCCTGGCCGAGACACTGAAGAAGGCGCCGGATCCCTATCGTCCGGTCGTGATGATGGGTTCGGAGGTGCCTTTCCCATTCCGGGCGCGGCCGTCGCAGATCGTGTTGCCGGGCGCGCCGGCGAGCGCGATCGCCGCGATGCCGCTGATGGACGACTGGGGCATCCCGAGCCGGCTTGCGACGCTGCAGGGCTATGCGGGTTGCTACGACGGCTATATCACCGATCTCGCGCGCGTCTGGCTCGACACGCTGAACGCGGCCCAACGCGACGAGGTCGAGATCTTCGCCTGCGGCCCGCACCCGATGCTCGCCTCGACCGCCGCGCTGGCACAGGAAGTCGGCCTGCCCTGCCAGGTCTCGCTCGAGGAATTCATGGCCTGCGCGGTCGGCGGCTGCGCCGGCTGCACGGTCCTCGTCAACACCCCTCAGGGACCGGCCATGAAGCGCGTCTGTGTCGACGGCCCGGTATTCGACGCCGCGCAGGTGTTCTGACCCCTCTGACCTGAATCATGCCGAAATCCCGGCCGGACTATGATCTTTGCGTCATCGGCGGCGGCGCGGCCGGGCTGGTCGTCGCGGCGGGCGGGGCGCAGCTCGGGGCGAAGGTCATCCTGGTCGAAAAGCACGATCGCCTCGGCGGCGATTGTCTCTGGCATGGCTGCATCCCGAGCAAGGCACTGCTCGCATCAGCGAAGACGGCGCAGGCGATGCGCAACGCGCGGCGCTTCGGCCTCGATGCCATAGAACCTGCCGTCGATCTGCCGCGCGTGATGCAGCACGTCAGACACATCATCAAGCAGGTCGCCGAACACGACGATCCGGAGCGCTTCCGCAAGCTCGGCATCGAGCTGGTATTCGGCGCCGGACGGTTCACGTCGCCGGCGGCGTTCGGCATCGATGGGCGCGCAATCACGGCGAGGCACTTCGTCATTGCGACCGGCTCCAGGCCGGCAACGCCGGCGCTGCCGGGGATCGAAGACGTACCCTTCCTGACCAGCGACTCGCTGTTCGGGCTCGAAGAGGCCGTGCCGGAACTGCTGATCATCGGCGGCGGCCCGACCGGCGTCGAAATGGCACAGGCCTTCGCGCGCCTCGGCAGCCGCGTCACCGTGGTCGAATCGGGGCCGCATATCCTGTCACGCGAGGATCCGGAACTCGCCGCGATCATCGCGACGCGACTCGATGAAGAAGGCGTCAGGATCCTTACGCATTGCCATGCCCTGTCGGCAGAAAGAGAACTGCAGGGCCCGGCCCTGCGAGTCCGGCACGCGATACCGAACGACAGTCATCCCGAGGTCCACAAGGCGCCGGTGACACATGAGCTGCCGTCCGAGCTGCGCGGCACCCATCTGCTCGTCACGACCGGGCGAAGCGCGAATGTCGAGGGGCTCGGACTCGACGCGGCCGGCGTCGAGCTCGCCAACGGCCGCATCCGGACCGACGCGCGGCTGCGTACGTCGGCGCCGCACATCTTCGCCTGCGGTGACGTGACCGGTCCGTACCTGTTCACGCACATGGCCGAACACCAGGCCGGCGTCGTATTGCGCAATGCGCTGTTCCGGCTGCCTGCGCAGGTCGAGACCCGCGCGATCCCATGGTGCACCTTCACCGATCCCGAACTGGCGCGCGTCGGGTTGTCGGAGGCGGAGGCGAGGCGCCAGGGGGTCCGTCATCGCGTGTACGTCTTTCCATTCTCCGGCATCGACCGCGCCCGCACCGATGCCGAGCCCGAGGGAATCGCGAAGATCGTCACGACGCCGCGCGGCCGGCTGCTCGGCGCGGCGATCGCCGGTCCGCAGGCCGGGGAACTGATCCATGAATACGCGCTGGCGCTCAGCAAGGGCATGAAGGCCGCCGACCTGTCCGGCGTCATCCACATCTATCCGACGCTCGCGCAGATCAGCCGCAAGGTCGCCGACGAGCGGATGAAGGCGCGGCTGACTCCGGCGGCGAGGTGGTGGATCAAGCGCCTGTTCCGCTTGCGCGGCTGAGATTCATGACCACCCGGGACACACCTCACCAGTCGATGCAAGAGATGGCGCTGGCCTGCCTGCAACGGAACGATCTGGCCGGCGCGGAATCGCTCTATGAACGTATCCTTGAATCCAGCCCGCAGGACAGCAAGGCGCTTTTCATGCTGGGCATCGTCCATGCGCGGCAAGGACAGTTGCAGAAATCGGAGCAGCGGATGCGCAAGGCGATCGCCATCGATCCGGGCATGCCCGAGGCATGGCTCAAACTGGGACAGTTGCATGAACTGCAGGGGCGGTTCGCAACGGCCGAAGCATCCCTGCTGCATGCACTGTCGCTGAAGCCTGCATTGCACGATGCGCACGAGTCACTGGGCCGGGTGTATACCGGGCTGTGCCGGTACGAAGAGGCCATTGAACAATTTCGCAATGTCCTCGATCAGGCGCCGAACCAGCTCGCGGCCCTCGATGGACTCGCCGGCGCGCTGCGACTGTCCGGACGCGCTACGGCTGCATATGAGGTCTGCACCCGCGCATTGGCCCTGGCACCCGACGACGCCAGGGTCCATATCAGCATGGGCAGGATCTGTCACAACATGGGCAAGCTGGAAGAGGCGCAAGACCATTACCGAAAGGCCTTGCAGCAGATCCCCGACTCCGCCCAGGCCATTTTCGGTGAGGCGGAGGTGCTGGAGCGGCTGGGTCAGCCCGAACAGGCACTGGTGCGCCTGCAGCCGCTGTTGTCCGGGATGGATGGAAATGCGGAACTGTTACTGCTATACGCGAAGATCTGCACGCGCCTGAAACCTGACGAGCCTGTCATCGAACGGCTGGAAAAGGCACTCGGCAATGACACGCTCAATATCACGGCCAGGGAACGGATTCACTTTCTCCTCGGCCAGCTTCTTGACAGGGACGGGCGCTATGACGCCGCCTTTGGTCATTACCAGGCTGCCAACCGTTCGGTCTGGCAGCGTCTGGGGGATGAAAAATATCAGGACCCGATCGACGACATCATTGCCACCTTCGATGTACTCGACTATTCATCGTTGCCCCGGGCGGACGCGAAGGGCGTCAATCCCGTTTTCATCGTCGGGATGCCGCGTTCCGGCTCCAGTCTGGTGGAGCAGATACTGGCCAGCCACCCCCAGGTATATGGCGCCGGCGAGTTGAACACTATCGGGATTGTCGCGGCGGGGCTGGGATACGCTAAAGCAGGATTCAACCCCGATGCAGCGGCGATACAGGCCATGGCCCGGCGTACTATGGATGGCCTGAAGCAACTCGCTGGTGATGCTAAGTTCGTCACGGACAAGATGCCGCAGAATTTTCTGTATCTCGGCCTGATTGCGCTGCTATTCCCCGACGCGAAGATCATTCATACGAAACGCGACCCCATCGATACCTGTCTCTCCTGCTATTTCCAGAATTTTTCCGGCGCGAATCGCTTCAGCTACGACCTCGAACAGCTGGGCCGATATTACCGCAGGTACGAGAAACTGATGGACTATTGGCGACAGCTCGGAATCACCTTCCTGGATGTGCAATATGAGGATCTGGTCGCCGATCTGGAAGGCGTCAGCCGGCGCATGACGGGCTTTTGCGGCATGGAATGGGACGACGCCTGTCTGAGCTACCATGAAAGCAAGCGGGTCACCGCGACGGCCAGCTACGACCAGGTCAACAAACCCATCTACACCTCATCGATCGGACGCTGGAAGCACTATAAGGAATACCTGGAACCACTGAGGAAAGCACTGACGGGGTCAGAGTAGACTCCGTCTACTCTGACCCCGAACTTTCAAGCCATCTGTTTCAGGGTGGCGATGAGGTCGCCGACGACCTTCTGGGCGTCGCCGTAGAGCATGCGGGTGTTGTCCTTGTAGAACAGCTGGTTCTCGATGCCGGCGAAGCCGGTACCCTGGCCGCGCTTGATGACCAGCACGTTGTCAGCCTTGTCGACATTCAGGATCGGCATGCCGTAGATCGGACTCGATGGATCGGTACGCGCGACCGGATTGACGACGTCGTTCGCGCCGATGACAACCGCGACGTCGGTCGAGCCGAAGGCCGCGTTGATCTCCTCGAGATCGAACAGTTTCTCGTACGGCACGCCGGCCTCGGCGAGCAGCACGTTCATGTGGCCGGGCATGCGCCCGGCCACCGGGTGGATCGCGAAGCGCACGTCGACGCCGTAGCTTTCCAGCAGGTCCATCAGCTCGCGGATCTTGTGCTGGGCCTGGGCGACCGCCATGCCGTAGCCGGGCACGATGATCAGCTTCCCGGAATATCGCATCATCACCGCGGCATCGTCGAGCTCGATCGCCTTCAGGCTGCCCTGCACCGCGCCGGCAGCCTCGCCCTCGACCACCTTGCCGAAGCCGCTGAACAGCACATTCGACAGCGGCCGGTTCATCGCCTTCGCCATCAACTGTGTCAGCAGCGTGCCGGCCGCGCCGACCACGGTGCCGGCGACGATCATCGCCGCATTGCCGATCGCGAAGCCCTCGAACGCGACCGCGAGCCCGGTCAGCGCATTGAACAGCGAGATCACGACCGGCATGTCGGCGCCGCCGATCGGCATCGTCATCATGACGCCGTAGGTCAGCGCTGCTATGAAGAACAGCATGATCAGCGTCGTCGACACGTCCTCGCCGCCGCCGAGCAAGCTCGCGCCGAGCAGCAGCGCGACGACCAGCACGACGAGATTCAGGCTCTGCTGCGCCGGAAAGGTCATCGGCCGCGCGCTCAGCAGTCCCTGCAGCTTCGCGAACGCAACCATGCTTCCGCTGAACGCGACCGCGCCGATCAGGCCGCCGGTGACGGTCAGCAGCTGCATGCCGGTGTTCGGGGCGCTGCCCTGCAGCAGCACGACCGCGGCGATCGCCGCCGCGGCGCCGCCGCCCATGCCGTTGTAGATCGCGACCATCTGCGGCATGTCGGTCATACCGACCTTCATGCCGCTGTACCATGCGAGTCCGCCGCCGAGCAGGATCGCGATCAGGATCAGCATCGCGTTGTGCATGTCCGGCCACAGCATCGTGATCACGACCGCGAGCGCCATCGCGACGCCGGCCCAGCGGATGCCGCTGCGCGCGGTCGCCGGCGAGCTCATGCGCTTGAGCCCGAAGATAAACAGCAGGATGGTCAGGAAGTAGACCGCCTGGATCAGGTGCTCCACGCTAATCCCCCTTTCCCATGGCCCTGCCCTTGTTCTTCTTCGCCTCGAACATCTCCAGCATGCGGTCGGTGACGACGTAGCCGCCGACCGCGTTCATCGCGCCGAGCAACACGCCGATGAATCCGATCGTCATCTCGAGCGACGTCTCGGCGTGGCCGAGCGCGACCATCGCGCCGACCAGCACGATACCGTGGATGAAGTTAGAGCCCGACATCAGCGGCGTGTGCAGGATCACCGGAACCCGGTTGATGATCTCGTAACCGGTAAACGCCGCAAGCGCGAAGATGAACAGCGCCGCCCACAAACCCTCGATCATTGTCCGCCTCCTTCAATGCGTTCGCGAACCGCCTGCGGGCGGATCGCGCCGTCATGGGTCACCGCCGATTCGGCGAGGATCTCGTCGTCCCAGTTCAGCTTCAGCGCGCCGTCGTCAGCGCGCAGCAGCACGAGGAAATTCTGGATGTTCTTCGCGTACATCATGCTGGCGTGCACCGGCAGGCGGCTCGGCACGTTGACCGGGCCGTACACGGTCACGCCGTGATGCTCGAAGCGCTCGCCGGGCCGCGTCAGCTCGCAGTTCCCGCCGCTCTCGGCCGCGAGGTCTAGGATCACCGCGCCCGGCTTCATGTCCTCGACGACGCGCGCGCCGATCAGTTGCGGCGCCGGGCGGCCCGGGATCTGGGCTGTCGTGATGACGACATCGGCCTGCGCGATGCTGTTGCGCAGCAGCGCCTGTTCGCGCTCCTTCTCCTCGGCAGTCAGCTCGCGCGCGTAGCCGC
>CAZJKV010000101.1:0-6901 GCA_964546765.1 uncultured Chromatiales bacterium
GGTCGTCTCGCGCCAGGCCGCGAGCGCGCGCAGGATGCGGTGCTGTGCCTCCGTCAGGTACTGGGCGCCGCGTACACGCTTCCACGCCGCCTCGGGCGGATTCTCATAGCGCGCCGGATCGGAAACCGCGGCGCAGTCTTCCTCCAGCCACGCGAGCCGGCCGAGCGCGGCGAGCCGATCGCGCAGCACGAGGTGCAGCGGCCCGAGATAACGCACGTCATCGGCGGCGTATTCGATCTGCGCCTGCGACAGCGGGCGGCGGCACCAGTCGGTCCGCGCGTGGGCCTTTTCCAGCGTGACGCCGAGCAGCTCGCTGACCAGGTTCGCATAGCTCGCCTGGCCCGGCAGGCCGAGCAGCGGCGCCGCGAGCTGGGTGTCGAACACCGGGGCCGGCAGCCGGCCTTCGCAGCGGTGATAGAAGATCTCCATGTCCTGGTGGCTCGCATGCAGGACCTTCGTGACCGCGGGGTCGTGGATCAGCGCGAGCAGCGGGTCGAGGTCCCGCAGCGCGAGGGTGTCGACGCAGGCCGTGATCCCGGGGGCCGCGACCTGAATCAGGCAGAATCTCGGAAAATAGGTGTCCTCGCGGATGAACTCGGTATCGAGTGCGAGCCAGGGCTGGCCGGCAAGCGCGGCGCACAGCGCATCGAGCGCCCCGGGGGTGTCCACATAATCCAGTTCCACCGGTACCGCCCTATTGCGCAGTGCCGGCCTCGACCGCCTGCATCCGGCGCTCGATCTCCTCGAGCCTCCGCTGCAGGTCGTCGAGGTCGAGTTCGTCGCTGATCATGTGCTCCATGACCTCGGCGCGGGTCAGCACCGGGTAGCCGTCCGGAAGCCGGAACAGGACTGCGTCGTGTTCCCCGTCGAAGGCGATGCGCGTGATCTCCTGGATCAGCCGGCCATCGGCATCGAGGGTGCGCATCGGGATGCCGGCGAGCGGGTAATGGTCGTCGATCAGGTCGTCCGCGGCCTCGCAGATTCGCTCCGGCGCGGTCAGCTGAATCAGCACGCGCTGGGGCGCGTTGTCGGAACCCTCGGACATCGCGGCGACGAAGCGCCGGATGCCGTGATCGTCGAGCGCCGAGGGCGCGAGGTACTCGTCGTAGCAGTGTATGCCGTCGACCGTGACCCGGTAGTGCACGGTCCGGTAGCCCGCGATCTCGGGGCCGTCGCCGCGCTTCTCGAGACGCACTTTGGGCGGCGCGACGCCGGCCGTCATGTCGTCGTGTTCGGTGCGGCGCGGGATCGGGGACTTCATGTCCATCGCGATCCGGTCGGCATCATTGACGGCGAGGATCGATCCGGCCGCGAGATCGAGGAGCAGCCAGAACTCCTGCCGGCCGGTCTCGACCCGCGCCAGGTCGCCGGAGATCAGTACGCGCCCGGCTGTCCCGTCTGTGCTGCGGTTCTCGATGGTGACGTCGGCGAGGGCCGCAGGCGTGATGAACGCGGCAAGGGCCGGCAGGCACAGTGTCTTGAGCCAGTGGGTCATCGTGGATTCCGATGGGTCTAGAGGCGGAACACGTCCAGGCCGAGGTCGCCCCGCTGTTGCAGGCGCTCGGGGTTCGTGATCACGGCGATGCTCGCCTGCTCGGGTTTCAGATAGCGTTCGCCGACGCGTTTCAGGTCGTCGAGCGTAACCTCGAGGATGTGCAGGCGATGGCGGCGGCGCTGATCGGACGTGCGTCCATAAAGGTCATGGTGGAACGCGCTCTTTGCCTCGCCGGCCGGGGATCCGGGTTTGTCGATGCCGCCGATGATGCCGAGGATCGCCTCTTCGAGCTGGCGCGCCTCGTGACGGCGGTCGAGCAGCCAGTCGATAGCGGCATCGAAGTCGGCCAGGGTCTCCTCGAGCCGCGGATCACGGTACGAATAGAAACGAAAGCCGGCGTTGTCGGCGTCATGCCCTGCACCGCCGCCGTAGGCGCCGCCCTTCTCGCGGATCGCCCGATGCAGGAAGCCATTGCGCAGGAACACGCCGAGCACGTCGAGCGCCGGCGCGTCCGGGTGTTCGACCGGCACGGTCGGGTAGACCTTGGCGCAGAAATTGACCTGGGTACTCGTGACCCAGAGCTGGCGCACCTGTGCGCGAATCGCGGGATGCGCGAAGGGCAGGTGCCCGTCCGTACCCGCGCCGCCGTCGGACCAGGCCCGTTCGAATTCAGCGAGCAGCTGATCGCGGCGCTTGTCCTCGGCGACGAGCAGGAATTGCCGCGGCGCAGCCAGGATGCGTTCGTGTATCTCGCGCAGGCCCTCCGTGAAGGCCGCGAGCCGAGCCGGGTCCTTGAGGCCGTCGTCGAATGCCTTCAGTGTGCGTATGCCCATCAGGCCGCGCAGGCGGTGGCCGATCGCGGCGGCCGGACTCATGCCGCTCGCCGCCGCGGTCATCGCGAGCACATGGCCATGACCGGTGACGCTCTGTTCCATGCGGGCGCGCTCCTGGGAGACGATCTCTCGCAGCCGGGTCGGCTCGTCGAAGCGCACGGTGGTCAGGGTCTGCTCCATCAGGCGCGCGAACTCTGCATGTTCGGTTGCGAGCGCCTTGCCGGAGAGCACGAAATGGGCGCGCAGATCCTGCACGTCGTCGATGCGCCCGCGCATGCTGGTGTATGCATTGATGCCGCCGCTAACCCGGTCCTGCCAGGTCTGGGTCTTCAGGTAGTCGCGGCCGCCGCAGCCGACCTCCGGCAGCGCGTGCGCGTAATAGGACAGCTGGTCGAGCAACCGGTCCTCGAGCGCCGGCAGTTCGGCGATGATCTGCTGGTACACGAGGCCGTTCGTCCCCTGGGGGTAGAATGTCAGCGGATACCCGCGCAGGGTCCTGCGTTCGCCGGTCGGGATCGGGATCTCGGGCGGGATGTCGTCGAGGCCGACCCTGGGCAGGATCCCGGGGTCGTCTTCCTGGTGCTGGCGCTGCTGCAATCGCTCGGCGCGTTCGATCAGCCCGCGCCGCTCACCGTCGTCGAGCGTGGCCCGCATCGCGGCGAGGCGTTCGGCCTCGGCAGCGGCGCGGCGCCGGCTCAGTTCCGGATCGGGCTTCATCGTCAGGCGCACACGATGCGGATTGTCGAGCAGGAGGCGGCGTACCAGTCGTGGCAAGAAGTCCGGGTCCTGCACCGACACGCGCAGGCGCGCGAGCACCGGGTCCAGGTTCAGCGCCGCGACCGGGTCGCCGCGATGGATCGCCGCCGGCAGCGCGCCGAGGATCAGCTGCAACCCGTAGGGGTAGTTGTCGCCGCCGATCTCGCGCCGGTGCAATTCGAGCTGGTGCAGCGCGGCGTCGACCATCTCCTGCGGGACGCCATGCCGCGCGATGTCTTCGAGGACGTCCAGGACCAGACATTCGACCTGCTCCGCGTGTTCCGGCCGGCTGCCTTCGAGTCCGCACACGAAGGCCATTTCATGATTCGAGTCCTCGAGGCCGCACAGCGGCGACGGCGCGGTGCCGAGCGTAGTGGTTTCGAGTGCATGCAACAACGGGGAGGCGCTGTTGTCGAGGAGGATGCCGGACAGCAGGTGGGCCTCCAGCAGTTCCGTGAGTTCGGTGTTGCGACCCAGCAGCCAGCCCAGCACGATGTGGGTCTTGTCGCCGGCCGCGTCGTCGTCGAGGGCGTAGCTTTCCTCGACCGCGACCGGGGCTGTCAGGCGCTGTTCGTCGTTCGCGGCGATCAGGAGTTCGAGGCGCTCGAAACGCGCCAGCGCCTGTTCATCGAAACGCTGCTGGTGACGGTGCGCGGGCAAGTTGCCGAAGGTCATGAAGATCGCGTTCGACGGGTGGTAATGCGTACGATAGAAGTGCTTCAGGTCGTCGTAGCGCAAGTCGGGAATACGCTCCGGGTCGCCGCCGCTGTTGTAGTGATAGGTCGAAGCCGGGTAAAGATGTCCGCACAACGCGTGCCACAGGGTGTTGACCGGCGAGCTCATCGCCCCCTTCATCTCGTTGTAGACGACGCCCTTGTAGACCAGGGGACTGTCCGGATTCGCCGGATCCTCGAACTCGATGCGGTGGCCTTCCTGGGCGAAATCGAGCTCGTCGAGGCGGGCGAAGAAGGCCGCGTCGAGGTAGACATCCATCAGATTGTAGAAGTCCTTTTCGTTCTGGCTCGCGAACGGATAGGCGGTCCAGTCGCTGCTCGTGAACGCGTTCATGAAGGTGTTCAGCGAGCGCCGGATCATCATGAAGAACGGGTCGCGCACCGGGTAGCGCTCGCTGCCGCACAGCGCGGTGTGTTCGAGGATATGGGCGACGCCGCTCGAGTCCATCGGCACGGTACGGAAGGCGACGAGGAAGACGTTTTCCGGGTGGTCGCTGGCGAGATGGAAATGCTGGGCGCCGGTCTTGCGGTGCCGGTATTCCTCGATGGTCAGGTTGAGGGAGTCGATCCGCTCGCTGCGGACCCATTCGAAGCCGTCCCCGCACTCCGGGGCCAGGACCGCCGGGGAGGCGGTCTGCTCGCGTTCTACCGTCGTCATGCTTTGCTGTCCTGTCCCTGCGGATCCCGAGATCTTCCTTGTATCTTACGGATTTACGTCGGACTTCGCCAATTGGCGGACGCGCGCGGACACGGCTCCCAGGGCGACCAGGGCGCTGCGGATGGCAGGGTGGGTCAGGCGCTGAAAAGGTTGACGGCGTCCCGGTACTGCTCGCGCGTGTCTTCGATGATGTCCAGCAGGCTGCCCGGATCGCTGTCGAGTCCGGTGACCTTCCACGCCTCGCTGTCGACGAACAGGTCGGGGGAGGGCATCGCATAGAAAGCCCCTTGTTCGGACTGGTTCGCGAGTCCGTCCGCGATGTGGACGATCGCGGCCTCGAGGCGCGCCTCCGACGCGGCATCGGGGTCATGATGGCACCTCACGACCTCCTGCAGCAGCGGCGGCAGCTGCCAGCGCGAGAGCAGCATCCCGCCGATGTCGGCGTGATTGAAGCCGAACTCCTTTTTTTCCAGGTGCTGCAGTATGGTCTCGTTGCCCTGCGCCGCGAGCAGCAGGTTCTTGATCCGTTCCGGCGCACGGTGATACATCACGAGGCTGCCGATGTCGTGCAGGATGCCGGCGACGAACAGGCGTTCCGGGTGCAGCACCCGGCAGCGGCGCGCTAGTTCCCGCGAGAGAATGCCGCAGGACACGCTGTGGCGCCAGAAGGTGTCGATGTTGACGATAAAGTTCGGGATGCGCGAGAACGACGTGATCGCCGAGACGGTGACGACCAGGTTGTACAGCTCGCTGACACCGATCACGGTGACGGCGCGCGAGACGGTGTCGATGCGATGCGGGAACCCGTAGAACGAGCTGTTGACGATGCGAAGCAGGCGCGCGGTCAGGCTCGGGTCGCGGCTGATGACGCTGCCGAGCGTCTGCGCGGAGGCCTGGTTGGTCTCCATCAGTTCGAATATCTTGATGCAGATGTCGGGCGGCGAGACCAGGCTGGCACTGTCCTTCAGCCAGCCCTCGGCGGTCTCGAGCGCCGTTTCACCCGGCGGCTGTGCATCGTTCCTGTTGGTCCGGTCATCGGCCAGCGGCTCGGTCTTCATCGGCGTCTCTCGTTGTTAAGGACTGTCGGGGGCGGACAGTGCTGTCGCTCACTGTATGGGTTAGCGTACGATTCAGAGGATTTTCAAGGGCGAAGGATGCAGGCAGGGCACCCCGGAGGGCCCCCGCGGGATCGCGGGAAACGTGGAATTGGCAGGTAATAAGCGATTATAAACGCATGATAGAAGAAGATAGGTGATTTTAATGGCATTATGGGAACAGATCCTGGTCGGTGTTCTGGTCCTGTTGCTGCTGTTATGGTTCCGTCCCGGGATCCGGGCTGCGCTGAGACAGAGCCGCGACGCGAAGTCGCGTGACTGGTCGGGGGTGATCTTCCCGGTCGGCCTCGTCGTGCTGTTCGTGCTGCTGCTGATCGCGCTGGTGCGGGGCTGAGGCCCAGCTGACCCTGTGGTACCATCTGCGGCAATGCGGCAAAGGCATGGAATCATGAGATGCTATGGACTGACCGGGCTGGCGGCGCTGGTGCTCGCGCTGTCGGCCGCCGCGGCCACCGCCGCGACGTATCCGCTGCCGGCGCCCGGTAATGACATCATCGGGGAGGTCCGGACCGTGCAGGTCCGGGACGGCGAGACCCTGATCGACATCGCGCGCGACCACGGGCTCGGCTACAACGAGATCGTCGCCGCGAATCCCGGCCTCGATCCGTGGCTGCCGCCGCCGGGGGCCGAGATAGTCCTGCCGACCCGCTACATCCTGCCGAGTACCCCGCGCGAAGGCATCATTATCAACCTCTCCGAGATGCGCATGTACTACTATCCGACGCCGCGCGGCAATGCAGCGCCGGTCGTCATGACCTGGCCGATCGGCATCGGGCAGGAAGGCTGGTCGACGCCGGTCGGAATCACGCAAATCATCGACAAGATCGAAAATCCGTCGTGGACCGTACCCGCGTCGATTCGCCAGAGCTACGAGGAGGCAGGCCAGCCCTTGCCGGCGATTGTCCCGCCGGGGCCGGACAACCCGCTCGGCAATCACGCGATGCGCCTCGGCTGGACCAGCTATCTGATCCACGGCACCAACAAGACCTTCGGGGTCGGCATGCGCGTCAGCCACGGCTGTATCCGCATGTATCCCGAAGACATCGAGGCGCTGTTCTCGCTCGTGCCGGTGACGACGCCGGTGTGGGTCATTGATGAGCCCTTCAAGCTCGGGCGGGAAGGTGGGAAACTCTATATGGAGGTGCATATGCTGGGCGAAGACGACGATCGCCCCCCGGCCGACAAGTTTTCGACCATCGTCGCCGCAATCGAGGCGGTCACACCCGCGGATGCGCAGGGGCATGCGCGGCAGATGGCGGCACGCGTCGCGAGCCGCCAGAGCGGCTTGCCGGAGCCGGTCGGGGCCTTTC
>CAZJKV010000102.1:0-6583 GCA_964546765.1 uncultured Chromatiales bacterium
CGCCGGCCGGCGAGGCTGGTCTCGAGTTCGAGATTGCGGCGGCTGGTCGCGTCGATGATGATCGCGTCGCCCGGCTGCTCGACGCGCAGCGCCTGGATATGCGGCAGCGCGGCGCGCTGGGTCTCGCGCGCGTATTCGAGCAAGCAGCCGGCCGCGGCGACCGCGAGCGGAAACGGCTCGCAGCCGAAACCCCTGAGGTCGCGGACGCCGAACTGCACGGTCAGCAGCGAATGCGCGTGTTCGTGGTCGAAATGCCACGGCGGTCGCGTGCGCAGCCCGCGCCTGCCCTTCAGCGCCGGGGGCGGGGACTGGTCCTCACCGATCAGCAGCTCGGCCGGCTTCAGGCGTTCGAACTCGTCGGACAAGGCCTGGTCGCCGGTGACCTCGAGGATCACGAAACGGCCGCTCGAAAGGTCCAGCGTCGCGATGCCCCAGGTCCCGTCGCCGCGGCGCAGCGCGGCGAGCAGGTTGTCGCGGCGCTCATCGAGCAGCGCCTCGTCGGTGATCGTGCCCGGCGTGACGATGCGCACGACCTTGCGCTCGACCGGCCCCTTGCTCTTCGCCGGATCGCCGATCTGCTCGGCGATCGCGACCGACACCCCCTGCTCGACGAGCCGCGCGAGATAGCCGTCGACCGAATGAAACGGCACCCCCGCCATCGGGATCGGCTCCCCGCCCGACTGCCCGCGCGCCGTCAACGTGATATCCAGCAGCTCCGCCGCACGCCGCGCATCCTCATAAAACAGCTCGTAGAAATCCCCCATCCGATAAAACAGCAGCAATCCCGGATGCTCCCCCTTGATCCGCAAATACTGCTGCATCATCGGCGTATGACCGCTGGGACCGCTGGGGTCGGACCTGTGTAACACGTTGTTTTTCTGTATTTAAAGGTTGAAAATCGGGCGAAATTTCGCGTTAGAGGGCCTATTTTGGGCCCGAAACAGCGGTTTTAACAGAGGGCGCAGATGATGAACAGCGTTAGAGCGCCATTTTCGTGCTCATTATTGGGGTTATAAGCCCGAAATCGGGGTGTTTTTGGCGGGAAAATATTGTTAAGACAGACAGTTGCTGTGGTCCGACCCCATATCATCAGGGGGCGCGCAGGCCGGGGGCGATCGAAAAATCGATGACGGCGCCGTTGGGGGGCAGGGGGGCGTTGATTTTGGTAGATGTACCGGGGCTTGCCAGCGCGACGCGGTACAGTTCGGGTATGGTCGCGCTGTCCTGCAGCGCGTGATACACGACCTGGGTTCCGTCCGCGGTCATATCAATCTGGGCCACGCCGAATGACTGGACCGGGGGGTTGAGTTTTTGTGACGCACCCGGGGTCGACAGGTCGACCGCATAAAGTTCTAACCGATCTTGTATGTCCTGGTCGGCGATGTAGGTGACAGTCGTGCTGTCCGGGCTGATGCGAAAGGCCGGCGTGAGGTTGGAAGACGGGATGTCGCCGCCTGCTGTCAGGGGGCCATTGATCTTTTCCGTGTTCCCCGGGGTCGTGACATCGACGCGGTACAGTTCGAACACACCATCCGTGTCCTGGTCCGCCCGATAGACGACGAAGCTGCTGTCGGGCGAGAACCGGTAGCTTTGCGCGCTGACCTCGCCGTTAGCGACCAGTGGCCCATTGAGCTTCTGCGAGACGCCCGGCACCGTGATATCCACCAGGTAGAGCTCGAGGATATCGTCGGTGTCCTGATCGGCGCAGTAGGCCACCAGCGTTGAATCGGGGCTGAATTCGAATCCGCAGACATTCCGATCGGTCCCCAGTGTGTCGTTGAGCTTCGACGAGACGCCCGGCGTGTCGGTCGCGACCAGATACAATTCCCGACGTTCATCGACGTCCTGGTCGGCGATGTAAGCGATCCAGTCTCCGTCCGGACTGAATCTGTATCCCCCCGCCGTGTTACCGCCGTCGACGTATTCCTCATTGACCTTCGTCGAGACCCCGGGGGCTGCAAGGTCCACGAGGTATAACTCGAATCGGCCGTCGACCTCCTGATCCGCGGCATAAAGGATCTTCGTGCCATCCGGGCTGAAACTGTGCCCGATGTCCACGTTCCTGTCCGGCTCCAGGTCGCTGTTGAGTTTGCTCGAGACGCCGGGATTTGCGAGGGTGACCAGATAGAGTTCGAACTTGCCCGGGACATCCTGGTCCGCGTTGTAGGCGATCTGCGTGCCATCCGGACTGAAGGCGAACCCGTCGATGATGCCGCCCGCGACCAGGGTAGCGTTCAGGCGCGTCGAAGTTCCCGGGGTTGCGAGATCGACCAGGTAAAGGCCCGGTACGGTCGCCGAGTCCTGGAAAGCGAGGTACGCGACGTGAGTCAGATCAGGACTCAGCGCATAGGGTCCGACAGCGCCACCCGCGACCAGCGCGGGATTGACCCGGCTCGCGACGCCGGGTTCGTCGCCATCGACGAGAAACAGTTCGAACGTGCCGGCAGAGGCGGCGATGTAGACGATTGGATTCTCGGGCGCGACAGGCGCCAGCGTGTTGCCGCCGCCGCCACCACCGCCACCGCACGAGGCCGCGAGTGCGGCGAAACAGACGGATAACAGGATAAAGCGAGGTAGACGCGTGAAATAAAACAGACTGGATGCGGCTCGCCGCTTCCCTTGACCCCGCAACCCGATATGCTCCCGACGGCACATCGATCTATCTCCCTGTTTACAGGCAGGCTATACCCGGCTTTCCTTGGAAGTCAACATAGGAATGCACGAGAGTTCGGCCAGCTACGCGGCCTCATTACTATCACACGGAAGGGTGCGTGAGCGCTTGTCAGGATGATGCGGAGGCGATTGTCCGCCGCCTGCGACGTGATGCCGGGATGGCCAGGGCCAGGAGGGCAAGGGCCTCGATACCGGTGGCGCCCAAGCCGAGGCCGCCGCGGCGGCCGCCGCCGGGGCTGCCGGTGATCGGGGTGACCGGGACTTCCTCGTCGGGATTGCCGTTATCCGCGCCGCCGTCGTCACCGCCGTCACCACCGTCATCGCCGCCATCGCCGCCATCGTTTCCGCCATCGTCACCACCATTGTCTCCGCCGTCATCGCCACCGTTGTCTTCGCCGGGTGGAGGGACATCGAGGTTACCGCCGTGGAAGTCGTCGAAACGCTGAAACCTGTGGTAGAGATGAAAACCGATATGGCCGCTGCCTTGTACCTGGTCGTCCGTGACATCGATGACCTTCGTCCATGTCACATTGTCGACAGAACGCCAGACAGTGATATTGTTGCCCGCTGCGCGCATCCCCAGCCAAATCGAAGGCCTGATGCCTTCATCATCTGACGCATTGGACATGAGGCTGTTGACCGGTTGACCGAGTTGCGTATCGAACCGGTGGTTGTTCATCCGGTACAGGTACAGATCGGCTCCATCCCAGTCGACGGCGTATCCGGCGCCGGTCACAGGATCATAGCGTACGACCAGGCCGAGCGTGTCGTATTCCGCATTGAAGAAAAATCCGTAAACCTCCTGGTCAGGGTCAAATTGTGTGTTCCAGTAATTACCGCCGACCTGGTCATTGCTGCCGCTAACCGGTCCCGTGACGATCTCGGATCTAATTCTAGTTGAGCCATCGATCCCCGAGATGACCGGTTGCCCGAAATTCACCGGCAGCATCGTCCAGTCTGATCCAAGCGAATCCTGGTCTTCTCGATTGAAGTCATCGAGCAGCAGCGTATCCGAAAACGGAAACGTTTCCGGATCGAACGTCTGCACCGTCGCCAGCATCTCCACCGCGAGCGTCTGCGTCGTCGCGACACCGGAATCGCTGCTTGCGGTTTCCTCGACCCTGAAATCTCCATCGACAGAGATGCTGAACAGCGTCGCGACTCCGGTCGCCGCGCCGTCGGTGACGCCGTAGAGCCTGCCGTCGCCGCCCTTGACCAGCGCCCGCGACGGACTCGCCCCGTCCGTCCCGTCGAATGAATGCAGGCGCGTGTGAACGCCCTGCGGTGTAATCCGGAATATCGTCCCGCATTCCGCGCACACCGCGCCGCCGAACGCGGTCGTGCCGTAGAAGTTGCCGTCCGGGCCTTCGACTAGCCCCGCGGCCGGTCCCCAACCGTTCTTCGGGTCGTTGATGCTGAACACATGCAGGACTGTCAGTCCGTCGTCCGGCGCCAGCCGGAATATCGACCCGTTCGCGTTCGCCGGCAGGGCGCCGGGCGCGAGCGTTCCACCGTCGCCGGTGACACCGTAACGGTGACCGTCGCTGCCGGTGACGAGGGGGCCGACCGGCGTCCCGATGCTGGCGCCGGCGATGATCGCCGCTACATCGTCCGCGTGCAGCGCGAACGCCGGCAGCAGGAAAACAAGGGTGGCGACAACCGCGGCAGTCCAGCCGGCGGCACGCGCGTGGCGGCGCCTGTCAGTTGTCGGCGGGCGTGTCAGTGTCATCGTTTCGGTCCGTCAGCGAGCCGGGCAGCCTGGTTGCCATGTCCGTGGCGGCGTCCCGGAAAAGAAGAGCGAGGCAGGCTCTCCAGGTTTGATGGGCGGTGTGGTCAGGGGTTCAATTATAACCGTTTTAGTGTTCTATCGGTGTCTCCGGGTCGTTCCCCCAGTCCGACCACGACCCCGGATACCCCTTGATCCGCGTGAAGCCGAGCGCCTTCAGCAGGATGTAGCTGTGCGACGAACGCATGTGGGTCTGGCAGTGGACGATCACTTCCTTGTCCGAGTTGATACCCTCATGGGCATACAGCGCGCGCACCTCTTCGACCGGTCGGAAACGGAAATCGCCGCCGCCGATGACGGTCAGCGACCAGTCGACATTGCGCGCGCCGGGGATGTGTCCGCCGCGCGCTGCGCGCCGGTCGATGCCGTTGTATTCGAGTTCGGTGCGCGTGTCGAGTACGACGACGTCAGGATCGTTCAGGTGCTCGAGGATATAAGCCTTGTCGGCGACATGTTCCGTGCCGTAGCTCACCGGGTAGGCGGAGGGCGTGATATTCGGCAGTCCCTCGTCGAGCTCGCGTCCGGCTTCGAGCCATGCATTGAGCCCGCCGTTCAACAGCGAGAAGCCGCGGTGGCCGATGACATCGAGCGTCCACAGGAAGCGGCAGGCCTTGAGCGAGTTTTCGCTGTCGTAGGCGATGACATGCGAATCGGGTGTGATGCCGGCCGCGGAAAGCAGCCCCCCGATCGCGGCCTCGGGCGGCAACAGGCCCATGACCGGAGGGCGCGCCGCGCCGAGTTCGGCGGCCTCGATCCTGATCGCGCCGGGGATATGGCCGGCCTCGTAGGCCGACTCGTTCGACAGGTCGACGATGACCACGCCGTCGGTGTCGAGTAGCGGTGCCAGGTCGTCGGCATCGAGAATCAGGGGTATTCTGGTCGGGTTCATCGCTCGTCTCCGGTATCCGTCTCGCCTGACATTACCCGCGAACGACAGCGGATTTCAAGAGACCGGCATCAGCGCGCGAGCGGCGGCGTCAGGTGCGGCGTGATCGCGTGCAGTATCGCGGCCAGGATCTTGGGATTGCCGGCGACGATATTACCGGTGTCGAGGAAATCATCACCGCCGCCGAAATCGCAGACCATGCCGCCGGCCTCGCGCACCAGCAGCACGCCGGCCGCCATGTCCCAGCGACTGAGCCCGATCTCCCAGAAGCCGTCGAGCCTGCCGGCCGCGACGTAGGCGAGATCGAGCGCGGCCGAACCGGCACGGCGAATGCCGGCGGTGCCGTGGTGCAGCGCCTTGAACATCTCGACATAGGCGGTCAGATGCTGCTGCGTGCGAAACGGGAATCCGGTGCCAAGCAGCGCGCCCTCGAGCCCCTTCAGTTGCGTGACACGGATACGCCGGTCGTTCAGAAACGCGCCGGCGCCGCGCGAGGTCGTGAACAGTTCCTCGCGCAGGGGGTCGTAGACGACGCCGGCCTCGAGCCGGCCGCGTTGGGCGAGCGCGATCGAGACTGCAAACTGCGGGAAGCCGTGCAGGTAGTTCGTCGTGCCGTCGAGCGGGTCGATGATCCACTGCCAGTCGTCGCCGTGCTGCTGCCCGCTTTCCTCGGCGAGGATGCCGTGGCTGGGATACGCCTTGCGCAACACCGCGACGATCTCGTCCTCGGCCTGGCGATCGACGTCGCTGACATAGTCGTTCTTGCCCTTCAGCGTGACGTTCTGGCTGTCGAGCCGGTCCATCCGTCGCAGTATCAGATTGCCGGCCTTGCGGGCCGCCTTGATGGCGATATTGAGCGCGGGATTCATGACGATGTCGGGAGAAATCCGGAGGTTGCCGAGACGTTCATGATAGCAGATACGCGCGGTACCTGCCGGAACGCGCGGTCCGCCCTTCGAGGGTTGCGCGAATTCCTGTATCATTCATGACTGGCGCGCGCCGGCACACAACGGTCGTCTCGCCCCGTTGACGACTTCGAGGATCCCGCACTGCCGATCGATGCAAGAATCGTCCTGGTCGGCACGACCCATCCCGGCAACATCGGCGCTGTCGCGCGGGCGATGAAGAACATGGCGCTCGAGCGCCTGTACCTGGTCGCGCCGCGCGAGTTTCCGAGCGCCGAGGCGACCGCGCGCGCCTCGGGCGCCGACGACGTGCTCGCCGCCGCGCAGCTCTGC
>CAZJKV010000103.1:0-6432 GCA_964546765.1 uncultured Chromatiales bacterium
AGCTTGCCGCGCTTGCGACGTTGCTCGGCATCGAGCCGCTGGTCGCGGGCGAGGCTGCCGTGGTGTGCGGCGACCGCATCCTCGCCCAACCGTTCGGCGAGATGGCGCGCCGCGCGCTCGGCGAGCCGGCGGGTGTTGACGAAGACCAGCGTCGTGCGGTGTTCCCGCACCAGCGCCGCGAGGTGATCATAGATCTCGGTCCAGACCTCGTTCGCCATGACGGCCTCGAGCGGCGAGTCCGGCAGCGCGATCGCGAGATCGCGCTCGCGCACATGACCGGTATCGACGATCGTGCATTCGCCACCCCCGGCGCCGGTCAGCAGGTGTGCCATCGCCTCGATCGGCTTCTGGGTCGCGGACAGGCCGATACGTACAGGGTCCCGCCCGCACAATGCGGCAAGCCGTTCCAGGGACAGCGCGAGATGAGCGCCGCGCTTGTTGCCGGCGAGTGCGTGAATCTCGTCGACGATGACCGTTCGCACGGTCGAGAGCATCGTGCGTCCGGATTCGGAAGTCAGCAGGATGAACAGCGATTCCGGCGTCGTCACCAGGATATGGGGCGGGCTGCGACGCATCCGCACACGTTCTCCGGGAGGGGTGTCACCGGTGCGGACCCAGGCGCGGATCGGTATATCGGGCAGGCCGCTTTCGAGCAGCGCATCCCGGATACCGGCGAGCGGGGCCTCGAGGTTGGTGCGGATGTCGTTCGACAGGGCCTTCAGCGGCGAGACGTACAAGACACGGGTCTCGTCGTCGAGCCCCCGTTCGAGGCCCTCGCGTACCAGACCGTCGATCGCCGCGAGGAACGCGGCCAGTGTCTTGCCCGAGCCGGTCGGCGCCGCGATCAGCGTGTGTCGCCCGTCCCGCACGGCCGGCCACGCGAGCTGTTGCACCGGCGTCGCCTCCTCGAAGGCGCGGCGGAACCACTGTGCAACGGCGGGATGAAAATCGGTCGGGACCATGGCAGAATCATAACGCAAGCAACCGCCGGAGTTTCATCCCGGTGTTTCTATCAGGGAGAAGTCAGGGCCATGGAACCACTGGCCGTAAAGTCGGAGGACAGGGTGGCGCTCGGCATCAGCAGCTGTCTGCTGGGCGAGGCGGTGCGACATGACGGGCGTGACAAGCGTAACCCGATGATTTTCGATGTATTCGCACGCGATTTCGAACTGCTCGCCTGCTGCCCGGAGGTCGAGATCGGCCTCGGTATCCCGCGCCCCCCGATCCGGCTCGTAGCCACTTCCGGCGGGGTTCGCGCACGAGGCGTCGACGATCCGGGACGCGACGTTACCGACGCACTGATCCGTCACGCCGGGAAGATCGCGCAGGACTTGCGCCATATCAGCGGCTTCATCTTCAAGCGCGGCTCCCCGAGTTGCGGAATCCACGATGTCCCGCAGGTGACCGGGCAAGACGAGCCGGCCGGCACCGGCAGCGGGATCTTCGCCGCCGCGCTGACCGCCCGACTGCCGGAGATACCAGTCGAAGACGAGGCACGGCTCGAGGACGCCGGACTGCGTGAGAATTTCATCGAACGCGTGCGTGTCTACCATCGCTGGCAGCGGCTCAATGCGGAAGGACTCAGTCATCACGGACTGATCGAGTTCCATAGCCGCCACAAGTACTGTCTGCTGGCCCACGACGAGGCAATCTACCGCAGGCTCGGCCCGCTGGTCGCCGAGGCTGCCGCACGCGGCCTCGAGCAGTCGGCCGGCGACTATCTGGGCCAGTTGATGCAGGCGCTGTCACGACCGGTGACACGCGGCGGGCATGCCAATGTTCTGCTGCACATCCTCGGTTACTTCAAGCACAATATGGATGACCGGGCCCGGTCGGCGCTGCTCGACGCGATCGAGGACTGGCGCCTGGGAGGGGCGGACAGGGAGCGGCCTCTGGGCCTGATCCGCCGCCACCTGGAGCGCTTTCCGGACGAATACCTTCTGCGGCAGTATTACCTGTATCCTGAAGGATAGGAGCGGTTCCCTTTCTGGACAAGCGGGTCAGGCCCCGAAGGGTCTGACCTTTTATATTACGGAGGTGAGCAGGTGATGAAGACGATCAGGATTATTATACCGGCGCTGATCGCGGCGCTGTTGCTGGCCGGATGCGCGACCCGAGTCGATCGCATCTCGCCCGACGAAACGCGCGATCTCAGCGGGAACTGGAACGACACGGATTCACGCCTGGTGTCCGAGGAGATGATCGGAGATGTCCTGGCCCGCCCGTGGCTCGGCGACTACCGGCGCGCGAATGACGACAATCCCACGGTGATCGTAGGCGAGATCCGCAACCTCAGCCATGAGCACATCAACGTCAATACATTCGTCAACGATCTGGCGCGCGAGTTGATCAACTCGGGCGAGGTCACCTTCGTCGCATCACGTGTCGAGCGCGAGCAGATTCGTGAGGAACGCATGGACATGGGGATCCATGCGGCCGAGGAGACCCGCAAGGCGATGGGGCGCGAACTCGGCGCCGATTTCATGCTGCAGGGCACGATCAACTCGATTCTCGATGTCGAGGGCAGGCGCCAGGTCCGTTATTATCAGATCGACCTGACGCTGTTCAACCTCGTCGACAACCGCCAGGTCTGGATCGGACAGAAGAAGATCAAGAAGTTCGTGACGAAACCGGGCATGAGGATGTAGGGAAAAAATGGGGTCAGACCCCTTTTTTCGGCGATGCTTTCCGATTCATGACGACCGCGAGCGAAAAAAGGGGTCAGACCCCTTTTTTCCAGTGCCTGCTGATCCTCCTGCTCGGCGGCTGCGCGACCTATGGCGATTGGGTCGGTCAGATGGAGGACCGCATCGTTCGCGATGACCCGCAGGCCGCTCTGCAGGTGCTCGAGCGCAATGCCGGAAGCCGAAGCCGTGACGAGATCCTGCTGCTGCTGAATCGTGCGATGCTGCTGCGCATGCAGGGCGATCTCGACGGCAGCACGGCCGCATTCGAGCAGGCCAAGCCGCTCATCGACGATTTGCTCGCGGTCAGCGTGACCGAGCAGGCCGGCGCACTCGCAATCAGCGATGTTCAGCGCAGTTATATCGGCGAGCCGTTCGAGCGCGTCTTCCTCCATGTCTTCGCGGCGCTAAATTATCTCGATGCAGGCGACCTCGGCAAGGCGCGGGTCGAAGCGCTGCAGCTGGATGTGCTGCTCGGAGAACTCGGCAAGGATCCTGGTTTTCGCGGCGATGCGCTCGCGCGCTGGCTGAGCGGCATGATATTCGAGGCCCTAGGTGAAGTCAGCGACGCGATGATCGCGTATCGACGAGCGTGGGAGGCCTATCGGCGATATCCGGAATCTTTCCATTTGCCAGTGCCGCAAGCGCTGGGGCGCGATCTCGTACGTCTGAGCGAGCGACTTGGACTCGGGGATGAGGCGCGGCACTACCGCGAACAGTTCGCGATCGACAGCGCCGCGATTGTACCCGGAGCAAATGAAGGCGAAGTGATCCTGCTGCTGGGTACCGGTCTCGCCCCGCTCAAGCGCGAGACCGGCGTCGCGGTCCCGACCCCCCAGGGCCGGTTGGTTAGCGTCTCCATGCCGTATTATCTAAGTCGGCGCCCTTGGGTCACCGTCGCTGTGCTCGAGTCCGGAGACCTGACCGCGCGTGCCGAGCTCGCGGAGAATATAGAAGCCCTGGCGATCGATACCCTGGAACAGCGCAAGCCGGCGATCCTGGCCCGCACGGCCGCTCGCGCGGTCGTCAAGCACGAGGCGAGCAGGGCGGCCGGCCGGGAAAACGAACTGGTCGGCTTCCTGGTCAATATTGCCGGCGTCGTCAGCGAACGGGCCGACACCCGGAGCTGGACGACGCTGCCGAACCGGATCTACGTCGCCCGGCTCGTGCTGCCTGCCGGGGTCCACGTCGTCGATATCGAATTGCGCGACGGGTCCGGTCGACCGGATATCCGGGACCAGCACCTGATCGAAATCGAGGCGGGTGAAATGCAATTCATCTCCATACACCGTGTCACACCGCAGGATCTGTACCCTCGCCGGCCCTGACTCTCCGGAACCATTTACAGGCCCGGTTCGTCATTGGTCGTATGTGGCAGATGATCGCGTCCGCGCAGGGACAGCCTACGTAATTGATATCCAGATAATTGCATGGAAGTGGGCGCTCGATCACAGGAGGCCGCCTGATTCCGCCTGATTTCCGACAGCGAAGGCATGTCGTCGTGTCGCGACAGGTCGCCGGGAAATTCATCGGACACCTTGAATTCCGCCGGAGCCGCCACAAACATTTATATCGTCGGCGGCACGAGCGGCATCGCCCCTGCCGCCGACGAGACACGATCACCCGGCATGGGGTATTGATTGCAATGCGTTGAATCCGTCCCGGTCCCCTCCGCCTCTCCCCCCCCTCCCAACGGGGCGGGACCGGGCGCGGACTTTTAATCCGGCCATCACGGCCGGATTTTTTTTGACTGTGTGAAGCGTCCCCCGGCTTCGTGGAACAGCAGGCCCGCGAGGATCAGTGCGACGCCGGCCGTTTCTCGCGCCCCGATCGTCTCGTCATTCAGGACATAGCCGACCAGCAGCGCGAGCACCGGTGTGATCAGCGGTATCAGCGCGAGGCGGCCGGCGCTGATCCGGCGCAGTACATAGTAATAAAGTATGAATCCGATGCCGGAACCGACGACCCCGAGATAGACGATCGAGCCGAGCGCCTGCGCCGGCATGGCAGCCGGCCATCGTCCGTCGAGGATTGCCCAGGTCAGCAGGTAGGCGGGCAGCGCGACCAGCAGTGCGCCGGTGGTCAGCGCCAGCGCATGGATGTCGGCATTGACGCGCTTGACCCAGACCGCGCTGAGCGAATGCAGCAGGACCGAGACCAGCACGGCGGCAAGCCCCCATACGGCCATCGGACCGGCGGTATCGGCATCGCCGCCGAAGATCAGCGCGAGACCGGCAATCCCGATCAAGGCGCCACCGACCTTTGCCGGCGTGAAACTCTGTTCGCCGAGCCACAGCGCCGCGAGCGCGCCGACCGTGATCGGCGCGAGCCCGAACAGCACCGACACCAGGCCGGACGGGATATGCTGCGCGCCCCAGTACACACACATCATCGCGCCGTAGACGCCGACCGCGGCCGCGGCATACGCACGCAGGGCCTCGCGGTGCCATGGTAGGCGCACGCGCAGCAACAGGACGAGCAACACGCACAGCGCCGTGCCGATCGCCATGCGGCCGGCCACGCCGAACAGGAAACCCGGCCCCTCGCCGCTCCACTTGATCGCGAGCGGCGTCGTGGACCAGATCAGGATCACGCCCAGATAGGCGGCGGGTATCGTCATCATTGCACCAGTCATACGCCTCGGGAAAACAAAAAGGCCGCAGTTCCGGGGGAGCTGCGGCCTCTGGTTCGAATCGTTGTCGCCTGTTACATCAAGTCATCGATTCACCATCGGCGCGCAGCCGCCCGCGACGCGTCATCACCCACAGCGGGTGTGCGGCGCAGGAGACGTCGAAATTGCTGGTGAGCGTAGGCATGATTCGATCATGCCACCTGCCAGGATACACTGTCAACGCAAGGCGATCGCCGCGACCTGCATGGGGGACTTTGCCTGCCTGGGCGTGACAATTGGCGCAGCTCAGCACACGGCGGCGCATTATCCGCAATCGACGGAACGTCAGATCCCGAATTGCAGGTCGGCGAGACGCGCGTAGAGGCCGCTCTGCCGGCGCAGGTCGGCAGGCGTGCCGGTCTCGACGATACGGCCCTGCTCGAGCACGATGATGCGGTCGACCTGCTGCACGGTCGCGAGACGATGCGCGATGACCAGCGTCGTGCGTCCCTGCATCGCCGCATTGAGTCCTCGTTGCACGAGGATCTCGGACTCTGCGTCGAGCGCGCTGGTCGCCTCGTCGAGCAGCAGCAGCGGCGCGTTCTTCAGCATCGCGCGCGCGATCGCGATACGTTGGCGCTGGCCGCCCGACAGACGTATGCCGCGCTCGCCGAGGAAGGTCTGATAGCCGTCCGGCAGGTGCTCGATGAACTCCTCGACCAGCGCGGCCTTCGCGGCGGCGCGGACCTCGGCGTCGGTCGCATCGAACCGGCCGTAGCGGATGTTGTCGAGCGCGTTCGCCGAGAAGATCACCGGCTCCTGCGGAACCAGTGCGATGCGCCCGCGCAGATCGTGCAGCGGGATCTCGCGGATGTCCCGGTCATTGAAGCGTATGCAGCCCGCCGTGACGTCGAAGAATCTCAGCAGGAGCTGAAATACGGTCGTCTTGCCGGCCCCGGATGGTCCGACCAGCGCAATGCTCTCGCCGGCCGCGATCGTGAGCGTTACGTCGTCCAGCACCGCGATCTGCGGCCGCGCCGGGTAGTGGAAGCTGACCTGCTCGAAACGGATCTCGGCCTGGTCGGGGCGGGGGAGGCGCGTCGGGCGCGCAGGCCCGGCGATTGCGGGCCGCTCGCG
>CAZJKV010000104.1:0-6404 GCA_964546765.1 uncultured Chromatiales bacterium
CGCAGGACCTGGCCCGCGCGCATGGCCTTTCGGTAAGGCATGTCTACCAGCATGCCCTGCGTGGCATGGCCATCCGGGTGCCCGCGGATGCACGTGCACAGGGGCCGATCCTCGCCGCGCTGCAGCGTGATCCGAGGGTCCGCGCCGTCGGCCAGGATATGCATGTCACCGCCTTCCAGACCGTCCCCAAGGGCGTGCGGCGTGTCTTCGGGGATCCGGGCAAGACGATCAACGCCGGCAATGAGGTCCTGGTGGCAATCCTCGATACCGGCCTCGACTTCAATCATCCGGATCTGGCCGCGAACATCGATGCCGCCCTCAGCCGCAACTGCATCAGCAATACCGGAAGCCCGAATTGCGTCTCCGGCGGCCAGGACGACAACGGGCACGGCACCTTCGTCGGCGGCAATGTCGCCGCGGTGAACAACTCCATCGATGTGGTCGGCGTGGCGCCCGGCGCCCGGCTGATCGCGGTAAAGGTGCTCGACAGCGGGGGGAGCGGCAGCTTCAGCGACATCACCGCCGCGGTGGACTATCTCACGGGCGTGCGCCTCTCGGGCGCCGCGCTGGGCGTGGCCAACATGAGTCTGGGCGCGCGCTGCTCGGTGTGCACCGATGGCTCGACGCACCCGACCGTGGAAGCATTCCAGACGGCGGTTCGCGGCCTGGTCAACGCCGGGACCACCGTCGTCGTCGCGGCCGGTAACGATGGGGTGAATGCCTCGACCACGATACCGGCCGCCTTTGCCGAGGTCATTACCGTATCCGCCCTGGCGGACACCGATGGACAGCCGGGTGGAAGCGGGTCTTCGGTCCTCATCCCGGGCCTGGGCCGGCATGCCGACGACAGCTTCGCTAAGTTCTCCAACCACGGGGCGCCGATCGACGTCATCGCCCCCGGTGTCAATGAACTCTCACTCCGCCTGGGCGGTGGCACCCGGACAGGCAGTGGCACCAGCTACTCCGCACCGTATGCAGCCGGCGTGGCGGCCATCTTCATCCGGGATCAACTCGATCGCACCGGCACGTGGCCCGGTCCCGAGCTGGTGCGCCGCGCGCTCATCGAAACCGGCGAGTGCGCCGAGGGGGCCGGGGCTGTCTTCCACAATGGCGTGGGTTGTGCGAGCGTCTGGCCCGGCGACCCGGACGGCATCCCCGAGCCACTGGTGCGCGCCGATCGCGTACACCAGTTCTCCGCCACCCCCTTCGTCGATGCGGCGGTCACGTCCCTGACCGTCTCAGAGGAAGTCGTGGTGGATACCGAAGAACTGGTCGGGGTAGGCGTTGCCAACAACGGCACGGAGCCGACGAGCCTCACCGTGACGCTGCAGACGAATCCGGTCTCGGCGGTGAGCGGACCGCAAGACGTCGCGCTGTCCGCGGGCGCGTCGACGACGGTAACCTTCTCCTGGACTCCGACCGCCACGGGCAGTTATACCGTGACTGCCACCGTCAGCGGCGTCGTCGGCGATGCCAATAGCGACAACGACAGCATGAGCAGGACGGTCAGCGTGGTCGAGGCATCGGCGCCCCCGCCGCCGGAGCCGGAGCCTGAAACGCCGCCGGCCGATCTCACGGTCACCGGTATTACGCCCGATTCCATGCCCCGCGCCACGACGGTCGGGGTGACGATCACCGGTACGGGTTTCGCCCCAGGCGCCAGCATCGCCTTCGAAGGCGGCGGACCGGCCCCGACGGCCTCGGGCGTCTCCGTGAATGGAGACGGGACCACCATCACCGCGAACGTGAGCTCGAAATCCGGCGGTGGACCGGCAGCGCGTACCTACGATCTCGTGGTGACGAATCCGGATGGACGGTCGACGCGCCTCAGCGGGGCACTGACGGTCACGCCTTGAAGAGGCTGCTTACTGAGCATCAATGTATGCATGACCACACACGAGGACGCGAATAAATTCGGCGTGCAGGATTTCATGGATTCAGCCGGTTTTCACCTTCTTTGGGGCAGCTCGGCCTGCAGCGCCGCGAGCAGGGCATCGATATCCGCCGTGGAGTTGTAGGCCTGGATCGAGATGCGCAGGAACTGGCGGCCGTTCCACTCGATGCAGGGGATCTCGACGCGGTGTACGTCGAACAGGCGCCGGTTGAAAGCCGTGAGGTCGACGATGCGGGGCAGCGCATTCACCGCCATCTGCACATACTGGCGGCCGTCTGCGGGATAGAGCGGAGCCAGACCCGTCAGCTCCGAGACGCGGGACAGCGACTCCGCGAGCAGGCGGTGGCAGTCCGCGCGAACCCGCGGCCAGTCGTGCTCAGCCTGGAACTGGATCGCCGCCGGTACTGCCAGATAGGCGGCCAGATCATTGGTGCCGAGCCACTGCAGGGCATCGACATAAACTGAATTCTGCGCCAGCTTGCGGTTTTCGCCGAAGCCCCAGCCGATCACCAGCGGCTCGATGAGAGGCTGGCGGTCGCGCCGCGTGTAGAGGAAGGCCGCGCCCTTGGGGCTGCACAGCCACTTGTGGCAGTTGCCGGTGTAGAAGTCGGCGTCGATCGCACCAAGGTCAAGCGCTATCTGGCCCGGCGCGTGGGCGCCGTCGATGGCGGTCATTATGCCGACCTTGCGCGCGCGGGCGCACAGTGCCTCGACCGGGAAGCGGAGCGCGGTGGAAGAGGTGATGTGGCTCAGCAGGAGCACCTTCGTGCGCGCCGTGACTCCGCGCCAGACCCCTTCAATGATTTCTTCGTCGGAACACACCGGAAACGACACCGGCTGCCGGATGTACCGCGCGCCGCGCTTGCGGCATATATACTGCCAAGCATTGTCGATCGCCCCGTACTCGTGATCGGTGGTCAGCACTTCATCTCCCGGCCCGAGTGGCAGTGAGTGCGCGATCACGTTCATGCCGTAGGTGGTGTTGGGGACGTAGACGATATCGTCCGGATCGGCGTTGAGATATTCTCCGAGCACGCCGCGCGCCTGCCGCAGCAGGCCGGGCAGTTCCATGTTGATGAACTGCACCGGCTCGCGCTCGAGCTGCAATTGCCAGCGCTGATATGATTCGAACACGGGGCGCGGCGTGGCGCCGTAGGAGCCGTGGTTCAGGAAGACGACGTCGGGGTCGAGCAGGAACAGATCATTTTCAGTCGAGCGGCGCAAGGCGGGTGACGCGCTCATCGCCCCATACTCGCTGACGAGATCTCCGAATAGCCGTCGATATCGCACCTGCCGGTGACGAACACACGCACCTTCCTGTTGTGCACCATCGCTTCGAGAAACAGGTCGAACATCCTGTCGGCGCCCCTGATCCGGTAGAACTGGTAAAACGACTGCTTGTCCCGGCAGCCACTCGGATTCTTCGTGACCTCGAGACTGACGACGTACTTCTCGTGTATCGTCGGCGTCAGTTCCAGCACCGACGCATGGTCGGTCCAGCCTGCCTCGGCATGCGCGTCGGCGCCGGCGAGGATCAGCAACGCCGCCGCGCCGATCCGCCTGATCCTTGCTTCGACTGCGGACATCGACTTGACTCCGGCCTACCGTGCATATCGCTCAGGATATACCGGTTACCCCGGAAAACAGAAGTTCATCGAAACCGCGGGCCATCTGCTGTAATCTGACGCAATCGTGGGGAATGATTGTCACCGTGAAGGATACCGCCATGTTTATCGCCATGAACCGCTTCCGCATCGCCCCCGGCCGCGAACAGGAATTCCTCGACATGTGGCGCCGGCGCGAGAGCTATCTCGACGAGGTGCCCGGTTTTCGCGAATTCCACATGTTGCGCGGCGTACCCGCCGAAGATCACACGCCGTTCATCTCGCACTCGGTGTGGGAGTCGCGCGACGCGTTCGACGCGTGGACGCATTCGGAGGCCTTTCGCAAGGCCCACGCCCAGGCGGGCGCGGCGAAGGGCGTCTATCTCGGACCGCCGCGGTTCGAGGGCTTCGATGTCGTGATCTGACGGTGGCGAGGCTGTACCGGCCACTTTACAAATCGCTACTGTGAAACGACCCTCCACTGGTAGCGGTAGGCGATGCCGTGGCTGTTGACGCCGCCGCGATCGAAGATGTAGCCGCCGGACTGGTGCTGGTTGAAGAAGACGAGCTGGTGGCGGGGGTGGCGGGGGCTGGCGAGGGTGATCTGCAGTGGCCAGTCGAACTTCCAGCGGGTGCGGTGCCGGTCCGGGTGGCGCTGGATGTCCATCGCGAACACCTTGTCTGAATACGAGATGCCGACGCCGGTCGCAAAGGTGGTTGCGACGCGGTGATTCCACGGGAAATCGACCCAGCGCAGGGCGAGCGCGGCGTTGTAGTCGATGAACGGGGAGCGCGCGTTCTCGTCAACGGCGGCGAGCGTCAGGTGAATCTCTGAACGGGGGTGATAGCTGCGTCCGCGCAGGGTCCAGCGATGGACGCCGAGCGTGTAATACAGCGTCGTCAGCCATATCCGCCCGCCGGCATCCCCTTCCGCGAACGTTCCGCTGCGCCGGAAAAGGTGGTCCATCCCCTTTTCGGTAATGACCGCTACGCCGACATCGAGCGCCCACCGGTAGGCCGGCTCCGGCACACGGTTGCCAGCGCCGGTTGTCTGGATAGAACCGTCGTGCTCCCGGAATGCCGTTCCGGGCTCGGCGGCGTCCTCCGCGAGCGCGGAACCCGTAACAAGCGACAGCAGGAGGCACAGGCGCCTGGTACGGAACGATGATCCGGTCAGATCTCGTTCCTTTCAGTCGCCACGACCGGCTGCACGGTGCAGAAACAGCCCGCGGTTGATGTCGCCGATGCTGACCATGCCGACGAGGCGGCCCTCGTCGGTGACCGGGATGCGGCGCAGGTTCTTGAGGCCCATGTAGGACGCGGCCTTGAGGACGGGATCGTCCGGGGACACGGTCATCGGGTCGGGGGTCATGATATCGGCGGCCCGGAGGTCGAGCATCTTTTGGTAGCCGTTTTCCATCGCCTCGAAGTCGCGCGCGCGGACGTTGTCGTGGACGTAGTCGCCGAGGTTCGGGTACAGCGGCAGCAGGAGATCGCGGACCGTGATGATTCCGGTCAGCCGGTCCGTATCGCCGACGATCGGGATCGACCCGCAATGGCGCATTACCATCTGTTCGATGACGCCGCGCACCGGATCGTCCTCATGCGCGCTGATGACGCCGGTGGTCATGACTTCGGATATCTTCATCGTACCCTCCTCCTCGTGCACGAGCGGTGGAACGAATCGGTCTCCTGTCCCTGATTCTAGGGGGGAATCCGCATTGATTGCAACGGCCCTCCGGTCGCCGTCGCCGCGTGTGGTATCTCATTGACCTTGTTAAAGACTTTCGGGATGGAGCCGATAGGCTTCTGAGGTGGAAAGTCGCGGACTGGACGATGCCCGAACTGACGATCGACAAGCTCAAGCCCGGAATGGTCCTCGCGCGCAACGCGGTGCATGTGAATGGCCGCGTCCTGCTCGAGGCCGGCTCGAACCTCGCCCCGAATCACCTGCGTATGCTGAAGGCCTGGGGCGTCTACTCGGTCCACATCGAGACCGGCGGCGTTGCGCCGGTGGCGGCGGACGACCCCCCCGAACCGGACGATCCGGACCGTTACCGCGCCGCCTATGAATCCGTGGCGCCGCGCTTTCGTCATGCCGACCTGTCCCATCCCGTCATCGCGGAGCTGTTCCGGTTTCGTGTGGGGAAATCCTTGTGATCGCGCCGGACAAGCAACCGGATGCGGCGGAACTGCTGACCGCCGAGTCGCTGGTCGCCGGCGTGGACACGCTGCTGTCGTTGCCGACGGTGTGCGCGCGGCTCGATACGGTCGTCAACGACCCGCTGAGTTCCAATCGTGACGTCGCCCGGGTCATCGGCGAGGACCCCGGCCTGACCGCCCGGCTGCTGCAGATCGCGAACAGCTCGCTCTACGGTTTCCCCGCGAAGATCGACACGATCACCCGCGCGGTCGCGATCATCGGCACCTACCAGTTGCGTGACCTGGCGTTCGCGACGGGCGTCATCGACCTGTTCGACGATGCCGGCGACGAGTCGCTGAGTCTCGACGCGTTCTGGCGTCACAGTGTTGCCTGCGGCGTCGCGGCGCGCATCATCGCGACCTGCCGACGCGAGCTCAATGTCGAGCAATTCTTCATCGCGGGCCTGCTACACGACATCGGACGGCTGGTAATGATCGGCGAGATCCCGCAGCGATTTCGCACGCTGCTCGCCGAGAGCACGGCGGAGGGGGCCCTGCTCTACGAGGTCGAGCGCCGCCGCCTGGGCTTCGATCATGCCGATGTCGGCGCCGCGCTGCTGCGGCGCTGGAATCTGCCGGAATCGCTCGCGGCCGCGGTCGGCGCGCATCATCGCCCCGGTACGACGGAGGGCGCCTGCGGCAACGCCGCCGCGATCGTCCATGTCGCGGACATCATCGCGCACGCCCTCGATGCGGGCGCCAGC
>CAZJKV010000105.1:0-6329 GCA_964546765.1 uncultured Chromatiales bacterium
GTCTCGCGACCAACATCCCGCCGCACAACCTGCCCGAGGTCATCAACGACTGTATCGCGCTGATCGACCGGCCGGAGATCGGCATCGCCGAGCTGATGCAGTTCATCCCCGGCCCGGACTTCCCGACCGCCGGCATCATCAACGGCACCCGCGGCATCCACGAGGCCTATCGCACCGGGCGCGGGCGCATCTACATCCGCGCGCGCACCGCGTTTGAGACCGATGCCAACGGGCGCCAGCGCATCATCGTCACCGAGCTGCCCTACCAGGTCAACAAGGCGATGCTGCTCGAGAAGATCGCATTCCTGGTCAAGGAAAAACGCATCGAGGGCATCTCGGAGCTACGCGACGAGTCAGACAAGGACGGCCTGCGCATGGTGATCGAGTTGCGCCGCAACGAGGTCCCGGAGGTGGTGCTGAACAACCTGTACCAGCACACCCAGATGCAGAACGTGTTCGGCATCAACCTCGTTGCGCTGCTCGAGGGCCAGCCGCGTCTGCTGAACCTGAAACTGGCGCTGGAGGCCTTCGTCCAGCATCGCCGCGAGGTCGTGACCCGGCGCACGATATTCGATCTGCGCAAGGCGCGCGAACGGGCCCATGTCCTCGAAGGCCTGACCGTCGCGCTCGCGAACATCGACGAGGTCATTGCGCTGATCAAGGCGTCGGCCGGACCCTCCGAGGCGCGCATCGCGCTGATGGCGCGCGCGTGGGCGCCGGGCGCGGTCACCGCGATGCTCACCGAGGCCGGCGCCGGGATCTCGCGCCCCGAGGGCCTGGCGGCGGAATTCGGTCTGGGCGAAACCGGCTATCACCTGTCCGAGGCCCAGGCGCAGGCGATCCTGGAGCTGCGCCTGCATCGCTTGACCGGCCTCGAGCAGGACAAAATACTAAAGGAATACAGTGAGATACTGGATAAAATAAAGGAACTGGTTGAAATCCTGTCGAGCCCCGACAGGCTGATGGCCGTGATCCGTGCCGAGTTCGAGGCGATTCGCGAGCAGTTCGGCGACGCGCGCCGCACCGAGATCCTGCAGGTGCACGAGGACCTCCACCTCGAGGACCTGATCACCGAGGAAGACGTCGTCGTGACGATCTCGCACGGCGGCTACGTCAAGGCGCAGCCGCTCGAGATGTACCAGGCCCAGCGCCGCGGCGGGCGCGGCAAGTCGGCAACCTCGATGAAAGAGGAAGACTTCATCGACAAGCTGTTCGTCGCGAACACCCACGACACGATCCTGTGCTTCTCGAGTCGCGGCAAAGTGTACTGGAAGAAGGTCTACGAGCTGCCGCAGGCGAGCCGCAGCGCGCGCGGCCGGCCGTTCGTGAACCTGCTGCCGCTGGAGGAAGACGAGCGCATCACGACAGTGCTTCCGGTGCGCGAATACGACGAGGACAAGTTCATCTTCATGGCGACCCGCAACGGCGTCGTCAAGAAGACCCCCTTGCCCGACTTCTCACGGCCGCGCGTGAGCGGCATCATCGCGCTCGGTCTGAACGACGACGACCGGCTGATCGGCGCCTGCGTCACCGACGATATGCGTGACGTGATGCTGGTCGCGAGCAGCGGTAAGGCGGTGCGTTTCAGCGAGACCGCGGTGCGCTCGATGGGGCGCACTGCCTATGGCGTACGCGGCATCAAGCTCGCGCCAGGGCAGCAGGTCATTGCGCTGCTGATCGCCGACGACGAAGGCTACGTGCTGACCGCGACCGAGAACGGCTACGGCAAGCGCACCCGGGTCGACGAATACCCGGTGCACGGGCGCGGCGGGCAGGGCGTGATCTCGATCCAGACGACCGAGCGCAACGGCGAGGTCGTCGGCGCGGAGCTGGTCAAGGGCGAGGACGAGATCATGCTGATCACCAAGGGCGGCACGCTGGTGCGCACCCGCGTCGACGAGGTGCCGGTGCAGGGGCGTAATACCCAGGGCGTGCGCCTGATCCGCCTCGACGAGGACGAACGACTGGTCGGCATCGACCGCTTCGAAAGCCTCGAGGACGCAGAAAACGGCACAGAGGAATAAACGCCAATGACACGAATCTACAACTTCAGCGCGGGGCCCGCGGTATTGCCGGAAGAGGTGCTCGCGCGTGCGCGCGACGAGATGCTCGAATGGCAGGACAGCGGCATGTCGGTAATGGAGATGAGCCATCGCGGCAAGGATTTCATGCGGATCGCGGAACAGGCCGAGGCGGACCTGCGCGCGCTGCTCGCGGTACCAGCGAATTACAAGGTGCTGTTCCTGCAAGGCGGCGCAAGCCTGCAGTTTGCGATGGTCCCGATCAACCTGCTGCGCGGCAAGCGCAAGGCGGACTACATCAATACCGGCAGCTGGTCGAAGAAGGCGATCGCCGAGGGCCGGCGTTTGTGCGAGGTGAATGTGGCGGCGAGCAGCGAGGCTGAGCGTTTCACGACGATCCCGCCGCGCGCGTCATGGCGGCTCGACCCCGACGCGGCCTATGTGCACTACACGCCCAATGAGACGATCGAGGGCGTCGAGTTCCCCGATATACCCGACACCGGCGCCGTGCCGCTGGTCGCCGACATGTCGTCGACGATCCTGTCACGCCCGGTCGACATCGCGCGCTTCGGCCTGATCTATGCTGGCGCGCAGAAGAACATTGGCCCGGCCGGCCTGGCCGTCGTCATCGTCCGCGACGATCTGATCGGCGAGGTCCTGCCCGGCGCGCCGGTGATGTGCGACTACAAGGTCCATACCGAAGCGGATTCCATGTACAACACGCCGCCGACCTATGCGTGGTATATCGCCGGCCTGGTGTTCGACCGGCTCAAGCGCAACGGCGGCCTCGAGGCGATGGCGGCGATCAACCGGCGCAAGGCGAAGAAGCTCTACGACGCGATCGATGGCTCGTCTTTCTATTCGAACCCGGTCGACCCGGCGTGCCGTTCGTGGATGAACGTGCCGTTCACGCTCGCCGACCCGGCGCTCGATGCCGTCTTCCTGAAAGAGGCCGCGGCGGCCGGTCTGGCGACGCTCAAGGGCCATCGCTCGGTCGGCGGCATGCGCGCGAGCATCTATAACGCGATGCCCGAGGCCGGCGTCGACGCGCTGGTCGCGTTCATGCAGGAATTCGAGCGCCGGCAGGCGTAGAATGGGGTCAGAGTAGACGCTGTCTACTCCGACTCTATAATGTTACTTGAGGAATTATGTATAAGATCCTGACATTGAATAACATTTCTATCTCCGGACTGGAGCGTTTCCCGCGCGATCACTACGAGGTCGCATCCGAGATCCTGCACCCCGACGCGATCGTGCTGCGTTCGCACGACATGCACGGGATGGAGGTTGCCCCGACGGTCAAGGCGGTCGGGCGCGCCGGCGCCGGCGTCAACAACATCCCGGTCGCCGAGTTCAGCCGGCTCGGGATCCCGGTGTTCAACGCCCCGGGCGCGAATGCGAATGCGGTAAAGGAACTGGTCATTGCCGGCATGCTGATCGCCGCACGCAATATATGCCAGGCATGGGAGTTCGCACGCGGACTCGAAGGCGACGACGAGACGATGAACAAGCAGGCCGAGGGCGGCAAGAAGCAGTTCGTCGGCTTCGAATTGCCGGGCCGGACACTCGGCGTCATCGGGCTCGGCGCGATCGGCATCAAGGTCGCGAACACGGCAATCGATCTCGGCATGCGGGTCATCGGCTTCGATCCCAAGATCACTGTCCGCAGTGCGTGGCAGCTCGATTCGAGCGTGGAGCAGGCGACCAGCCTCGACGACCTGGTCGGCAGAGTCGATTTCGTGACCTTCCATGTGCCGCTCACCGACGATACCCGCCACATGATCAATACCGACCGGTTGCGCCGCATGAAGAAGGGCGCGGTGATCCTGAATTTCTCCCGCGACGGGATCGTCGATTCGAAGGCGGTCTGCAACGCGATCGACGCCGGCGGCATCCACGCCTATGTCTGCGACTTTCCGGGCGTGGCGCTGAAGGGCCACAGACGCGTCATCGCCTTGCCTCACATCGGCGCTTCCACGGTCGAGGCCGAGGACAACTGCGCCGTGATGGTCGTGGACCAGGTCCGCGACTTTCTGGAAAACGGCAACATTACGAACTCGGTCAATTTCCCCGAGGTCTACATGCCGCGCACCGAGGGCTACCGCCTCGCGATCTCGAACGCGAACGTCCCGAATATGGTCGGTCAGATCTCGACGGTGATGGCCAATGCCGGCCTCAATATCCTCGACCTGCTGAACAAGTCACGCGGCGAGCTCGCATTCACGCTGGCCGACGTCGACAAGCCGGTGCCGCAGGACATCATAGAGGACATCCGCGACATCAAGGGCGTACTGAACGTGCGCGCAATAGACTGAGGCGGACGGGCGCGAGCGCCGGGTAAGGGATCATGTCCGAAGACAAGCAACTCAACTCATTGCGCGCCCGCATCGACCAGATCGACGAGCAACTTCAGGCACTGATCACCGAGCGTGCACGCTGCGCGATAGGAATCGCCGACCTGAAGAAGGTCGAGGGCAACGATACTTTTTATCGCCCCGAACGCGAGGCCGCGGTGCTCATGAACGTGCTCGCGCGCAACGAGGGCCCGCTTCCCGACGAGACGCTGTCGCGCCTGTTCCGCGAAATCATGTCGGCCTGTCTTGCGCTGCAGCATCCGATGAAGGTCGCCTATCTCGGACCGGAAGGGACCTTCACCGAGGCGGCGGTGCTGAAGCATTTCGGTCATTCGATCGACACGCGCCCGCAGGGGGCCATCGACGAGGTATTCCGCGAGGTCGAGGCCGGCGCGGTCGATTACGGCGTCGTGCCGATAGAGAATTCTTCGGAAGGGGCGGTCGACCATACCCTGGACATGTTCATCAACTCACCGCTCAGGATCTGCAGCGAGATCGAACTGCGCATCCATCACAACCTGATGGCGCGCATGCAGGACATGTCGGGCATAGGCAAGGTCTGCGCCCACCAGATGGCTCTGGCGCAATGCCGCGAATGGCTGGACGCGCATCTCGCAGGGGTCGAACGCGTCCCGGTCAGCAGCAACGCCGAGGCGGCGCGCATCGCCTGCGAGGAAGCAGGTACGGCCGCGATCGCCAGCCTGCACGCAGCCGATCTCTACGGACTCAACGTGATCTCGCGCAACATCGAAGACCATCCCGACAACACGACGCGCTTCCTGGTGATCGGCCTGCGCATCCCGGCGCCGAGCGGACGAGACAAGACCTCGCTGCTGGTCTCGACCGCGAACAAGCCCGGTGCGCTGTACCGGCTGCTGAAACCGCTTGCGGAGCACGGCATCTCGATGACACGTATCGAATCGCGGCCCTCCCGGCGCGGGATGTGGACATATGTCTTCTTCATCGACGTCGAAGGCCACATCCAGGACCCGAACCTCGCGTCCGCGATCGCAGCACTTGAACAGGAGGCCTCGATGGTGAAGGTGCTCGGCTCCTATCCCGATGCGCCGCTGTAGCTCCCGGGCAGCTGACCCTGTCGATTTGACTGGCACAGTAATATGATCATTATCATGAATTCGAAGGCAGCCGCGGAGGAAGTGCGCGCGGTCGAGGAGAAGGTGCGGGGCATGGGGCTCGAGCCGCATGTGTCGCGCGGCATACAGCGCACCGTGATCGGCGCGATCGGTGACGAGAGCGTGGTCGACCAGGAACTGCTCGAGGCCCTGAAGGGCGTCGAGCGGGTCGTGCGCGTCATGAAACCATACAAGATGGTGGCGCGCGAGTCGCATGACGCGAACAGTGTCATCGAGATCCGCGGCATACCCGTCGGCGGCGAGGCGCTGCAGATCATCGCCGGACCCTGCTCGGTCGAGACGCCGCAACAAATGGCCGACGCCGCCGACGGCGTCGCCGCGGCCGGCTGTCGCATGATGCGCGGCGGCGCGTTCAAGCCGCGCACCAGTCCGTATGCCTTCCAGGGCGCCGGCGTAGACGGCCTGAAGATGTTTCGCGAGGCAGCCGCGCGCCACGATCTTCCAATCGTGACCGAACTGATGGACGTGCGTATGCTCGACACCTTCCTCGAACACGAGGTCGACGCAATCCAGATCGGTGCACGCAACATGCAGAACTTCGACCTGTTGAAGGAGGTCGGACGCAGTACGCACACGCCGGTGATCCTGAAGCGCGGTCTGTCGGCAACGATCTCCGAATGGCTGATGGCGGCCGAGTACATCGCCGCCGGGGGCAACCACAACATCATCTTCTGCGAGCGCGGTGTACGCACCTTCGAGGACGCCTACCGCAACATGCTCGACGTCACCGCGGTGCCGGTGCTGAAGCGCGAGACCCACCTGCCGGTCATCATCGATCCGAGCCACGCCGGCGGCAAGGC
>CAZJKV010000106.1:0-6166 GCA_964546765.1 uncultured Chromatiales bacterium
CATCTCCGGTGCGATGTCGAGCGAGACGATGCGTGCGCCGGCGTAGCGTCGCCCGAGCGCGTCGCTCAGCTCGCCGGCGCCCGCGCCGGCGTCGAGCACCACGCCCGGCTGCAGCCGGATCAGCGCCAGGCGCTCCAGCAGGCGCTGCCCGATCTCGCGTTGCAGCACCGCGACATCCGCATAGACAGCGGCGGCCCGGTCGAACGCGGCGCGGACCCTGCGCTTGTCGATCAGAAAACGCGCGTCCATGCCGGTCTCAGGCGCCATCGGCCAACCCTTTGAGGATCGCGACAACAGCGTCGGCGTCGGACAGGAACGGGGCGTGTCCGGTCCCCGTGACGGGATGCAGGCGTGCCTGCGGCATTAGCGCCGCGGTCGCTTCCGCGGCCGGATAGGGCGCGAGGGTGTCGCGCGTCCCGTGGATCAGCGCGACCGGCAGGCGGGCCCCGGCGAGTTCCCGTCGCAGCGATGTGTCGCGCAGGATCGCGAGTCCGCCTTCCAGTGCGTGCGGGGCAGGCGTCGGCGCGGCGGCGAGCGCCCGCTTCAGACGCCCGAGCGTGGCCCGTTCATCGACGCTGCCGCGGACCTGCAGGGTGAGGAAGCGCCGGATCGTAGATGGTGGATCGCTGCGCAGTCGTGCGGCAAAGTCCTCGAGCACCGCGGCGTCGAGTCCGTGCGACCATCCGGGTCCGGAGACGAATTGCGGCGTACTGCCGATCAACGCCAGCCGGTCGATGGCGGCAGGGTACCGCAGCGTGATCGTCAGGGCGACCAGGCCGCCGAGCGACCAGCCGACCAGGGCGCCGCGTTCCGGCAAGGTCGCAGCAACGCTGTCGGCGAGATAGTCCAGCGTATAGTCCGGCGCAGGGACCTCGCTATGGCTGTGCCCGTGTCCCGGCAGGTCGACCAGACGTACGAAATGCGTCCGTGCGAGTCGCTCGGCGCAATCTCGCCAGACGCCGCCGTGCATGCCCCAGCCGTGCAGCAGCGTGATGGGCGGCCCCGCCCCCATGGTTTCGACATGCAGCGCCATCGTTACAACGACTCATGTAGGGCGTCGAGCAGGCGGTCGATATGCGACTCGCTGTGCGCGGCGGAAAAGGTGATGCGCAGGCGGGCACTGCCCTGCGGCACGGTCGGCGGCCTGATCGCGCCGATCAGGAGCCCCCGATCGAGCAGGCGGCGGCTGAGTTCCAGGGCGCGCGCGCTGTCGCCGACGATCAGCGGGACGATCGGGACCGGAGGCGTATCGCCGCTTCGCGCCACGACGGGGAGAGCGAGTTGGCGCGCGCCCTGCTCGAAGCGCTCGATCATGTGATGTAATCGCTCCCGACGCCAGTGCTCCTGTTGCGCGATCCCTACCGCCGTGCGCGTCGCACAGGCGACGGCGGGCGGCAAGGCGGTCGTGTAGATATAGCTGCGCGCGAACTGGATCAGCGTCTCGATGAGTTCCTCGCTGCCAGCGACGAACGCGCCGAAGCTGCCAAAGGCCTTGCCGAGCGTGCCGACCAGGATCGGAACCCGGGTATCGTCGAGACCGAAGTGCGCGAGGGCGCCTCCGCCGTGTGGTCCGAGGACGCCGAGGCCGTGCGCGTCGTCGACCATCATCCACACATCGTGGCGGGCCGCGAGGGCGGCGAGCGCCGGCAACGGCGCGATGTCGCCGTCCATGCTGAACACGCCGTCGGTGACGATGAAGCGTCGGCCGTTGGCATCGTCGTGCTGCAGCCAGTCCGAGAGCGCGGTCGTGTCGGCATGGGGATAGCGGCGCAAGCGCGCGCCGGACAGCCGTGCGCCGTCGAGCAGCGAGGCATGATCGAGGCGGTCGGCATAAATGCGATCGCCGCGTCCGGCCAGGGCGTCGATCGTTCCGAGATTGGCCATGTAGCCGGTCGAGAACAGCAGCGCGCGCGGCCGGCCGGTGAATTCGGCCAATGTTTCCTCGAGTTCGTGATGTGCGCGACTGTGGCCATTGACGAGGTGGGATGCGCCACTGCCGACGCCGTAACGCGCCGCGCCGTCCTTCAGGGCGTCTGTCACGCGCGGATCGTATGCGAGACCGAGATAGTCGTTGCTGCAGAATGAGACGCAGCGGCGGCCGTCGATCACAGACTCGACCGCCTGCGGGCCGTCGAGCAGGCGCCGCTCGCGCCACAGCCCGTCCGCGCGCCGGCGTTCGAGTCGTTCGGTCAATGCCTGTCTCATTCGGATCGAGGTCGCCGGCACGAGTTGTTACACAAGCCCTTAAGGATCAGACCCTGCTAACGGGGTCTGACCTTTTTAACGTCAGGCGGTCGCGGTAGCGGCGCGACGCTGCTGCGTGTCCTCGCGCGCGCTCACGCCAAGGTCGCGCAGCATCTGCAGGTCGTCCTCGACCTGGCGGCCCTTGGTGGTCAGATAGTCGCCGATCATGATGCCTGATGCGCCGGCCATGAAGATCATGGCTTGAAGGTCGCGCAGGAACTGACGGCCGCCGGCGATGCGGATCTCGGCGCGCGGCAGCATGTAACGGAACACGGCGATGTTCTTCAGGATCTCGCGCGGCGACATCGGTGTGCGTTCGCCGAACGGCGTGCCCGCCTGAGGCGACAGGAAATTCAGGGGAACCGATTCGACACCGATGCGGCGCAGCGTCGCGGCGAGTTCGATGCGCTGATCAAGGCTTTCGCCCATGCCGAGGATACCGCCGGAACAGACGCGCAGCCCGGCATCGACCGCGTGCCGGATCGTGTCGATGTTCTCCTGGTAGGTGTGCGTCGTGCAGATGTTGTGAAAATAACTCTCGGCGGTCTCGAGGTTATGGTGATAATTCTCGAGTCCCATTGCCTTCAGGTCCTGTGCGGTCCTGCCGTCGAGCACGCCGAGGCTCGCGCAGCGGCCGATGTCGCTTTCCGCACGCATCGCGCCGAAGTAATCGGCAAGCTGCGTGCGTTCCTTGTCCGAACGCACGCCCCAGCCCTTGGAGACCACGCCGAAGTCGCTGGCGCCCCATTCTCGTGCGCGTTGCGCCTGGGCGGCCAGTTGTTCGGCCGGGATGTAGTCGTATTTCGGCGCCGCAGTCCGGTAATGGCCGCTCTGCGCACAGAAGCTGCAATTTTCGGAGCAGTTGCCTGAGCGCACGTTGCTGATGGCGCAGATCTCGACCTCTGCGCCGCGGAAATGCCGCCGGATACGGTCCGCGCCGGCCATCAGCCAGGACAGGCAGGCGTCGTCGAGCCGGATCATCCAGCGGCCTTCATCCTCGCTCATCTCGCCGCCCTTGAGCAGTCGCGCGGTGATCTCGTCTATGCGTCGGTAGCTGTCGTCATTCATCGTCCTTCCCCGGAGGCATGAACAGGAAGTTTTCCCGTATCCATCGGTCAGGCAGGCGTGCATCATCGTTCGAGGCAGCCCACCATGTCTGTCCGGGCGACTATGCGGAGGCCCGGCGTTGGTGTCAACTTGTGGATAAGTCAAAAGTAAACAAATGGCTACAAAGTGTTCAATCTTGGCTGCTGCCCCCGGTATGCGTACTGTGCGGCGACCAGGGCGAGGACTGCGGCCTGTGCGCCGGTTGCCGTGCCGGGCTCCCGTGGCAGTCGAACGCCTGTACCACCTGTGCACTGCCGCTCGCAATCGGCGAGCTGTGCGGGCGCTGTCTCGATCGCCGGCCACGGCATGACGAGGCGGTCGCGGTCTTCAAATTCGAGCCGCCGGTCGACGCGCTGATCCGGCGCCTCAAGTTCGGCGGCGATCTCGCCTGCGCCCGCTTGCTCGGTCTTCTGATGGCGGAGGGCATCGGGCGGCGCAGCGGTCCTCTGCCGGAGGCAATCGTGCCGGTGCCCCTGCATCGCGCGCGACTGGCGACCCGCGGCTATAACCAGGCGTTGGAACTGGCGCGCCCGGTCGCCGCGATGCTGGGCCTGCCGATCGATCACGCCTGCTGCGCGCGTATCCGCGCAACCGCGGAACAGACAGGTCTAAGCGCCGCCGCGCGCAGTGAAAATCTCCGTAATGCCTTCGTCGCCGATTATCTGCCGGCCGGCGATATCGCGATCGTCGATGATGTCATGACGACGGGTCATACCGTCGATGCGCTGGTGCGCGTAATGCGGCAGGCCGGCGTCGCGCGTGTGCGGGTGTGGGTCTGCGCGCGCGCAACGATGCAACCGGAATGACGGACCTGCGTGATCTGTGTTCGAGCGGCGGTCTGTGCTAATCTGCGGCTTTCCGAATAATGCCGACGACACCCGGCTCGCAGCAGGTTTTAAATGCACACACTCAATTCGGTCCCGTTGGCAGTGTTGTTATGCGCCTCGCTCCTGGGTTTCAGCCAGTGCGTGTCGGCGCGCGCGATCGACATCAACCTGAACGACGACGCCGCCCAACTCCGATACATCACTTATGACGGCAGGGCGGGCGGTTTCGGCAAGCGCGAGATGGACATCGGTCTGCTGTTCACGACCGACAACGATTACATCGGCATGCTCGGCGCGCAGGTCATCTCCGAGGCCGGTACCGACTCACCCGGGCTCGAGGCCGGCATCGGATTCAAGGTGTTCGCCGCGCGCAGCGAGCGGAGGAACGTCTCGGCGAACGTGTTCTCGCTCGCGATCGGCGGCCAGTTGCGGTTTGCATTGCCCCCGCATCAGCGCCTCCAGCTCGGCGTGGAGGGATATTATTCGCCGCGCGTCGTGACCTTCGCCGATGCCGACAGCTTCAGTTATGTAACGGCGTCGATCGGCTACGAGATCCTGCCGCGCGCAAGCGTCTACATCGGCTATCGCGACATTCGCGCAAAACTCGATCGCGGCAGCATAAGAGGTACGAGAAAAATAGAGAACGGTGGTCATATCGGGATGAGATTCGAGTTCTGAACCCGGATGAACCGTTTCAGATAGCGCAGCAACCGAGCCGGAATTCTATGTCGCCGGCGACCTGGACCGGCCTGTCATAGCTACGCGCCTCCATCATGCGCACTGTGAAGCGGTGCTTGCCGCCGCTGATCTCGGCAAAGCAAGCGACGTTCCCTGGCAGCGTGACGCGGATCAGGTGGAACGGCAGTGCGCTGTCGAGCGACTGCTGGTAGAAGCCGGCGATGGCGACCTCCCGGGTGTTGACCGAGCTTTCGCGCACCAGGCGCAGAATCACGTCGATCGAGGTGCGGAAATCATCGAAGGCCGACAGCCAGTGACGAATCTCGCGGGTGCGCTCCTCTCCGCTCCGTTGTAACCAGTAGTGATAGGCCGGCAGGTCGAAGTCGCAGGTACCGCCAGGGATCGAACTGCGCTGTCGGATCGCGGTGAGGAATTCGTTTCCCTTCAGCTCCTGGCCGATCTGTCCCTGCGACAGGTGCAGCCGGTCGGACAGGAGATCGATGTTGTCGAGGATCTCGCTCAGCTTACCGCGGTCCACCTCGGGGTTCGTTTCCAGCCGCGAGAGCGTCGCCGCCAGGCGTTCCAGTTCCTTGATGACCTCGGTCTTGAGATCGGTACGGCTGAAGACATTGAGGATCTCGGTCAGATTCGCGATCGAGGTCCGGCTGTCCCATTGCGTCGTCCCGACCAGGCTATGGTCGACCTGGTGAAACAGGAATTCCAGGCGCAGGAAGGTCCGCATGCGCTCGTTCAGCGGTTGTTCGTAGGTAATGGCGTGCATGGACAGGTATCGTGGGTGTCCCGGTGGCCGGTTGTGGCATTATCCGGGCCATTGTCCATAACCGCAGGGTTGATGGCAAATTGGATAAGCGCGGCGGCTTCGCGGCCCCGGGGGCGTCGATTCAGGGCGTCGGGCTTGACGAGTCGTCCGCCGGTGTGTTGCGCCCGGACGACAACGCGAGGTAGTGACGATGCAGCGCCTCGATGGCGCGGGTGAGTGCGGCCGGTTCCCCGTCGTTGACGAGGATGTCGTCTGCGGCCTCCAGGCGCTGCGCGCGCGTCGCCTGGGCGGCGATCATCGCGTCGATCTCGTCGTCGGTCCAGCGGTTGCGGGCGGCGACGCGCACACGCTGCAGGGATTCGGGGCAATCGACGACGAGGACGCGGTCGACGGCGCCGGCCTGTCCGGTCTCGACCAGGAGCGGGATCGACAGGACGCAGTAGGGCGCGTCGAGTTCGCCGATGCGGCGCCGCGCCTCGGCGCGCACCCGCGGGTGCATGATCCCTTCCAGCCGGCGGCGTTGCGCCGG
>CAZJKV010000107.1:0-6148 GCA_964546765.1 uncultured Chromatiales bacterium
GCGCGGTGCGCCAGGCAATCAGGGAGAGCACCTGCACGCGCGCGATCCTCGTCGGAGTATAGGAAGAATAAACACCCATTTTGACCGCGTCCAGCGGTCTTTCACCGCCGATGCCTGGCACGGTGGCCACTCGATGCCGTGGAATCCGCCCTGGATTCTGCTCCCGGCACCCCCAAACTCGAGCCACTTCTTCCTGAGATACAACCCCGCCTGACCGTGCTGCCGAACGGAACCCTGCCACGTTGCCGGTCGCAGCATCGTAAGCCAATCTGTGGGTTCAGGGCGTCAGTGGAGCAGGACGGCTTGCTCGCCGGTCGGCGGCGCCCGGCTTTCGGGAAACGAAAAAGGATCGCGGGTTTCCTCTTTGCTCTTCAGGTGATCGAGGATCTTCTGGATCACCGCGGGGTCTTCGATGCAGGCGATGACGTTCATCGTGCCGCCGCAGATCCGGCAAGTCTGAATGTCGATGTTGAACACCCGTTTCAGCCGCTGCGCCCAAGTCATCGAGGCCCGCCGTTCGGCGGGCGGTTCTTCGGATTCCCTGGCCTTGTTGCCCTTGCCCCGCCTGGCCGGGGTGACCACGGCGCGATGCCGGCTGTTCGGGGCGAACACCCCATGGAAGCGGGTGAGGTTGACCTTTGGTCTGGGCACCAGGGCTGCCAGCCTTGCGATGAAATCCAGCGGCTCAAAGATGACGTGCGTGGTCCCGACCAGTTTTCCACCAGCGTCGCGGAACTGAAGGGCCTGAAGCAGGGCCGTCTGCGTATCGCCGTCGTGACCACGGCCAAATATTTCCTGCCGCGCCTGCTCGGCCCGTTCTGCCAGCGTTATCCCGGGATCGAGGTCTCCCTCAAGGTCACCAATCGCGAGCGTCTCCTGTCGCGCTTGGAAACCAACGAGGACGACATCTATATCATGGCGCAGCCACCGAGGGATCGTGATGTGGCGGTCGAGCCGTTCATGGAGAACCCGCTGGTAGTGTTGGCGTCGCGCTATCACCCGCTCGCCGGGGTGGCGCGAATCCCGATCCAGCGTCTTGCGGATGAACACTTTCTGATGCGAGAGTCCGGGTCGGGTACGCGCAAGGCACTTGAACGCCTGTTCGCCGAACATGGCGTGACACCGAAGGTGCGCATGGAGCTCGGCAGTAACGAGGCGATCAAGCAGGGGATCGTCGGCGGTCTCGGAATCTCGGTGCTGTCACAGCACACGCTGGCGCTCGATGCTGCCGCCGGACAGATCATCATCCTTGATGTCGAACATTTTCCGATCCAGCATCATTGGTACGTGGTGCGTTCCGCCGAGAAGGAGCCTTCGATGATCGTGCGTACTTTTCTCGACTACCTCTACGAAGCGGCCGCCGCACTGGTGGATGTTCCCTGCCATTTCGCCGAGCACGCCGGCGCCTGTCCGCTGCAGCCGGTGCAAGCGCCTGTCGCGGGCATTAAGACGGGCGCCGGCGTCAAACCTTGAGCCCTGGCGTGTATCCAGTCCTGGTCCTCGGGACTTCCGTCCTGAGGCGCTGATAAGCGGTTGCCAGTGCGTCGTCATCGCCGACATTGCCAGGGAAGATGACGACCGGTAGATCGGGATAGCGGGGGTGATGCGCCGGGCAGCGCACGACGGAACAGCCAGGCAGTATCTGTCCCAGCACCCGCGCCATGCGCAGCGCAAGCCCGGAGGAAAGGACGTCGTTCGAGGTAATGCCACCCTTGCTGATCAGCCAGCCGATATCCTTGGGTAATGCCTGTACGATGTTCATCAGGAAGGTGGAGACGAGCTCGCCGAAGGCGAGACGCTTGGTCTCACTGTCAAAACGCAATTCACTGCGACTGGTGAATATTACCGGGGTCTGTCCCCGGCCATGGACGTGGGCGATACGCTCAAGGATTTCGGCGAGCAATACTCCCTCGCGGTCCGGCAGTCGCGCGACATCGATCTCGATCGGAATCGTGTCCACCTCCTCGAGGAGACGTCCGAGCTGGCGCGTTGTCTTGCTGACATGGGAGCCGACCAGTACCACGCCGGGGCGTTGGTTACTGACATAGCGGCGCATAGCAGTGGCGGCGACTGGCTGTGGCGGCAGCGCGGCGAGTCCGCTGACGATCCCGGCGGCACTGCGACACAGGAAACGCTTGCCCCGGGCAGCCGCGGTCTTGAGGTCGGCAGCGAACAGGGTGAGATCCTCGATCGATTCGGCATCAACGGCGCAGGCGACATTATCGTGCAGTGACAGCAAGCGCGGCAGGCAGCCGGCGCGGATGTCGTCGAGACTGAAACGCTCGACCTCGCTGGCGCGGATGCGGCCGCGGGTCTTTTCCTCGATATAGTCCGGCAGGAAGGCATGGCGATAGCCGAACACCGAATCGCGCGCGAACTCGGTCTCGTTGACCGGGACCGGCTGGCCATCGACGAGCAGGTAATGCACGCCCTCACGCGTGATGCGACCACCCTCGATGAAGGCCGGGATCAGGAAATGGGCGTCGAATGGCCCCAGTTCCTCGGCGATGACATCGGTCTCGACCGGGTAGTGGCCACGCAGCGTCGAGTCAGAGCGGCTGATCAGGATCGGCTCGATGTGATGACCAAGCGCCGCCAGCCCGTCGAGTGCCAGTTTGAGGTTGTGGCAGACTTCGCGGGTGATCGCGGCCGCGCGCCGGGCGTCCATGCCGCGCGTGTTGGTCAGTATAAAAAACAGCGGTGAATCATCGAGCAGCGCTTCGTCCAGCGTCCCGACATCCCAGCGCGTCAGTAACAGGCAGCTGTGTACCGTCTGTGAACCGGTCGGGTCATCGTCGAGTACGATGATGCGGGTTCTGTTCATCGCCTTGCCTCCGCTTGATACCTTGTTGTGTCGCTTATCAGAGCCCCAGCAGCGTGCGCGCCCGTGCGACGATCGCCGGCGCATCAACGCCGTTAAAGTTCATCAGCTCACCGGCTGCGGCGACGGTTTCGCCGCGCTGCCAGCACAACACATCACGCGGGCAGCGGCTGCGCAGCAGCACAGGTTCCAGGGCGGCGCTTGGACCGCCACTGATCGCCAGCAGCGCCGTGCCATCGAACAGCTGATCGAACCGGGCGTCATCGAGAAAGCGGTCGTCCGGCTCACTGACGGAGTTCCAGCTGACATCCTGCGGCCGATACAGCCGGCGGGGGTTGGCGACGCTGACGATGCGTACGCGCACGCCGGCCTGTTCGAGCGCATCGCGTGCGGTGAACACCGGCAGCAGGATCATGTCCCCGGTCGCCGCGATGACGAACAGCGGACCGCTGCCGGTCGTGCTCTCGTACAGTGTGATCGCGCCGTCTGCGATCGCCTGGCGTGCCTGCGCCAGCGTGGTGCGCACCGGCAGCGCGGTCTTCGAGGCGAAGATCGCGATGGTCTTGTTGTGCGTTCCGAGCGCCCATTCATAGGCGGCCTGGATCATGTTCGCGTCGGCCGGAAACAGCGGATAGTGGTTGCCGTTGCGCATCATCGCGGCGCAGTAGGCCTCGATCTCCGGGCGCTGATGGGTCCAGCCGTTGCGACCCTGTTCGAGCGCGCCGGCGGTGAACATGTTGACCTGCGACGGCGTGCGCCGGCGCAATTCGGCCATCGCCTGTGACACCGTCTGCACGATCGGCCAGCCGTTGATCGCGAAACTCTCGTAGGACAGCCACAGCGAGCGACCACCGAACAGAGCGATCGCGGCGGCGAGGCCGGCGCAGGCGTCCTCGTTCAACGGTTCGTAGACCTGGCCGTTCGGGGACTGGTTGTAGAGCTCGTCCGCCGTCGGGTGGCGGATCTTCAGCGCATCGTTGATGTTCTTCATCGCCGAGGCCTCGTTGCCGTCGGCATTGCTGACGACGAATTGCGGATCGCGCCTGCCGACTTCAGCCACCACGGCGCCGAACACGGTGGCGGGCACCTGGTTTTCACCGAGCGGGAAATCCTTCAATGGCAGGTCGCCGAGGTCGGCGATCACGCGCTCGCGTTCGGTCGCGACAGTCTCGCCGGCCGGGCCGCCGCCGGCGCGCATGAGATTCGTGCGTACCAGTTCCCAGGCCTCGGCATTGAGCGCGCGGCGCTTCAACCCGCTGATGATATGTGCCGCGTCGAGGGTGTCGGCCGGGTAGAGGTTGTGTGCTTTCGCGCCGAGCGCATGCACGCCGGCACCCTTCAGCTGCTTGATGACGAATGCGGTCAGCGTACCGGACAGGGCCTGCTGGGCAGCGCGGTCGATGCCCTCGAGCACTGCGCCCTGGAAGGCGAGGCGCTGCGATTGCGAGAAGCGCGTGCTGTCGTAATAGGCGCCGGATTGTTCGGCGTCGTCACAGAAGTCCTTCGCATCGACGAGGATCACATCCTCGAAGCCGTGGGCGCGCCAGTACGCGATCATCTGTTCGTTCGACATCAGCGACACCATCGAGTGGTGCTCCTGGCTGTAGCCGTTCCACACCAGCACCGGCAGGAAGTTCGTGACCTGCGGGAAGGCGGTGTGGAAGTGCATGAACGACGACATGATGTAGGGCTCGCCCAGGCCACCATCGCCGATGGTCACCGGGAACAGCGTGCCGGGATTCAACAGCGCGCCGCCCATCGCGAAGTGCTGGCCCTGACCGAGGGGGCCGGCCGGGGCGAGCAGGCCGGGGATCGCGCCGGACAGGTGACCGAGCAGGCCGTGGCGTTCGCGGAAGCGGGCGTGCAGTTCTGCAACGGTGTGGATGTCCATGGCTGCGAGCGAGCCGTCGAGGAACATCGCGCTGTAGAAGCCCGGCGCGTGATGGCCGACTTCGGTGACGATATGCTTGTGACCGAGCATCAGCAGCGCGGCATGGGCCTCGGCCGACGACGCGTAGCCACCCGGGTGACCGGAGGCCTTGCTGCCGCAGATCTGCAGCGTCAGGTAGCGCAGGGCGTCGGCGACCAGCAGGGTCTGATAGGCGGCGGCCGGATCGGCCGGATCGGCGATCGCGGTCTGGTCGGGGCCGATGACCGGCCGGGCCGCCAGGCGGTCGGCGCCCGGCCAGGCCGGGGCGAAATACTGGATGCCCTCGCGGAAATCGCTGCGGGTCAGGGTCAATTCTGCGGCTTTGCTCATGGTCGGGCCTCCTCGTTATCTATGCTTGCGTCCAGAGTAGTCCCTGAGATAATATCCCGCAATACGCAATCGATTTCACAATACGAAAATATGGCCACGAATCAGGGTTCATCCATACAAGTCATTGACCGGCTGACCGCGCTGTTGGAGGCGATCGGCCATTACCGTGATCCGGTCAGTCTCAAGGTGCTCGCCGCGGAGACCGGACTGCATCCGTCGACTGCCTTTCGCATCCTATCCGCGGCTATCGACAACGGCCTGGTGCAGCGCGAGGGGAATCACTACCGTCTCGGGATTCGCCTGCTGCAGCTCGGCAGTCGGGTCGCCGCCCACCAGGACCTGCGCCGTGAGGCGCGCCCACTGATGGAGGCGCTGCGCGACCGGATCGGCGAGACCGTCAACCTGACCGTGCGCCAGGGCGACGAGGTGGTCTATCTCGATCGTGCATTGCCGGAACGGATGATGCGCGTCGAACAGCGCATCGGCAGTCGCGCGCCGCTGCATGTCACTGCGGTCGGCAAGCTGATGCTCGGCGAAGAAGGGGAGCCGGCCTGTCGCGCCTACGCCAGGCGCACCGGCCTGCCCGGATACACGCGCTACAGTTTCACCGATGAAGAGCAGTTGGTACAGCATGTCTCCGGCTGCGTCCGCGCCGGTTTCGCCTATGACGACGAAGAGGCCGAGGCCGGCGTTGGCTGTATCGGGGTGCTGATCCATGGCGGCGACGGCCAGATCATCGCCGGCCTGTCGATCTCGGCGCCGATCGAGCGCCGGCAGGAGGAATGGGTCGAGCTGATTATGAAGGCAGCCAGCGTACTTGAGACATGCCTGGGCTGAGGTGGCTGGGCTACTCGCGACTATTTGAAATCGAGATGCAGCATTTTACCGCCAGTGCGTTCCGCAAGGGTGCCGTATTCTGTCAATGTCAGGGGATGGGATCGACCCAGCGGCAGCGTGTAAACAGGACTCGGAATTTCATGATAACGGATGATGTCATCTGACGGCTCATCGCCGAGTATAGGAAGAATAAACACCCATTTTGACCGCGTCCAGCGGTCTTTCACCGC
>CAZJKV010000108.1:0-6107 GCA_964546765.1 uncultured Chromatiales bacterium
ACTGACCCTGATTGATTGCAATTCAGCAGCTTACCGTGGTCCGACCCCGATAAGCGATAAGCACGCGCTTACCCCCGCAATACAGCCTAACTCCGATACTCTCACAATAGACCCAGGCTCAGTATCCCCAATAGATACGTATCGGGGGACAGGCCTTGCCGGTAATCAGTCGGTTCTTTGGTATCATTATCGTCATGTATTACAGCGATCATCCTCCTCCGCACTTTCATGCGAAATACGGGGAAGCAGTTGCGGCCATCGCGATCGCTACGGGAGAAGTCATCGAGGGACGGTTGCCTCCTCGCGTGCTCGGCCTGGTTCAGGAATGGCGGGAATATCACCTTTCTGATCTGGCTGAAGTCTGGCGGCTGTGCCGCGAAAGGAAGCCGTTAAAAAAAATTGATCCTTTGGAATAAACATCATGCTGCCCAAGTTAAATGCCGCCGAATACCGTCAGGACTTCCGGATCTGGTTGAGATTTGCTGATGGTGTTGAAGGCGAAGTCGATCTCGAAGGGGACTTGTGGGGTGATATTTTCGACCCCCTGAAAGATATTTCCCTGTTTCGGCAATTCACCTTGGACAGGGATCTCGACACGATCGTCTGGCCGAATGGCGCCGACTTCGCTCCCGAGTTCCTCTACCAGAAGCTGCGTCCGGATTACTCCCTGCAAGCAACGCCAAAGAGTGGTGCGGTGTAGCAGCTCTGCATCCGCACCCCGGTCCCTGGAATGGCAGCGAATCGAGGCACTGTTTCTTGCCGTGGGCGCCCAACGGGTCGAGGGAAGCGGATCACGAGTCCGTTCCGGAGATCCGCGTGGCATTTGAAGAAGCGGTCGAGGATTACATCGAGACCTGCCGGAAACTCGGCCGTCCGGCGCAGAAGAGCTGGTCCGGAAAGGTCCCCCTGCGCGTCCCGCCCGAGTTGCATGCACAAGCCGCGATGCGCGCCGAGGCGGAAGGCAAGAGCCTGAACCAGTGGGTCGCCGAACAGATGAAGCGGGCGTTGTAGGGCCGAGCAGAACGGAGACTCGTTACCGCCCATGACCGCAACCGACCTGGACTTCAACGACGCCTTTCGCCGCGCGCTGGCGCTCATGGAACAATCGGACCGGTGCCTGTTCATCACCGGCAAGGCCGGGACTGGGAAGTCGACGCTCCTCGAATACTTCCGCGACCATACCGGCAGGGAGCCGGTGGTGCTCGCGCCGACCGGGGTCGCCGCGCTCAATGTCGGCGGGCAGACGATCCATCAATTCTTCGGCTTTTCCATCGACGTGACCTTGCGCAGGATCGAGGACGGGAAGATCCGTCCGCGCGACCGCAAGCTCTACAAGAAGCTCAGCACGATTGTCATCGACGAGGCGTCGATGCTGCGCGCCGATCTCCTCGACTGCGTGGATGCCTTTCTGCGTCGCTACGGACCCGCGACTGACCAGCCGTTCGGCGGCGTGCAGATGATCTTCGTCGGCGATCTCTACCAGTTGCCGCCGGTTGTCACTGCCGCGGAGCGGGAGATCTTCTCGAGCCATTACCAGACGCCGTATTTCTTCAGTGCGCATGCGCTCGCGGGCGTGGGGCTGGAGATCGTCGAACTCGACAAGGTCTACCGGCAGAAGGATCAGGACTTCGTCGATCTGCTCAACCGCATCCGCAACAACTCGGTCGAGGACGCGGATATCGACCGGCTCAACGAGCGCTTCGATCCCGATTACCGGCACGACGAGCAGGCGTTCGCGATCCATCTCACGCCGACCAACCGGAGGGCCGACGAGATCAACGCCGCGCGGCTCGCGGAGCTGAAGGGCAGGACGCACACCGCCATCGCCGAGATCAGCGGCGAGTTTGGCAAGGAGTACTACCCGACCGCCGTCGAGCTGAAGTTCAAGAAGGGTGCGCAGATCATGCTCGTCAACAACGATCACGACGGCCGCTGGGTGAACGGCACGGTGGGCGTGATCGAGGCCGTCAGGCAGGACGATGAAGGCGAGCGTTATCTCGAGGTCAGGCTGCGCGGAGAGAACGGGACGGTCGAGGTGTATCCATTCACCTGGGAGGTCTATCGCTTCCGGCTCGACGAGAGCGGGATCATCGCGGAACCGGTCGGCACTTTCACGCAATTGCCGTTCCGGCTGGCCTGGGCGGTGACCATCCACAAGAGCCAGGGCAAGACCTTTGATCGGGTGATCATCGATCTCGACCGGGGCGCGTTCGCCGCCGGGCAGACCTACGTGGCACTCAGCCGCTGCACGTCGTTCGAGGGCATTGTGCTCACCCGGCCGATCAAGAAGGGCCACATCCGGACGGATCACCGGATCTTCGACTTCCTCACGCGCGACCGCTACCGTGAATCAGAGGATGCACTGCCGCTCGCAGAGAAGATGGCGCTCATCGCGCAGGCGATCGGCGATCAGCGCAAGCTCAGCCTGACCTACCTGAAGCCGAACGACACGCAATCCGAGCGCATCGTCATCCCGCTGAGCGTCGGCACTGAGACCTTCAAAGGCAAGACCTTCCCCGGCATGAAGGCCTTCTGCACGAAGGCTCGGGAAGAGCGCATGTTCCGCGTGGACCGGATCCTGCGGATCGAACGGCTGGACTAGTGAGGCGGTCGGGTCGGATCACGGCAACCTGTTGAACTGTATATATATCAGGTCAGAATCTGCGCAGATTCAGGCCCTCCCCGCGTGTTTTCGGGGTCGAAATGGCGGAGTGAGACATGCATCCATCTATGATTCTGGGCCTGAAATGGCGCCGGGAGGCCTGTATTCAGCCTTAAACTGGCCCTGATCGATTGGAATTCAGCAGCTTACCGTGGCCCGACCCCGACTTACTCCCGACTACCTCACCTCGGCCATTTAAGACAACCACTGATCCCCCATCTGTATCAGTCCTCCTAAACTGGTCAATCCAGTCTTCCGATATATATCAACTATTGATATCATCCATGAACAGGGCGCATCGCAGGACCCTAGCCGAGATCTTCTCTGCAAGCGCACCCCGCTCCCTTGAGTGGCGGCGGATCGAGGCACTGTTTCTTGCCGTCGGTGCCCAACGAGTCGAGGGGAGCGGATCACGAGTCCGTTTCGAATTGAACGGTGTCGTCGCCACCTTCCATCGGCCGCATCCGCGGAAGGAAGCAAGGCCATACCAGGTTCGTGATGCGCGTGAGTTCCTGGAGAAGTCGGGAATCAAACCATGAAGCCAATGAAATACAAGAGCTACATCGCAGTCATCGTCTACAGCGACGAAGACGGCTGTCTCGTCGGTCGCATCGCAGGGATCAACGATGTCGTCTCGTTTCATGGTGAATCCGTGCCGGAGATCCGCGTGGCATTTGAAGAAGCAGTCGATGATTACATCGAGACCTGCCGGAAACTCGGCCGTCCGGCGCAGAAGAGCTGGTCCGGAAAGGTCCCCCTGCGCGTCCCGCCCGAGTTGCATGCACAAGCCGCGATGCGCGCCGAGGCGGAAGGCAAGAGCCTGAACCAGTGGGTCGCCGAACAGATGAAGCGGGCGTTGTAGAACGATACTTAGGGTCGGACCACGGCAGGAGAACCCTCGGCAATCACTCCCCTCCCCGCATAAATTTCTCAACCCGCACCATCGCCCACGTATCAAGTTCACAGTATTTCAGCAACCCGGCGCGCAACTGCTCCCGACGATCTGACGGTAGGTCAGGCTGCAGGAGCTCGGCGAAAGCGACCTGCGCCATGCCGCCGTCCGCCACTTCGAGGTCGTCATAGGAGAGATCCGGCGCTATTGTCGGCAACACCGCCTTGATCGACCACGAGCCGCGCATGTCGCGGTGATAGTAATGCTCGCGCACGATCGGCAGCAGGTCGACGATGCGCGCGGCGATGCTGAGGAGCGCCGGCGCCAGGTCGGGGAAGGCATCGGCGAGCTCGTTGATGCGGGTGCGCTCGAACGCGGCATGATAAACGAATACCGGACCGCGGTCGCCGAGTACGGCCAGCATCGTGGTCGCGAATTTGCGGCGGGGATCGTCCGGAGTGTCGGCGAGAAATTCGTGATGCGTAATCGCGCCCGTGCGGTCCTCGATGTGACATGACCACTGGAACGGGATCTGCTGATACGGCCGGGTGCCGGCCCAGATCGGCACCGCGAACTGGATGGTCTCGAAGTCGAGGTAATAGTGCGGCCGCGGCAGCTTCGCGAGGATGCGGCTTGCCGCGGGATCGAGGAATGCCCTGCCCGTCTGCGTGGCCTCAAAGACGCGGCGATGCAGCGGGTTCATCAGCCGTGCTGCGGGGACTGCGCGCAGGTCGTCGTACCCTTCCGTGCGCAAGGTCGCTGCGAGGCCGCGATTGCGCGGGAGGATCTCGGGCGGGAACACGGCCGGGTCGAACGGGAGGCAGAGGCCGAGGAACGGGCAGTCATAGGGGTCATGGCAGTGATCGCCGGGCGGGGTTTCGGGGTCGTCGCCGTCGAGAGTTGTTCGCGCTGCTGCGATCCATGCCGGGACTTCTGTCTCGAGGGGCGCGATCGTGTCGGTGATGTCGGCGCGCGTCAGCAGGCCATGATAATCGCCGTCGCCCGGATAGACGAAGCTGTTGTCGACATGCGCGATCTCGACGCGCGACAGCTCTATCCCGGCCGCGCGCGCGACCCGCGCCTGCACCGCGGCGTCGAGGTAATGATAGTCCTTGACGCTCGTCGATGACTTGACCTCGGTCATGCCCCAGCGGCCGTTGCCGTCCGGCCACAGGAGGTCGGCCTTGACCAGCACGCCTTCGGCCTGCAGGGTCGCTTCGAACAGCGGCCTCGGTGGTCCGTCGAGTAAGCGATGGGTGTCATCGAGCGCCTGCGCGGGATCGAGGGAGTCGATCAGCGTGCCATCGGGATATAGACCGCGCGCGACCTCACCGACCTGCGCGCCGGCGGCGAAGCGGGCCTTTGTGCCGCTGTCGTACTCGACGAGTTCCGGGCGATGGACCTGCAGCCACAGGCGGCGCGGACACTGCAGATGGGCGAGAACGCGGGATTTGGACAGGCCGTGCATGGAATTATTATGTCCGTGCCTGCGACATAATGTGCCGCTACTGTGAAGTCAGTGGTTCAGCGGTTCAGGCAGCATACGGCTGTACACGCCGTTCGACCTCAGCCCCTATCGTTTTCTGGGCGATGCGCAGATCGAAGTCGGCCTGCAACCCCATCCAGGTCTCGGGGCTGACCCCGAAATATCTACCAAGGCGCAAGGCGGTGTCAGCCGAGATCGAACGGTTGCCATTGACGATGGCGCTGATGCGGCCCGGTGGTACGCTGATATCCCGCGCCAGTCGGTTGATACTGATATCGAGGGGTTTCATGAATTCCTCGAACAGGATTTCTCCTGGATGGATGGGTTCAAGCTTTTTATTTCCAGCGGTCATGCAAGTCACCTCATCGGATCATCTGGATTCAGCCTATGACGTTCTGCGTAATATGTAAACCGTGATAGATTGATCATTGCATGATCTCGTCATGTGAACTATCAGTGTTTATCTGCTATTGATGTGTGGGGTCGGACCTCGGCAACTTGTTGAACTGAATTAAGGCCCTGATTGATCAGATTTCAGCAACTTACCGTGGTCCGACCCCAGACATATCTTCGAGCAGCTTGCTCGCGAACTGTCCGTCGCGGCCCTCGGGGTCGGTGCTGACGGTCAGGTCCAGATAGCGGCGGTATGCGTCTTCATCCCCCTCTCCCTGCACCACCAGCGCCGCTGCCAGATAGGTCGCAGCCTTGTATCCGGCCGCCATGTCGTCGAAGTTGCGATGGGCGAGGATCTCGTCCAGCAATCGCTTGCCCTGGTCATGGCGATTGAAGAAGGACGGAATATGAATGAAGGCGTTCGCCGCGACCAGCAGGGTATCGAGGTATCGGGGCGAGTCGCGATCCCCGGATTTCGATGATTTCTCGAGTGCGCGATCGATGATTCTCAGGCCATCTTCGGTCAGGCGGCGCTTGTCGATGTTGTTGGAGGCATCCCTGCCCTGCAAGGTCATCGATGCGCCGAGATACGCGAGGAAGACCGGCTCCTGCGGATGTCGATGGCTCAACGACTTGAACCGCTGGGTCGCATCACGCACCGCGCGCCTGTCACC
>CAZJKV010000109.1:0-6096 GCA_964546765.1 uncultured Chromatiales bacterium
CGAGCGCCCAGGGGCGCCAGCGGTCCAGGGTGCGAGGCGCCAGCTCGATCAGCAGACCGACCGCGACCGCGCCGGCGCCGGCCAGCAGCAGCTTGCGCGTGCTGGTAAGCGGCATGAACTGGAACCCGATGATCATCCAGACCGCGGTATAGAATGCCGCGGCGAAGCCGAGCCCGGCCACCCAGCCGCCGAGGGGCCGCAGGAGCAGCGCGGCGACGAATGCGATCACGAACGGCGCGATCGCGGACTGGAACATCGGGTTATTGAGCCAGGCTTCCATCGTGCTTGTCTGTCCTTCCGGGATGACTTACTGTCCGTAAACCTGAGTTGAATGATATAGAAAGCCCGATCGTTTATAATCGTCTACAATATAAAAACATTGTTTCCATAATAAGACCAATATAAGCGGGACACCCCGATTCGATGGGTCCGATCGATGACATGCTGTTGTTCACCCGGCTGATCGAGCTGAAGAGCTTCAGCGCGGTCGCCCAGGCCGAGCACATCTCGCGGTCGCTCGTCAGCAAGCGCATCAGCCGGCTCGAGGACCGGCTCGGGGTGCAACTGATCAACCGGACCACACGCCGGCTCGAGATGACCGAGGCAGGACGGACGTTTCACGAGTATTGCCGCCAGGTGGAGGCGACCTGGCAGGAAGCGGAGGCCGCGGTCGGTGAGATCAGGCGCGAACCGCGCGGGACGCTGCGACTCAACGCGCCGGTCATGATCGGGCAGATCCTGCTGCCCCGGATCATCAGCGGATTCCTGGCCGAGTACCCGGACGTGCAGATCATGCTCGACCTGAGCGATCACTACATCGATGTGATCGAGGGCGGTTACGACGTGGTCATACGTGTCGGCAAGCTGAAGGATTCCAGCCTGCGCGCTCGACAGATCGGCACGATCCGGCTGCACCTCTATGCCCATGCGTCCTATCTCGACCGGCGCGGGACGCCGCAACGGCCCGGGGAACTGGCGGGACACAACTGCCTGGTCTATCGCTACAAGACGGGCGATCCCTATGTCTGGGAGTTCAGCGGCCCGGAAGGCCCGGAGACCGTCGAGATTCACGGCAACTTCACCGCGAACAACGGCGCACCGTTGTACCAGGCCGCGATGGGAGGACTCGGGATTGCGCGCCTGCCCGGTATCTATGAACAGGCGTACGGCATGAACGGGATGCGCTACGTGCTCGAGGATTACGCGGTCGACAGCGCGATCCATGCCGTTTATGCCGCGACCAGGCGGCCGCCGCTGAACACGCGCTACTTTATCGATTATCTAGCGGAACATTTCACCGCTGTCTGACCGCTTCGATCACAGGTGATCGACCAGCTTGCCGGTTGTCTGGCGCAGCCGCATACTGACCATCATCGCGATCTGCCACAGCAGGCGGTTGCCGAGACGCGCGCGCTCCTCGCAGATTCGCATCAGGCTGTCGCGCGACAGCAGCACCAGGGTCGAATCCTGCGCCGCGACGACCGTCGCCGAGTAAGGCATGCCGTCGATGACCGACATCTCGCCGATCGGTTTGCCTGTGACGATGTCGGCGATCTTCTTTAGTTTGCCCTGACCGGTATCCTTGTGTACCTCGAGCTTGCCCTCAAGCAGCAGGCACATGTGCGCGCTGCGTTCGCCTTCCCGGAAGATCACGGCGCCCTTGGCGACGCTTTGTACCATCAGGTAATTGACCAGCGCGGAGATCTCGTCGCGTGTGAATTGCGAGAAGATCTGGGTCCGTTCGAGTCGCGGTATCAGTTCGTGTTTGTGCATGTCAGCCGCCTTCAGGGTTTGAACTGCGCGATCTCGCGCCGCAGCTTTCGCAGCTGCTGCGCGGTCGCAATGCCGCCGTAACGCATCGCGATATAACGCCGGTTGATCGAATCGATCGCGGACGCGAGGTCCGGGCGCCGGTCACCGGCGCGCGGGGCGAAGAGTACCGGCCCCTCGGCCGGCGCGCGCGCGATGCCGTGGCGGGCCAGTTTGGCGCAGAACCGTTCGTACAGGTCCTTGACCGGGTCATCGCCGGGTCGCTGCCGCGACAGCGCCACTGCGATCACGAACAGCAGCAGGCCGAGCGCGGCGACCATCGCGATCGTCATGCCGGTCCGGGAGCCCAGTCCGAAGCGTGACCACAGCGCGATCTGGTTCTCAGGGCTGAAGCCGAGCACCCACTGGTTCCAGCGGTTGTTGATCGTGTCCCAGCCGAAGCGCGTCTGACGCCACATGGCGCCGAGTACGCCGCGTTCCAGGGAGTTGCGCATCGCCGATCGCCCTTCGAGCAGGGCATCACCGCTGCCGCGCTCGATACGCTCCGGCGCGACCGCGGCTGTCGGGTCGATGCGCACCCAGGCGCCGTTCAGCCATACCTCGGTCCAGGCATGGGCGTCGCGCTGGCGCACGACCAGATAGTCGCCGATCGGATTGAGTTCACCGCCCTGGTAGCCGGTCACGACGCGGGTGGGCAGGCCCGCGGCTCGCATCAGCACGGTAAACGCAGCGGAATAGTGCTCGCAGAACCCGCGCTGCGTGCCGAACAGGAAGTCATCGATCGGGTCGCGCCCGGTCAGCAGTGGCGGCGTCAAGGTATAATGGAACGCTTCGTTGCGGAAGTGATCGAGCGCGTACTGTACGATGGCGGCATCGTCATTGATGCGACGGCGCCATTCGCCGCCGAGCGCCTGTGCGCGCGGGTTCGCTGCCGGCAACTGCAGCGCGCGCGCGCGTTCCGCGGCGTTCAGCCGGGTGGCGCGGTAATTGATATGCGAATCGACGCGATATCGCGTCAGGTGGCGCACCGTCTTGTTCGACAGCAGCACCAGGTCGGCGCTGTGTCGGCTGCCTTCGGGCGTGCTGGACGGCATCTCGAGCGCGAACAGCCAGCGGCGGTTATGCGGCTCGAGCGTGATGGTGTAGGACAGCGCCTCGCCTGTCGGGACGAAGGCGGGCTGCTCGACCAGGACCGTTCCACCTTGTCCCGCGTCGGGTGACCATGTCCTTCCGTCGGTATGCCAGAACACCGGACCGCGCCAGTACAGCGACTCCGATGGCGGCGTGAATCCGTCGAACTCGACACGGAAGGCGACCCTGTCCGACTGACCGAGTTCGCTGATGCTGCCGGGACTCATCGAATCGGACAGTCCGGTCGTGCCGCTGTAGGCATCGTCCGGGAGGTTCCACAGCGGCGCCGGCAGGCGCGGGAAGAGCAGGAACATGATCAGCATCAGTGGCAGCGCCTGCGCCAGCAACGCCCCGCTGCGCCGGAAGCGCACACCGGGCGAGATCACGGCGTCCGGGGCAGGGTGATTCAGCTCGACCAGCGCCGCGGTGATCAACAGCAGCGCGACGGCCAGCACCGCGATGATCACGAGCTCCTGCGAGAAAAGCACCATCGTCACCGTCAGGAAATAGCCGAGGTACAGGACGATGACCGCATCGCGATGATGGCGCACCTCAAGCAGCTTCAGACCGAGCATGATCACCAGCAGCGCGGCGCCGGCGTCGCGGCCGAACACGGTACCGAAACTCAGAAAGACACCGGACAGTGCGAGCACCGTCAGCAGAGTTCGGGCGGGCATGCCGGGCAGCCGCCAGCCGTGATGTGCGGCCATCCAGCGCCACGCAGCGAAAGCGATGCAGAACAGGGCGACCGTCAGCGGGAGATGGCTCAGGTGCGGCAACGACGCGATCCCGAGCGCGAGCAGCATCAGGTCGACTGAACGCCGCGTCAATGGCGGATCACGCAGTGTCGCGCGGCCTGTCACGGCGCCGACCCGTACAAGGCAAGCGCCTCGAGACAGGCATGCCGGTGCCGGTCTCCCTGATCGGGCGCGATGCCGTGGCCGGGCAGGCGCATGCCGTAGCGCAGGCCATCCTGATCCGCGATCAGGACCGCCCGGCATAGGCGACTCAGCCGGGATTCGGTGTCGCCGTTGTAATCATTCCAGTCCAGCCAGACCTCGCCACCGGCCTCGTCGGCGAATACCTTGGTATAGAGTTTCTGCCCCCGCGCCGCGGCCTTCCAGTCGATATGGCGCGGGGGATCGCCGGGCTGGTAGTCACGATGGCCGTGGAAATCGTCGTTGCCGGGCACCGGCTGCGCCTGCGCGTGGGCGGCATCGCCCACGGCGCGGGACAGCCGGGCATCGGCAGACGGCTTGGGATAGACCAGACACACCGTGTCGAGCGATACCAGCGACCACGCATGGAACAGGCCGAGCGGATAGCGGCTGAACACGGTGATCAGGCCGAGCGGCCGGCGACCGCGCCTGCGGGTCGATGCGGCGATTTCGATCCGGGTCTCACCCTTCTGCGCGATATCGTGGAAGTGCGGCGCCTGCCCTTCGGCCAGGATGCCGAGCGCGGAGCGCGCGCCGTCGCCGTTATGGACATGGATCAGGTAGCGCGCCGGCTCACCGTGGAATACCGGGTCGCATCGTCCGGCATGAAAGCGCAGTCCCGCCAGGTTGCGGTAGGTATGCAGGATCGAAACCAGGCCGACACCAATTAGCAGAAAGGTCAGCAGAAAGCCCGCGCTGTTGTTGTAGTTCGCGGAACCGACCAGCATGACGAAGGTCAGTACGGCGAACAGCAGTCCGTAGCGTGTCGGCAGGATGAAGATGCGATGGCGCGCCAGCTGCACCGGCTGGTCGCGCGGCGCATGGCGCCGGTCGATGTCGAGCCAGCGGTGGATTCTGTGCGAGATCGAGCCGAGCGACAGGTCCATGGCGCCGCCGTTCAGGGGATCGGCACGGCCGCGAGCTGGGCGACCAGTTCCTCATGCGTGCAGCCGGGATGATCCTGACCGGCCTGCAGGCGGTGGTTGGCGACGCTCGGCATCACGGCCTGCAGGTCCTCGGGTACGGTATGGTTGCGTCCGTCCATCAACGCCCAGGCCTGCGCGCTGCGCAACAGAGCGAGACCGGCGCGCGGCGACAGGCCATGGCGGTACCACGCGCTTTCCCGGCTGAATGCGAGCAGTGCCTGCAGGTAGTCGATCAACGCGTCCGAGACATGGATGGCCCCGACCCGCGACTGGATCGCGAGCAGTGCCTCGGGGCCGATACCCGGCTTCAGCGTCTTCAGCAGTTCGCGGCGGTCTGCGCCCTTGAGCAACTGGCGCTCGGCGGCGTGGTCCGGATACCCCATCCTCAGGCACATCAGAAAGCGATCGAGTTGCGACTCGGGCAGATTGAAGGTGCCGAGCTGGTGTGCCGGGTTCTGGGTCGCGATGACGAAGAACGGTTGCGGCAGCGGCCAGGTCTCCCCCTCGGTCGTGACCTGGGATTCTTCCATCGCCTCGAGCAGCGCGCTCTGGGCCTTTGGCGTCGCGCGGTTGACCTCGTCAGCGAGGATCACCTGTGAGAATATCGGCCCTGGGTGGAATTTGAACTGGGTACTGTGCGTGTCATAGATCGACACGCCGAGGATGTCGGCCGGCAGGATGTCGCTGGTGAACTGGATGCGCTGGAATTCGAGCCCGAGACTTCGGGCCAGCACATGGGCCAGCGTAGTCTTGCCGACGCCCGGCAGGTCCTCGATCAGCAGGTGTCCGCGCGCGATCAGGCAGACCAACGCGAGCCGGACGATGTCTTCCTTGCCTAGGATGATTTCGCCGATGTCGGCGATGGCCTTGCCGAGGAGGCGGGCCGGGGTGTCGTCGAGGGCGGTCGCTACGGTCGGCTGGCGCAGGTTCATATATATAAGCGATTGATTTTCGTTGTCATGCCCGGATCCGGGGCCAGGTCGACGCGGGCAGTCCGTCTCCAGTTTAGCGGCCGTTCGGGGCGATCCCTTGATCCCGCGTGTCGACCGGGGTCGGCGCCCGCCGGCGGTGCCTACGAATCCCGGGCAGGATGCTGTATCATGCTGATTTCATTGACTCCATCCCGGGGTGTCTGCGTCCATGGAACCTGAATTCGACAGCTTCGACGTCATCGTCGTCGGCGGCGGCCATGCCGGCGCCGAAGCGGCGCTCGCTGCCGCGCGCGCCGGGGTGCGTACCCTGCTCCTGACCCACAACGTCGAGACTGTCGGCCAGATGAGCTGCAACCCGGCGATCGGCGGCATCGGCAAGGGCCACCTGGTCCGCGAGAT
>CAZJKV010000110.1:0-5999 GCA_964546765.1 uncultured Chromatiales bacterium
TGTTCCGCCCGCTGCTCGGCAACGACATCGTCATCGGCGCGGTCGGCGTCTTGCAATTCGACGTCGTCGCGTACCGGCTCAAGCACGAATATTCGGTCGACTGCAGCTATGACAACGTGCAGGTCGCGACCGCGCGCTGGGTCCACTGCGCGGACGAGAAACGGCTCGTCGAATTCCGCAATAAGCTTCCCGAGCACCTCGCGCTCGACAGCGGCGGGGCGCTGGTGTATCTCGCGCCGACGCGCGTCAACCTGCAGCTGACGATGGAGCGTTGGCCGGAGATCGAGTTCCGAGCGACACGGGAGCATTGATACCGGCGCTGCGCCCTGCTTTTCGCGGGCCCGCAATACATCCTCACGCACAGTGCGAACAATGCTATACGGAATCGGGATAGCACTGGCGGCCTGACGTATAGCCAGGGGTTTATCGCACCGACGCGACCTGCCTTCAAGAAGTATTCGGTGACATCATCGGGGCCGAGATCGGTCAATCGCCGTCCGGGAAAGGCCTTGATGAAGGCCTGTGCGCGCGGCATGTGCCAGCGCACGAAATCAGGCTTAATGCCTTGTTTTACAAGTGTGTTTGAATATTAATTCCAAAACTGCCCTTCGCGAGCGGTGCGGTTATCTTCCGGCAAGACAGAATTCCGTCTTCATACATTAGAATCATGCGGGTATCCTAGCGAAAAATGCGTGGGGAGGGGGAGGGCTGATCGGTGCTATACGGCATCGGCCTATCTTTGATATTCCCGCATCCACCTAATACTAATGTTGGAATTGGTCAGGCCCATAGCCCAGCTTGACGCACCGTATCCGAACGGATACACTGCCATGTATGTACACATTCCTTCGTACGCCAGAGTTTGATAGCTGGCTGAAGAAGCTTCGAGATCCGATAGGAAAAGCTCGAATCATCGCCCGTATCCGTTCAGCTGAGGCAGGAAATTTCGGCGATTGCGAACCTGTCGGGAAGGGTGTCTCGGAGATGAAAATCCATTACGGACCTGGTTACAGGGTCTATCACTCAAGGGAGGGCGAAACGATATACCTTCTTCTGTGTGGAGGCGATAAGTCAACTCAGAAGAAGGACATCAAGAAGGCCCATGACCTTGCTGAGAAATACCGAGGACATACTGATGACTAAGTTAACCAAATTCGATGCAGCGGAATACCTGGATAGCGAAGAGGTAATCGCGGAATACCTCAACGCTGCGCTAGAAGATGAAGATCCCAATGTATTTTTGGTGGCAATTGGCGATATCGCAAAGGCGCGAGGGATGACGGAGCTGGCCAAGGAAGCTGGACTCGGTCGGGAGAGCCTGTACAAGGCATTAACTCCTGGAGCAAAGCCGCGTTATGACACCGTCTTGAGAGTAATACGAGCACTAGGCGTAGAGTTGCATACCGTGCCAGTGCATCAGAAACCAATTCCAACCAGGCGCTCCAGCGGACGCGCTAGCGCACGCCGCTAAGCTCTGCTTTATGCGCCTGAGATTGCAGCGCCAAGCGACGTAAGGAGTCGACGAAATGGACGATGAGTACGATCTTGAACACTCCAGCCTCTGTGGCCGTATCGAACGTGATGGTCGCTCGGTACAGGTAGAAATCTATCGCGGCAAGGAGCAGGAGGAAAGCGGATGGGTACTTGAGGTGGTCGATTACAGCTCCGGAAGTTCGATCGTTTGGGATGAACAATTTGATACTGATCAAGACGCATATGACTGCCTGATGAAGGAAATCGACGAGCAAGGATTGGCCGACATAATCGATAATGCTCCCGAAGCACAGCTATCAAATTAAGGCTGCATCGCTAACATTATTGATATGCTTCTCGCATTTGCAAACGATACCACATATGGTAACATATAAATCATGGGGAAGATTCGTAGAGGGAACTACGTATTCCTGACATGGAAGGGAGACCATACTCCTCGCCATATTCATGTCTATCGAAGCGCCAGGCTTGTAGTGAAGTGGGATCTGGAGAATTGGCAGCCAATGGAAGGAAAGGCAAATCGGCGGATCCTTCGTCTCATTCGTGAGCTGGAAGATGAAGGTGAGTTATGAAGATTCGTAGTGTTACTTCGAACAATCGGAGGAATGAATTCACGGTAGTAACCCGCTCGGGTTCCGCCTATACCTTCCCTTATGCCAAATCGGAGCCGCGTCCAGACGCAGACGACAGAATTGAAGAGCTATTCGTAGATAAGGAAATCGGAAATGAAGGGTTTACCTATGTTCTCGAGTCAGGACGGGAAGGCACGATCCATATGGATCAGGTGCTTGAATACAACGAAGACCCCAGGTATCTGGCAGACCTGCTCACATACAAGCTTACTCTGGAAGCTCGGAGTGGGGTTGAAAGTAGCGGTTTGAGTCGAAGGCAAATAGCGAAGCAGTTGAAGACGTCATTGCCCCAGTTATATCGGCTACTGGATCCAGCCAATACAAATAAGTCGATGAATCAGCTGGTGACTTTGCTCCACATCGTCAATCGGGAAGTGGATCTTGTTATCAAGAAGAAAAATGCAGCATAACAAGCTGCTCAACCTGACGTGATCCTGCCCCGAAATAATTGACACCTCTCCCAAGTGAGTTGGGCTTTCCCCCAGTTCTATGAAACCGGGGAATCCACCAAAGCTATGGCGACCTAACCAGCCGCAGCGTCTCAGTCGCCGTAGCTCACCGTTGCACTACCCAGCACGCTACCATCCTCATCAACAACCTCAACGGTCCACTCCCCACGCCACTCCGGCATCAGTTGCTTGTTCGACCACACCCGCCAGCGCGGTGCGCCGACCTGGAACGACACCTCGGCGTGGACCTCTCCGCGGTGCATCCAGCGGTGCGTGACCGTGCGTCCGTCGAGATCGCGCAATTCGGTAAAGAATGTGACCTCGACGCGATCGCCGGGGATGACGTCGAGCCGGTCGACCGGCTCGCGCTCGCTGATCCCGCTGGTGAACTGGGCGCGGGCGACGTTGTCTGCGAGCGCGGCGCCGGCGGCGGCCGCCAGCGACAGCGCGAGCAGGCAGGGAAGCAATATTCTGATCATTGGCATGACCTCCTTTCGTCTGTGCCTTCCGGCACTATATCGACCGGATCCGCGCCAGCTGTTGCTCGAGGGCGTGATGCGAGGCCCGCAGCTCCGCGAGCCGCTCGCGCTCCTTGTCGACGACGTGGGCGGGCGCGCGCTCGATGTAGTTGCGGTTCGCGAGCTTGGCCTCGCTGCGTTCGATGTCGCCGGCCAGGCGGGCGAGTTCCTTGCCGAGGCGGGCCAGTTCGGCGTCCTTGTCAATCAGCCCGGCGAGCGGGATCAGGACCTGCAGTTCACCGACCAGCGCGGTCGCAGATTCGGGCGCCTCGTCGCCGTCCTCGATCCAGTCGATCGACTCGAGCCGGGCGAGGGCGGTCAATGCGGCGCGCAGCGATTCCAGAAGCGCCCGGTCTTGCGCCGAGCCGTGCCGCAGCAGCACAGGCAGCGGCCGCGACGGCGCGATGTTCATCGAGCTCCGGATTCTGCGGACCCCCATCACGATGGCCATCAGCCAGGCGGCCTCGGCCTCGGCGGCCTCGTCCAGCAATGCCGCATCGACCGACGGCCACGGCTGCAGCATGATCGTCATGCCGGAGCGGCCGGCCAGCGGGGCGACCCGCTGCCAGATCTCCTCCGTGATGAACGGGATCAGCGGATGGCCGATTCGCAGGATCGTCTCCAGCACCTGGACCAGCGTGCGCCGGGTGCCGCGCTGCAGCTCCGCGGAGCTGTCGGGCGAGTTCAGCACCGGCTTTGACAGCTCCAGGTACCAGTCGCAGTATTCGTTCCAGACGAACTCGTAGTAGGACTGCGCCGCGAGATCGAGCCGGTACTTGCCGATCGCGTCGATGATGTCGCGGTTCACCGCCTGCAGGCGCGACAGGATCCAGCGGTCGGCCAGCGTCAGCTCGACCGGATCGCCGTTGACGCCGGTATCCTGGCCCTCGGCGTTCATCAGCACGTAGCGCGCGGCGTTCCACAGCTTGTTGCAGAAATTGCGATAGCCCTGAATACGGTTGAGATCGAACTTGATGTCGCGGCCGGTCGATGCGAGCGCGGCGAAGGTAAAGCGCAGCGCGTCGGCGCCGAAGGCCGGGATGCCGTCGGGATATTCCTTGCGGGTTGCCGCATCGATCTGGCGCGCCATCTGCGGTTGCATCAGGCCCTGGATGCGCTTCTCGACCAGGCCCTCGAGGTCGATGCCGTCGATCAGGTCGAGCGGGTCGAGGACGTTGCCCTTCGACTTCGACATCTTCTGGCCGTGGGCGTCGCGCACCAGGCCGTGGATATAAACCTCGCGGAACGGGATATCGTCCATGAACTTCAGGCCCATCATGATCATGCGCGCGACCCAGAAGAAGATGATGTCGAAGCCGGTGACCAGCACGCTGGTCGGATAGAAGGTCCGCAGCTCGGCGGTCTCGCGCGGCCAGCCCTGCGTCGAGAACGGCCACAGGGCCGACGAGAACCAGGTGTCGAGCACGTCCTCGTCCTGCACCAGCCGCACCTCCGGGCCGAGCCGGTGGCGCACGCGGATTTCCTGCTCGGAGCGCCCGACATAGACGTCGCCCTTGTCGTCGTACCAGGCCGGGATGCGGTGTCCCCACCAGATCTGGCGGCTGATGCACCAGTCCTCGATGTTGCGCATCCATTCGAAATAGGTCTTGCTCCAGTTGTCCGGGACGAAGCGGATTCGGCCGCTCTCGACTGCCTCGATCGCGGGTCCGGCGAGCGGTGCGACCCGCACGTACCACTGATCGGTCAGCAGTGGTTCGACGATCGCGCCCGAACGGTCGCCGCGCGGGACCATCAGCTTGTGATCCTGGGTGCGCTCGAGGAGTTTCTGTTTTTTCAGTGCGGCCACGATGCGCTTGCGCGCCTCGAAGCGGTCGAGACCGCGCAACTCCTGCGGAATCAGCTCGCAAATCGGCGGACTGCCGGCTTCGGTATCATCCTCCGGGACTTTCTTGATGCGGGCGTCGATCGTGAAGATATTGATCAGCCCGTTGTGCGGCACGGCCATCAGCTCGCTTTCGTCGCGATGACGCTGCCAGACCTGGTAGTCGTTGAAATCATGCGCCGGGGTGATCTTGACGCAACCGCTGCCGAACTCGGGATCGACATAGTCGTCGGCGATCACCGGGATGCGCCGCCCGGTCAGCGGAAGTTCGACCTGCTGTCCGACCAGGTGACGATAGCGCGCGTCGCCTGGATGGACCGCGACGGCGGCATCGCCGAGCAGGGTCTCGGGGCGGGTCGTCGCGACAGTCAGGTGACCCGATCCGTCGGCGAGCGGGTAGCGGATGTGCCACAGGTGGCCCTGTTCTTCCACCGACTGCACCTCGAGGTCCGACAGCGCGGTATGCAGCACCGGGTCCCAGTTCACCAGGCGCTTCCCCCGGTAGATCAGGCCTTCTTCATAGAGCTGGACGAAGACCTCGCGCACCGCCTCGGAAAGCGCCTCGTCCATCGTGAAGCGTTCGCGTGACCAGTCGAGCGAGGCGCCCATGCGGCGCAGCTGGTGTGTGATCGTGCCGCCGGACTGCTCTTTCCAGCGCCATACCTCTTCGGTGAAGGCCTCGCGGCCGAGGTCGTGACGCGAACGGCCCTCGGCGGCGAGCCGACGCTCGACGACCATCTGGGTCGCGATCCCGGCATGGTCGGTCCCGGCCTGCCACAGCGTGTTGTCTCCGCGCATGCGATGGTAGCGGATCAGCGCGTCCATCAGCGTGTCCTGGAAGGCGTGCCCCATGTGCAGCGTGCCGGTCACGTTCGGCGGCGGGATCATGATGCAATAGGGATTGCCGCTGCCCGCGGGGGCGAACCAGCCGTTTTCCTCCCAGCTGCGGTACCAGCGCTGCTCGATGTCCCGCGGTTCGTAGGTCTTGTCCATGGGTAATGGGGTCGCTAGAGGTTGTGTGTGTGCGGCTCAAAGCCCTGCTCGCGATAGAAACGAAAGCGGG
>CAZJKV010000111.1:0-5909 GCA_964546765.1 uncultured Chromatiales bacterium
GTCGTCATCATCGGCGCCGGGGTCGCCGGCGGCAACGCGGCGCGAGTCGCGGCCGGCCTCGGGGCCGAGGTCGTCGTGTTCGACCAGAAGCGCGATCGCCTGGAGGCGATGCGCGATATCGGCCCGAACGTAACTTCGCGCTATCCCTTCGCCGACGTCATCGCCGACGAGGTCGCGCGCGCCGACCTGCTGATCGGCGCGGTACTGATCACCGGCAGCCGCGCACCGCATGTCGTCAGCCGCGACATGGTGCGCGCGATGCGGCCCGGCGGCGTCATCGTCGACGTCTCGATCGACCAGGGCGGCTGCATCGAGACAAGCCGGCCGACCAGCTACGAGGCGCCGACCTTCGTAGACGAGGACATCGTCCATTTCGGGGTCACCAACATGCCGGGCGCTGTGCCGAGATCGGCGTCGCAGGCGCTGTCGGCAGCGTTGCTGCCGTGGCTGCAGATACTTGCCCGGGACGACTGGGAACGGGACGCCGGTCTGTCGAAGGGTGTCAACGTCGCAGCGGGCCGGGTCGTGCATCCTGCCTTGCAGCAATATGTGGCATAATCTGCGACCATGTCACAGGCAACCCGCAAGAACAACAAGCAACCCCTGCCGATTGCGAGCCACATGATCCGCGGCCTGCGTGAAGGCGCGCTTTTCGTGCTCGGCGCGATCGCGATCTACATGCTGATCTCGCTCGTCAGCTACCACCCCGGCGATCCGGGCTGGTCCTACAGCGCCAGCGTCGACCGTATCGGCAACATCGGCGGACTCGTCGGCGCATGGTTCTCTTCAATCTTCCTGCTCTGGTTCGGCTATTTCGCCTACCTGTTTCCGGCGCTCGTCGCCTTCGCCGGCTGGATGATCTTCCGCGGCCGCCGCGCCGAATCGCGCATCGGTATGCGCCAGGCCATGTTGACCGGGATCGGCTTCGTGCTGACCCTGGTCGCTGGTTGCGGACTCGCGACACTGCACTTCACCGGCATCGAAGGCACGCTGCCGGCAAACGCCGGCGGCATACTCGGTGATATCGTCAGCAACGGCCTGGTGAAGCCGTTCAGTTTCATCGGCACGACACTGTTCCTGATCGCGCTGTTCCTGACCGGCATCTCCCTGTTTACCGGGATGTCCTGGCTCGCGTTGATGGACGCGATCGGGCGAGCGACCTTCAATTTCTTCGGCCGCTTCCGCGTCATCGGCACAAAGTGGAGCGACTGGCACGCGGCGCGCAGGGCGCGGCGCCACCGTTCCGCTGCGGTCGAGGACGAGCGCAAACTGAAGAAAGTACGCACCCCGCCTCGCATCGAACCGGTCATCAAGCAGATCGAGCCGAGCATCCGCGCCGAGAAGGAGCGCCAGGTGCCGCTGTTCATCACCCCGGTCGACAGCGGCGAACTGCCGCCCCTGGCGCTGCTGGATCCGCCGGAACCGAGCGGCCAGGCGCTGTCCACCGCGACGCTCGAGGCGATGTCGCGCCAGGTCGAGATGAAGCTCGCCGATTTCGGCATCGAGGTCGAGGTCGTCGCGGTCAACCCCGGCCCGGTGATCACCCGCTTTGAGCTGCAGCCGGCGCCCGGCGTCAAGGTCAGCCAGATCAGCAATCTCGCCAAGGACCTCGCGCGCGCGCTGTCCTCGATCAGCGTGCGCATCGTCGATATCATCCCCGGCAAGTCGGTCATCGGCCTCGAGATCCCGAACGAACATCGCGAGATCGTCAGGCTCAGCGAGATCCTGCAATCGAGACAATACGACGAGGCCGACTCGCCGCTGTCGCTCGGCCTGGGCAAGGATATCGGCGGCCATCCTGTCATCGTCGATCTCGCGAAAATGCCGCATCTTCTGGTCGCAGGCACGACCGGTTCCGGCAAGTCCGTCGCGGTCAACGCGATGGTGCTGAGCATGCTCTACAACGCGTCGCCGAACGACATGCGCATCATCATGATCGACCCGAAGATGCTCGAACTGTCGGTCTACGAAGGCATCCCGCATCTGCTCGCCCCGGTTGTCACCGACATGAAGGAGGCAGCCAACGCGCTGCGCTGGTCGGTCGCCGAGATGGAACGGCGTTACGCGCTGATGGCGCACCTCGGCGTGCGCAATATCGCCAACTATAACCGCAAGGTCAAGGCAGCGATCGACAAGGAAGCTCCGATTCCGGATCCGTTCGCGAAGCCGCTCGAGGGAGAAGCGCCGGCGACGCTGCAATCGATCCCGTATATCGTCGTCATAATCGACGAACTCGCCGACATGATGATGGTCGTCGGCAAGAAGGTCGAACAGCTGATCGCCCGCCTCGCTCAAAAGGCGCGCGCGTCCGGCATCCACCTCGTGCTTGCGACCCAGCGTCCATCGGTCGACGTGATCACCGGTCTGATCAAGGCGAACATCCCGACCCGCATCGCGTTCCAGGTCTCGTCGAAGATAGATTCGCGGACCATCCTCGACCAGATGGGCGCCGAGCAACTGCTCGGCCACGGCGACATGCTGTATCTGCCGCCCGGCACCAGCGTGCCGGTGCGCATCCACGGGGCCTTCGTCGACGACCACGAGGTTCACAAGGTCGTCGCCTTCCTTAAGAAGTCGGGCGAACCCGAATATCTCGACGAGATTCTGAGATCGACGGACAACGACAGCGATGCCGGCGACGAGTTCGGCGACGGCGCCTCGGGCGAGGTCGATGCGCTCTACGACCAGGCAGTGCGCATCGTCACCGAAACCCGGCGTGCGTCGATCTCGGGGGTGCAGCGGCGACTCAAGATCGGCTACAATCGCGCCGCCCGCATGGTCGAGGAGATGGAGCGCGCCGGCATCGTCGGGCCGCTGGAATCCAACGGCAGCCGCGAGGTGCTCGCACCGCCGCCGGTCACGGTCGACTGAATGGCCGGCATCGCTGTCCGCCTGTCTCTCATCACGCTGGTCCTGCTGTTCCCGCTCGCGTCCCCGCACGGCGCCGCACCCGCGCCCGGCAGCGCCGAACTGCTGCGTTATTTCGCCGACCTGCGCTCGCTCGAGGCGCGCTTCGAACAGCTCATCATCGATCCGCAGGGCCGGGGCCGGGAGCACAGCCGGGGCACACTGCTTGTATTGCGCCCGGGCCGCTTCCGCTGGGCCTACGAGGATCCGTATGAACAGCTGATCGTCACCGACGCGAACACCCTGTGGGTCTACGACCCCGACCTCGGACAGGTCACGATTTCAGAACTCGATACCTCGGTCGGCAATACGCCCGCGCTGCTGCTTAGCACCGACCAGCGGCTGGAAGACCTGTTCCTGATCAGCGAGCCCGAGGTGGACGAGGAACTGGCCTGGCTGCTGCTCGAACCGCGCGAGGAGTCGGAGACCAGCTTCACCCGTATTTTTCTCGGCTTCGTCGGGGCAGAACTCCGATCGATGGAGATAGTCGACGGTTTCGGCCAGACCGTGCAGATCCGCTTCAGCGATATCCGGCGTAATGCCGTGATCGATCCGGCGCTGTTCGAATTCACGCCGCCTGACGGCATCGACGTCATCGGCGAAGGTCCGCGGGCGCGATGAACACCGACACGCGGCCGCTCGCGGATCGCATGCGGCCGGCGCGGCTCGACGACGTGATCGGCCAGGACCACCTGCTCGGTCCGGGCAAGCCGCTGCGCCTCGCGATAGAATCCGGCCGCCTGCATTCGATGGTGCTGTGGGGACCGCCGGGCAGCGGCAAGACGACGCTCGCGCGCCTGATCGCAGGTCACGCAAACGCGGATTTCATCAGCCTGTCGGCGGTATTTGCCGGGGTCAAGGAGATTCGCGGCGCGATAGCCGCCGCGCAGCAGACGATGCAGGCGCACGGCCGGCCGACCGTGCTGTTCATAGACGAGGTCCATCGCTTCAACAAGGCGCAACAGGATGCCTTCCTGCACCACGTCGAGGACGGCACCTTCCTGTTCATCGGCGCGACGACCGAGAACCCGTCGTTCGAACTCAACAACGCGCTGCTGTCGCGAGCGCGCGTCTATGTGCTGAAGGCGCTCGACGCAACGGCGATTCTCGCCGTCATCGACCGCGCGCTGACAGACGAGGACTGCGGGCTCGGCCGCCTCGCCCTCGACATCGATGCGCCGCTGCGTGACCTGATCGCGCGCGCCGCGGACGGCGACGCGCGGCGCGCGCTGAATTTCCTCGAAATCCTGTCCGATCTCGCCGTCGAACGCGCGGGCCGCCGCCGCGTGGACGAGACGCTGGTCGTCGAGGTTGTCAGCGGCGGCGGCCGGCGCTTCGACAAGGGCGGCGAGGCCTTCTACGACCAGATCTCGGCGCTGCACAAATCGGTGCGCGGCTCGGCGCCGGACGCGGCGCTGTACTGGTTTGCGCGCATGATCGACGGCGGCTGCGACCCCCTGTACCTGGCGCGGCGCATCGCCCGCATGGCAAGCGAGGACATCGGCAACGCCGACCCCCGCGCGCTGGCGCTCGCGCTCGACGCCTGGGACGTGCAGGAGCGGCTTGGCAGCCCGGAAGGGGAACTGGCGCTGGCCCAGGCCGTGGTATATTTGGCCTGCGCCGCGAAGAGCAACGCCGTCTACGTTGCGTACAACGCGGCGATGAAGGATGCGAAGGGCGAAGGATCGCGCGAGGTACCGCTGCATTTGCGCAACGCGCCGACGCGACTGATGAAGGAACTCGGTTACGGTAAGACCTATCGCTACGCCCATGACGAGCCCGACGCCTATGCCGCCGGCGAGACCTATTTCCCCGACGGACTCGCGCCCCGAACCTATTACCGTCCGGCACCGCGCGGGCTCGAACTCAAGATCGCGGAAAAACTCGCGCAGTTGCGCGCACTCGACGAAAAGGCCGGGAGAAAATAGGTGTTGCATCTGCTCGCGATAGCGGCCGGCGGCGCGATCGGCTCCCTGCTCCGCTACGGCTCGACAGTCGGTGTTCATCAGCTGTTCGGCAAGGGTTTTCCGTACGGTACGCTGACGGTCAATGTGATTGGTTCGCTGCTGGTCGGGATCCTCTACGTGATCCTGGTCGAACGCCTCCAGACCGGGCTGGAATGGCGCGCGCTGCTGATCACCGGCCTGCTCGGCGGATTCACGACCTTCTCGGCATTTTCGCTCGAGACCCTGATGCTGGTCGAACAGGGCGAGATGATGAAGGCGGCGCTGAATATCGTGCTGAGTGTCGGCTTGTGTCTTGGGGTCGTGTGGGTCGGGATCCTGATTGGACGGAGCGTGTGAGACCGCCCGATTGATACGGTTAGCCCTGCCCTAGCGACCGCGCAGGAACAGGCGATCCAGCGCCTGCATATCGAGTTGCACCCAGGTCGGCCGGCCGTGGTTGCACTGTCCACTGCGCTCGGTGCGCTCCATGTCGCGCAGCAGCGCGTCCATCTCCGGCACTGTCAGGCGGCGGTTCGCGCGTACCGAGCCATGGCAGGCCATGGTTGCAAGGATCCCGTCGATGCGGTGCTGGACACGGCCGCCGTCCCCGTCGGCGCCGAGATCCGCTACGACGTCCCTGACCAGGGTATCGATATCAGCCTCGCACAGCAGGTTCGGCACCGCGCGCACCGCGACGGTGTCGTCGGACAGGCACGCGAGTTCGAGACCGATCTCGTCGAACACCGCCTGATGCTGCGCGACCAGCGCGGCCTCGCGACGACTCATCCGAATCGTCAAGGGCACCAGCAACGGCTGCGAGCGGATGCCGCCGTCACGGTGGCTGAGCTTCATGCGCTCGTAGACGATGCGCTCGTGGGCCGCGTGCATGTCGACCAGCACCAGTCCGTGCGCGTTTTCGGCGAGGATATAGACACCGTGGATCTGTGCGAGCGCGCGCCCGAGCGGGTGCGCGCCGTCATCACCGCCTTCGCGCACGACATCAGCGACCGTGCCGTGCAGCGCCGCGTACGGCGAGGCGGCCTCCGGTCCCCGGTC
>CAZJKV010000112.1:0-2334 GCA_964546765.1 uncultured Chromatiales bacterium
ACAATGGGGTCAGAGTAGACTTCGTCTACTCTGACCCCGAGTATTACTGCGACGAAAGCAGCCAATGACGTGGTCGTCGACCATGCCGACCGCCTGCATGAAGGCATAGCAGATCGTCGAGCCGGTGAAGTTGTAACCGCGGCGCTTCAGATCCTTGCTCATCGCATCGGACTGTTCCGTGCGGGCCGGTATTTCCGCGAGCGACCGCCATGCATTACGGCGCGGCTTGCCGTCGACGAAGCGCCACAGGTATGCATCGAGCGAGCCGAACTCGTCGCGCACCGCGAGCGTCGCCCGCGCGTTGCGGATCGTCGATTCGATCTTCAGGCGATTGCGCACGATGCCGGGATCATTCATCAGGCGTGCAATGTCGCGCGCGGTGTAACGCGCGATCCGGGCGACGTCGAAGGCGTGAAAGGCCCTGCGGTAGTTCTCGCGCTTCCTCAGGATCGTCAGCCAACTGAGGCCGGCCTGCGCGCCCTCGAGCGTCAACATCTCGAACAGATGCCGGTCATCATGGACCGGGATGCCCCATTCCTGGTCGTGGTAGGCGATGTAGAGCGGATCGGTGCCGCACCAGGGGCAACGGGTTTTCATCAGGTGATCAGCGGCGCGCCCGTCAGCCACTCATGCAGCACGAACAGGAACGCGGTATGGACCGCCAGACCGGCCAGGACCGCGATGACATCATTCGCCCTGGACGCCGGCGCGCTGATCATCGGCCGCTGCGGGCGCCGGGCCAGCGATATTCGAACCGCGATCGCCCAGGCCAGGAAGGCGCCGAACAGCAACACATCCGCGAGCGCACCATTACTCAGCAGGTGTGCCGTGGCCCAGAGGATCACGGCCAGCAGCATCGGATGCCTGACGGTCGCCTGGATCCTTCCCGGCAGGTAGGCGGCGAATACCAGCGGGAAGACCGGCAGCATGAGCAGCATCACGACTTGCTGCACGCCGCTCGCCGGCTTGTAGAGCACGACCGGATCGGCGCCGGCAAGGCTGTAACCCATGACGATCAGCACGAGACCGAGGAGGGAAGCGAGGGAATAGGCGATCATCCACAGAAGATTGCCGAGTCGCGCCGCCATGCGGTCGCGCCAGGGGCGACTGATCAGGGAGATCGAGTGGACGCCGAAGAAGACCAGGATCCCGAGCAGCAAATAGACCATTGAGATGAATCCGGATCAAATCTCGATTTACGCTCGCCCTGCCTGCGGCTGAACGGTGAATACCGGCGCGGATTCCTCCATAATGCCGGTCACGACACCGTAGCACAACAGCCCCGGCAGGATCCCGACCATGTACCGATACTTCGAAGCCCTGATCGACCCCTACCCGAAGGTCGCGCCCGCAACGCCGCCGCGCGGGCTGTTCGCCTTCATGATTCACTATTCGAAGCCGGTGATGCCGTGGCTTATCCTGATGTCGATCCTGACCGCACTGATGTCGATCGCCGAAATCGTCTTTTTCAGCTTCATGGGCGCACTCGTCGACTGGATGGCCGGGGCCGGGCGCGAGACCTTTATCTCCGATCATGGCTGGCAGCTCGCCGGCATGGCTGTGCTGATACTGGTCGCATTTCCGCTACTGGTGGTGATGCAGTCCCTGATCATCCACCAGACCATCCTCGGCAACTACCCGATGCTTGTGCGCTGGCTGGCGCACCGCTACCTGCTCGGGCAGAGCATGCATTTCTTCCAGGACGAGTTCGCCGGACGCATCTCACAGAAGTTAATGCAGACCGCACTCGCGATCCGCGAGAGTGTCATGAAGCTGATGGAGGTCTTCGTCTACGTCGGCGTCTATTTCACCGGCGCCATGTTCCTGATCGGAAGCTCAGACATCCGTCTCACGCTGCCGCTGGTGGCCTGGTTCTGCGGCTACCTCGCGATCATGTTCATCTTCATCCCGCGACTGCGCCATGTCTCGATGTTGCAGGCCGACGCTCGCTCGCTGATGACCGGTCGCATCGTCGACAGCTATACCAATATCCAGACCGTCAAGCTGTTCGCCCACACCCTGAGAGAACATGACTACGCGCGCAACGCGATGGACGAGTTCATGCAGACCGTGCATCGCCAGATGCGGCTCGTGACACAACTGACGGTGAGCCTGCACCTGCTCAACTCGCTGCTACTCGCCTCGGTCGCGGCCCTCGCGATCTTCGCCTGGCAGCAGGCCGCGATCTCGCTCGGCGCGATTGCCGTCGCGATTGCGCTGGTGATGCGGCTGCGCGCGATGTCGCAATGGATACTGTGGGAAGTCGCGGCGCTGTTCGAGAACATCGGCACAGTGCAGGACGGCATCAACACCATCGCCCAGCCGTTCACGATC